>NZ_JBRRDL010000044.1:0-26860 GCF_056759635.1 Stenotrophomonas sp. STEN056
GGTGCGGTCATGACACAGACACCACCCGCGCCTGTGCCGCCGACGATGCCGGCCCTCGGCGGGTCGTGGCCGCCGCCTCCACTGTTCGGCGCCTGGGCGGGCCCCCAACTACAGGACGATTCGCGAGCGTCGTAGGCTGGCGGTGCTTAGTACACGTCGCGGCGATAGCGGCCGCCAAGGCGCAGCGCTTCATGTGCTTCCGCGCCCAGTGCCTGCACGATGACGGCATCCACCGCCGGTGCCATGCCCTGCAGACTGCCGCAGACCAGAATTGTCGCGCCTTGTTCCACCCACTCGCGCAGGCGCGGCGCATGTGCGGCCAGTGCGTCCTGTACATAGTGGAACGGGCCGTCGTCGCGGCTGAAAACGACATCCAGGTGTTCGATGGCGCCGTCGCGCTGCCATTGCTGCAATTCATCGCCGAAGTGGAAGTCGTGGGCGACATTGCGCTCGCCGAACAGCAACCAGTTGCGATGTGCACCGGCATCGATGCGTGCGCGCAGGTGTGCGCGCAGGCCGGCGATGCCGGTGCCATTGCCGATCAGGATCAGCGGCACGTCGTTCTGCGGCGGGTGGAAGTTGCGGTTACTGCGCAGGCGCAGGTCAATGGCGTCGCCCGGCGTGGTGAAGTCGCACAGCCAGCCGCTGGCCAGGCCGGGCGTTCCGTCTGGACGCAGCTGGCGGCGCAGCATCAATTGCAGCGTGCCTTCCGAAGGCATCGAGGCGATGGAGTACTCGCGGTGCGGCAGCGGCTTGAGTGCAGCGCTGAGTGCGGTGATGTCGCCGCTGGCGATCTGCTCCGGCAGATACGACACCGCCAGCACCTCACGCAGCAACCGACCATCGGGCAGCAAGGCGGTGGCGGCAAAACCATTAGCCTGCATCCACTGGGTGACGGCATCGGCCGATTGATGCGGGCCGATCTCGGCGATGTCGCCGGCCTGCCAGCTCGGCAGCGTGCCTTCGGCCGGATGCAGTTTGAGATGGAACACCGTGCCACCGACGCTGCCGGGATTGAGTGCCTGCCGCGCCTGCAACCGCCATGGCTGATAAGCCGGTGCGCTCCAATCGGGGACATCGGCGGCCTTGCCGCCCAGTTGACCAAGCAACTGCTGCCAATGCCGCAATGCGTCCGGGTCGGCATTGTCCACTTCCACCGTATCGAACAGCGGCTGTGCGCCGTGCTCGCGCAACCAGTCGTCCAGTTGATGACCAAACGCGCAGAACTGGTCATAGGTGCGGTCGCCGAGCGCGAGCACCGCGTAGTGCAGTTGCGGCAATGCGGCCGGTTGCGTCATCACCCGGCTGAGGAAGGCGAGTGCATGATCGGGCGGGTCGCCTTCGCCGGTGGTGCTGGCGATGAACAGGGCCTTGCGACTGGCGCCGAGCAGGGCGGTGTCCACCTGCTCCAGTGGGCGCAGGCGGGTTTTATGGCCGGCGGCGCGCAGGCTTTCGGCGGTGCGTTCTGCAAGCTGTTCGGCGAAGCCGGTCTGGCTGGCCCACACCACCAGCACCGGCGGCTCGCCGTCATTGCTGGTTTCTTCCTTGCGCGGGCGTACCCGCCACCACAGTGCGAAACAGGCAGCGGCATAGATGGCAGTGACGCTCAGCGCGCTCCACCATTGCGTGGGCAGGGGCGAGGCCAGCCACCAGCTTTCGCCCAGGTGCAGGCGCAGCAGCAGGAAGGCCACGAGCAGCAAGGCGGCGATCATGCCGAGGTTGCCAAGCATGGCGCGGAGAGAGCGGTTGGAACTCATTGCGTGTCTGCGTCCAGGTAGCGCTGGAAGGCGGGCGTCATCGCCTCTTCCAGCCCAGTGCTGCCGCGCGAGACAAAACGCGCGGCAAGGTCATGCTGCTGGGCGAAGGCCAGACCGTGTTCGGCGCCCATCACGGTGAGCGCGGTGGCCCAGGCATCGGCATGCATCGCCTCGCGGGCGATCACGGTGACTGCCGCAGCGGCGCGCGTTACCGGCGCCTGCGTGCGTGGGTCGAGGGTGTGGCTGTAGGACACGCCATCATGTTCGTAGTGGTGCCAGCGGTCGCCGGAGGTGGCGACGGCGAGGTCGTTCAAGGCCAGTACGCGCGGTGGGAAGTCGGCGCCGGCATCTTCTTCCGGTGCCGATTCCACCAGCACCCGCCATGGCTGGCCGTCGGGCTTGAGCCCGTAGCCGTGCAGCTCCCCGCCCACTTCGACCAAAGCTGCAGCAATACCGTTACGGCGCAGCCAGCGGCTGACCAGATCCACGCCGTAGCCTTTGGCGATGGCGGACAGATCCAACTGCAGGCCGCCGGGTTGCAGCGCTGATTGTGTCTGCGGATTCAACTGCAGCCTGCGCCAGCCACAGCGGCGCGCGACGTCGGCCAGTTGTGCGGGGTCGGGAACGCGCTGGGCAGCGGCGTCCGCACCAAAGCCCCACAGTGCGACCAGCGGGCCAATGCTGGGGTCGAACGCACCCTCGCTGCGCGCGGCAATGTCATGCGCGGCACTGAGCACGGCCCAGAAATCTTCAGGAAGTGCGTGCCAGCTGTCGGCAGCGGCACGGTTGTAGCGGCTGATGTCCGAACCGGCTTCCCAGGTGCTCATCTGCGCGACCACGCGGTCCAGCTCGGCCTGGATGCCGGCATGCAGCGCATGCAGGTCACGGCTGCGCGGTGCGACCAGCTTGGCGCTCCAGGAGGTGCCCATGGTGTGGCCGCCAAGGGCGGCGATGTCGGAGTTGGGGGACATCGAGAATAGAAAGCTGGCTGGGGCTGGTATTTCTTCTCCCGTTTACGGGAGAAGGTGCCCCGAAGGGGCGGATGAGGGGAGCTTTTGCTTCTGTAGAGCAACCGGCGGCTTCAGGAAAGCGGCTTCGGCTTTGCCCCTCACCCCAACCCCTCTCCCGTAAACGGGAGAGGGGCTTTTGAAGCTGCAGCGCATTGTTACTGCGGCAGCACTTCCAGCGTGCCGACGTAGCTCAGGCGGCGGACGTTGGCCTGCGGGATCGAGGTCTTGTTGTCCTCGGTGCCGGTTTCCAGCCAGTACATGCCGGCCTGCGGCCAGGTCACCGAGAACTCGCCGTTGGCGTCGGTGGTGACCTTGATCTCTTCCTGGGCGTTACGGTAACGGGTGCCACCACGGGTGATCTCCACTTCCAGGCCGGCCTGTGGCTTGCCGTCGACCAGCAGCTTGAACTTGGCTTGCTCGCCGGCGAACAGGTCGTTCGGGTGACCCGCAGCAACCAGTTCCATGCCCTTGCCGGTTGGCTGCAGCGCGGTGTCGTTCGGCTTGCCGTTGGTGACGAAGGTTTCGATGCGGCCGGCGGTCTCGGAGACCTTCAGGTCCTTGGCGTCCTTCGGCACTTCGGTGGCGAAGGTGGCGGCGTTGCCGCGCCAGCGCTTGGGCTTGCCGTCTTCCTGCCAGTTGGCCGACAGGCCGGCATTGACAGTGGCCAGGCGGTAGGTGCCCTGCTGGGTCAGCTCAACGTCGAACACGCTGCGGTACTTGCCGGTGGCCGCGTTCTGCGGCTGCACGGTGCTGCCGTCAGGGGCGGTGATGACCAGGTTGTCCAGGCGCAGCGGCACATGGTTGAAATAGAACAGGTCGTTGGACACCGCCGCGTCCACCGTGATCCACGGGTTGGTACCGGCAATGACGGTCTGCGACGGCTGCAGCCAGGCCTTGTGGGCCGAGGCAGTGAACGGAAGTGCTGCGGCGATGGCGGCGGCAATCAGGAGGGAACGCTTCATCGGTTGGCTCCAGTGGACTAAGACGGGTCAGGGTTTGACGGCGAGGGTGACGGCGCCCAGTTCGGACGTGCCTTGCACGCTGCCGTTCTGTGCGGTGCGCGCCGGCCAGGTGAAGGGAATCTTGACCAGTTCGCGGCCGCCGACTTCGCGCGAGGCTTCCACCACCAGCGTGTACTGGCCGGCGGGCAGGCCGCGCAGCTGCGGCTGGCGGTCGTTGAAGCTGAGCTGGTGCTTGCCGACCGGGCGGGTCGGGCCGGTCACGCCATCCACCGGCACCTGCAGGGTGCGGCCGCTCTTGCGCCACCACTGGCGCAGGTCCGGCAACCACTTGGTGCCGTGGCCTTCGGCGGTGTCCTTGAGCTGGTACCAGACCGACAGGTTGGCCGCGACCTTCTGGTCGGCGCCTTCAATCCACACGGCCACATACGGGCGGTGGTATTCGGCCACGTTGAGCGAGGGCACTTCGACGTTGACGTCGAGGCTGGCGGCGTAGGCCGCGGGAGCGGTGGCGATCAGGCCGCTCAGGGCGATGGTCAGGGTGACGCGCATGGTGCGACTCCGGGAAGGACGGTCAATGGATGAGGAGCAGGGCAATCAACAGCGGGATCAGCAAACCCAGGCCGACCAGCGGCCAGGTCATGCGCCGCTGTTGCGCATGCAGGTGCAGCAGGAACAGGCCGGTGATACAGAACACCAGGCAGGCCACGGCAAACAGGTCCAGGAACCAGCCCCAGCCCGGGCCGGCATTGCGGCCCTTGTGCAGATCGTTGAAATACGACACCCAGCCACGCCGGGTTTTCTCGAATTCCACGGCACCTGTTTCGCGGTCGATGCTCAACCAGGCATCGCTGCCGGGGCCGGGCATGGACAGATAGATTTCTTCCGGCGACCACTCGGCCGGGCGCTTGCCGATGGAAACATCCAGCTCGCGTGACAACCAGTCCGCCACCTTGCCCGGCAACGGCGCGTTGCCGTCCTCGCGCTCGCCCAATGCCTTGAGCAGCGGCGCGGACAGTTCGATCTGCTGGTTGTGCACGTTGGGCTTGGCTTCAATCTTGGACGCGTGGTTCAAGGTGATGCCGGTGATGGAGAACAACAGCATGCCGATCAGGCAGACCGCCGAGCTGATCCAGTGCCACTGATGCAGGGTGCGCAACCAGAAGCCGCGGCTGGCTTGTTGCTGCACGATGTTGGCCGAGGCGCGCTCTACGGACACAGACACAGGTTCAGTTGAATGGAAGGGTGAAGATTAGATCACTAATGAGAATGATTCGCAATTTGTATCCATTTGTATCGAACGGATGCAAACGGCATGGGTTCGCAGGAGTGGTCTGAAACAGTTCAAAGGCTTTGAGGGTCGTTTTCACTCGTGCCTGGACAAGGCGAGCGGTGGCGTCTCGGAAGCCCGCAGAGAAACAACAACGCCCCGGCGCCCATCCCAACAAGGGTGGGCGCCGGGGCGCGGCGTCATCGATCAGAAGCGGGCGTTGAGGCTCAGCCAGAAGCTGCGGGCCTTGTCCTTGTTGTTGTAGTCGTCGAGATACAGCACTTCATTGGTGCCGTCGGCATAGGCGCCGTCACCGTCCAGGTCCGTGAAGGTGGTCTGGTAGGTGGTGAAGTCACGATCAAACAGATTGTTGATGCGCGCGTTGACGGTCAGCCACTCCGTGGCCTCGAACGAAGCGCCGAGGTGGAACACGGTGTAGTTCTTGTAATACAGCTCCTGGCCGGTGATGGCGCTGACCCCGCGGTAACGCTTGGAACGTGCCTCGGTGGTCAGGAACAGGTTGAAGCGATCATTGGCCTGCCAGTTGAAGGTGGCATTGGCCATGTGCTTGGCGCTGTTGCCCAGCGGCAGGCCCTTTTCGGCACCGCTCTTCTGCTCGCTGTCGGTGTAGGTGTAGTTGGCGCGCAGGCTGAAGGCGTCGTTGATTTCCCAGCGGCCGGCCACTTCCGCACCCTGGATCACCACCTCGTCGATGTTCACGGTCTTGCTGCTGGTGGCATAGCCCAGGTCGGCGTACTCGCCGGTGCTGGTGCAGGCCAGAGCCAGGCCGGCACCGCAGGGCTGGGACGAAATCTTGTCGTCGAACTTGTTGTGGAAGATGGTGGCATTGAAGTTATGGCCGTCCGGGTGCTGCCAGTAGACCGCCAGTTCGGTGCTGGTGCTGGTCTCCGGCTTCAGGTCCGGGTTGCCGAACATCGGCGAGGTGCCCTGGCCGCCAAAGCCGGTGACGCCGTCATACAGCTGTGTGGTCTTGGGCGTCTTGAAGCCGGTGCTGACGCCGCCCTTGACCGTCCACTGCTCGTTGACGGTGTACACGCCGTACAGGCGCGGGCTCAGGTGGTCGCCGAACACGTCATGGTTGTCGTAACGCAGGCCATAGGTGATGGCCAGCGGTGCGATCACGGTCCAGGTGTCCTCGGCGAACAGCGAGTACATGTTGTGTTCCTGCTTGCGGCCGGGGTTGCCGACTTCCATGCCGAACACGCCATCGGTCAGGTCGCCGCGGATCACCTGGGTGCCGAACACCGCGGTGTGGTCGCCGGCGGCCTGGAACGGCACGTCGATCTTGGCGTCGAGCGTGTACTGCGCACTTTCAAGGGTGCGCTGCGGGCGCGGCAGGAATGCCTGTTCGGCGGCGGCACGGCGCTGTGCTTCGGTCATGCCGGCATAGGCGCCGGTGGCGTTGAGCATCTGCAGCAGCTCGCGGCGCTCGGCCACTGTGAACGGCATGGTGCGGCCATCATTGTTGGTGGCCACGTGCGAGAGCGAGACAAAACTGTTGCCGAAGTCCCAGTTGCCTTCGTGGGTCAGCGCCCAGGCGTCACGGGTGAATTCCTGGGTCGGGCCGTAGCCCACGCGGGGGTCGGCGCGCGTGCAGTTGCCAAGGCTGATGCAGCGCGTGGAGTTGCCACGCCAGATGCTGTTGATGTTGTCGACGGTGCCGACCGGGTATTCCTCGACACCCCGGTCGTTGATCTTGATTGAGTTGTCGTATTCCTGGCGCGATGTGTCGTAGTCCAGGGTGATCGTCTGCGACTCGGTCGGGGTCCATGCCAGGCTGATGCCGCCAGCCTTGTTGGTGTTGTCCACGGTCTTGCCGCCGCCGCCGAAGCCCAGTGCACGGTTGTGCTCGACCCCGGCCGGATCGGTGACGGAGGAGTACACCGGGTTGGAGGCCTTGCGGTCGTACCAGCTGGCACGCGCGCTGAGGTTCAGTACGCCCGGCACCAGCGGGCCGGTGACGAACAGGTCGGCGGTGGTGTCGTCACCGAACTCGTCATTGGATTCAAAGGTACGGGCCACGGTGGCCGAACCGTGCCAGCTGTCGAGCGTGCGCTTGGTGATGATGTTGATCACGCCGCCCATCGCATCGGCACCGTACAGGGTGGAGGCGGGGCCACGGATCACTTCGATGCGCTCGATCGCATCCAGCGGCGGGATGTGGTTGAACTGGTTGCCACCGAAGTTGTTCGGGTAGATGTCGCCGTGGTTGTTCTGGCGGCGGCCGTTGACCAGGATCAGCGTGTAGTCCGAACCCATGCCGCGCATGGAGATGGTGCCCTGGCCGGTCTTGTCGCGGGTTTCGCCCACGTCCACGCCTTCCAGGTCGCGCACCGCATCCAGCAGCGTCATGTACGGGCGCTTGGCCAGTTCTTCCTGGGTGATGACCGAAATGCTGGCCGGTGCATCGGTGATCTTCTGCTCGAAGCCGCTGGCGGTGACGACCACCTTGTCCAGCGTGGTCGGGGCGCCGCTGCCGTTGGCGTGGGCGGTAACGCTGAGTGCGCCGAGCACGGCAGCGGTGAGCAGGTGACGGGTAACGGACGCATGACGACGATGGCGCTGAGCCATGGGAGAGCCTCTGGAGTAGGTGATGACGGATACGCAGATGGCCGCCGCAGGCGATTGGCTTGCGAGGGACGGTGCGATAGATGGGAAAAGCAGCAGAACGCGCGGGCCGGACGTGGCCCGGGCAGGAAACGATCAGGCCCGCGGAGGCGCTTGCCCGCGTTGCAGGCGCAGGCTGGGCAATGCGTGACGGGACTGCCCCGGTGCAGCGGGCGTCAATGAATGCTGGAGGACGGCAGTGACGGCAAACGTGTGCCCCTGCAATACCGGGTACAGCTGTACCGCACGCGGCGCCCGCAGGCTCGCCACCCGGCGCAGCTTGGCCGGGCTTTCTTCTTCAATCTGCTTTTCGCCACCGGAACGTTCTTCGGCGGGGGCGGAGGTGCTGCTTTCGACCATGCCGGTGCGCGGCATGTGCTGCCCGCCCTGCCAGAGCGAAGCCATCAGCGACAGCAGGAGCAGTGCGCACAGGGCCACCGGGCGCATCGCAGCGAAACGATGTGCGGAGGTCAGGTGCGAAGGGCGCTGCGATGGCTGCACTGAAATCCCAGGTGGCAGATGCGACGCGGTCAGTCGGTCGCTTTCGGGCCGGGATTGTAGTTGGGACTCGTTAACTTTTGCAAATGAGAATTGATAACAACAATTGACGAATATCAAACACGGTCGGATATCAGCGCACGAATGCGCGCGTACGTGGAGTTCGCCAGTTGCGGGCGGATCTGCGCCAGAAACGCGGGGTTGCCCTGCGCCAGGGCCTGCTGCAGCCAATGCGCGGCTTCCTCTACCTTGCCTGCGGCCAGCAGCAACGAGGCGTGGCTGGCCTGGCCGCGGAAGTCGCCAGCCTGTGCCGAGCGCAGATACCACGCCGGCGCGGCGCCGGGATCGGCGGCCACACCCCTGCCTTCTTCCAGGCAGCGCCCCACCAGGTTCATCGACTTGGCATGCCCGGCGTTGGCTGCCTGCAGATACAGCGCATAGGCAGCGGCTTCGTCGCGCGCCACGCCGCGGCCAGTGGCGAGCAGGTTGGCAAGGTTGTAGAGGCCCCAGTCCAAGCCGTTGTCGGCAGCTTTGCGGTACCAGACGGCAGCAAGTTCGTGATTGACCGGCGTGCCCTGGCCCAGCTCGTGACAACGGCCCAGCATGTTCATTGCCAGCGGCAGGCCACCATTGGCCGCACGTTCGTACCACGCCATGCCCGCAGCAGTGTCCACGCTGCGGCCGCGGCCCTCCATGCAGGCCTGGCCAAGCAGGAACTGGGGCAGCGGATCACCCGCTTGCGCGCGCTGCTCAAGCTCGGCCAGTACGGCAGCAGGGTTGTCGGGAAGCTGTTGCAGCAGTGTCTTCAGATCCTGCATGGGGATGCTCAGGCCTCGGCCCATTGCCGCAGCAGGTTGTGATACACGCCGGTCAGGTTGACCAGCGAGGGGTGCTGCGGATGGTCCTGGGTGATGCTGCGGATGGACAGGTCCAGGTCCCACAGCAGGCGACGATGGCCGTCATCGCGCACCATGCTTTGAATCCAGAAGAACGAAGCCAGGCGCGCGCCACGCGTCACCGGCGTGACCTGGTGCAGGCTGGTGCCGGGGTACAGCACCATGTGTCCCGCCGGGAGTTTTACCCGCTGATTGCCGTAGGTGTCCTCGATCACCAGCTCGCCGCCGTCGTATTCGTCCGGGTCGGCCAGGAACAGCGTCGCCGACAGATCGGTGCGCACCGGCTGCGGATCACCCGGGCGGCTGATGTGGTCGTAGCGGATGGCGTTGTCGATGTGGAAACCGAACGTCTCGCCGGGCCGGTAACAGTTGAACAGGGGCGGGTAGACGCGACGTGGCAATGCAGCGGCAAAGAAGGTGTCGTTGCGGCCCAGTGCGTCAAGGATCATCGAGCCCAGTGCGCGCGCTGCCGGATCGGATTCCGGCAGCTGCAGGTTGTGCTTGGCCTGCGCCGACTGGTAGCCGGCGGTGGCCTTGCCATCGGCCCAGCCCGCGTCCTGCAGGTGCTGGCGGGCGAAGGCGACCTGCTCGCGCGTCAGTACGTCGGGGATGTGCAGCAGCATGTTGGTTTCCCTTGATGCGAAGCCCCCGGCACGAGGCCGGGGGCAGGTGGATCAGAACTTCACGTTCAGCGCCAACGTGGCCGAACGGCCCGGGGCGATGCTGGCGTAGTGCGAAGCATAGGCCTTGGTGAAGTACACCTTGTCCGACAGGTTCTGCACGTTCAACTGCAGGCTGATGTTGTCCTGGATGGCGTAGCTGGCCATGGCGTCCCAACGGGTGTAGCTCGGGATCCACTTGCGGTTGGCCGCATCACCGTACTGCTTGTCCGAATAGGTGGCGCCAGCGCCCAGGGTCAGGCCGAACGGGAAGCTGTAGGTCGTCCACAGGTTGGCGCTGTGCTTGGCCGTGTTCGGGAACTGGTTGCCATTGTTCGGCGAGGGAATCCACACGCCCGGTGCCGGGCAGCCGGTGCGGCTGGAGACCGAGCAGGTGAAGCCGTTGTCCTTCAGCTCCGAGTCCAGGTAGGTGTAGCCACCGTAGACGCTCCACGCATCGGTCAGCTGGCCGGTGAAGCCCAGCTCGAAGCCGTCGATCACCTTCTTGCCGGCGTTCTGGGTGGTGCCGTTGTCGATCACGACGCGGGCATTGCTCAGCTCGGTGTGGAAGATGGCGGCGGTCAGGTTCAGGCGGTTGTCGAACAGGTTCCACTTGGTGCCCAGTTCGAGGTTTTTGGTTTCCTGTGGTTCCAGGTCGGCGTTGGCGGCATTGATGCCGTCCGAGCCGTCACCACCGTCCATGCCCGGCGGGGTGGAGGAGGTGCCGTAGGACAGGTAGATGCTGCCGTTGGCAAGCGGCTTGAACACCACGCCCGCCTGGTAGTTGACGAAGTCGTTGTCATTGCTCAGGCGCGGCGTCGCGCCGCCCGGGGTGAGCAGGACGGTGGAGTAGTCGTCATAGCGCAGGCCCAGGTTGACCGACCACTGCTCGTTGAACTCGATGGTGTCAAACGCGTAGACCGACTTGGTCTTGGTGGTCTGGCGCACGTCCTGCGCCTTGTTGCTGCGGTAGACGATCTGGTTGGCCGACCACGGGTCATTCGGGTTGGGGTTGTTGAAGTCGGTGCAGTTGTAGCCGGTGGCCGCACCGCTGGTCGGGCAGGTGGTGCTGCCGGTCAGCGGGTTGTTGGTGCCCGGGGACATCTGGTAGGTGCCGCGGGTCATCTTCTCGTCGCTGTACTCCACGCCGGTGCTGTAGCTGTGGCGCAGCGCGCCGGTGCTGAAGTTGCCGGTCAGGCTCAGCTGGTCGGTGAAGTTCTTCAGGTCGGCGGCGCGGGCATTGGTACGGCGCCACAGGGTGCCATAGAGGTTCGGGTTGCCCTTGCTGTCGTCCGGCTGGGTCCACAGGTAGTCGTTGCTGGTGTTGCCCAGGCGCGCGATGTTGCGCAGCTTGTGGGCACCGAAGTCATAGCTGGCGTCGATGGTGCTGATGTCCGCACGGGTGCGCTGGAAGTCGCGGTCCTTCAGGCCGTAGTAGTTGTTGCGGTCCGGCACCAGCGGGCTGCCGTCGCCGTTCTTGGAAACGTTGGGGCCGCTGCTGAAGGGATTGTTGTAGGGGAAGCCACCTGCATCGGGCAGGTCATCGGTTTCCATGTGGTAGTGGCCGATGACCAACTGCGCCGGGCTGTTCAGGCCAAATGCGATCGACGGTGCGATGCCCCAGCGGTCGACATTGGCCGCGTCACGGCCCGCGATGTCCGACTGGTGCTTCATCAGATTCAGGCGGGCGGCGATGCCGTCGCCAAGCACGTAGTTGCTGTCCACGGTGCCGCGCGTATAGCTGTCGGTGCCCACGCCCATGCTGACGCTGGTTTCGTTCTTCAGCTTCGGGGTCTTGCTGACCAGGTTGAGGCTGCCACCGCCGGAATCGCGGCCACCGTAGGCCGAGCTCGGGCCCTTGACCACTTCGACCTGCTCCAGGTCAAAGATTTCGCGGGTCTGCGAGCCGACGTCACGCAGGCCGTCGACAAAAATATTGCTCTGCGAATCAAAGCCACGGATGAAGGGGCGGTCGCCGGTCGGGTTGCCGCCTTCGCCAGCGCCAAAGGTGATGCCCGGAACCATGCGCAGGGCGTCCTGCAGGCTGGTCGCGCCGGTTTCCTGGATCAGTTTTTCCGAAACGATGGAGACCGACTTGGGGGTATCCAGCAGTTCAGCGGTGAACTTGGGCGAGGACGGCGCGAACCAGCTGCCGCGCACCTGCACCTTGTCCAGCTCGGTGGCTTTGCGGGGGGCTGCGTCGCTGTCGGCAGTGTCGGGGGCGGCGTGTGCCGCCAGCGGAGCGATGGCCAGCAGCAGGGCAGAGGTCAGTGGGGTACGAACAGGCTTCATGAGTGGACTCGAGGCAGGCGGAAAGAGAGCAACGGCGTCGTGCGCGATGCGGAAAACGGATGCGGAAAACGGATGCGTTGAAAAGCAGACAGGCGCGCAGCCGGCAGCAGCCGGTCAGGCGACAGCGGGAAGGGCTCAGGCGCGCGGGGGCGCGTGGCCGGGATTCAGCCGCAGATGCGGGGCCGGTGGGTAACGGTGTGACCGTTCCACGGCGTGCTGGAGCAGGGTGTCAGTGGCCGCAGCCACGAAGGTGCGCGCCGGTGCGGCCACCGGCGCGGTGGTCGGCGGCGGCAGGGTATCGGCAGGGCGCGGGCGCGCGCTGCGGGAGGATTCGGCGCCGGATTCAGCAATGGCAACCAGATCGGGCGGATCGCCCGGATGGCCGCGGTCAGGGCTGAGCAGGACCTGGGTTGCCGCCGTCAGCGAGATGCTGGCATGGGCCGGCTTGATATGCCCCAGCAGGGCCCAAGCCAGCAGCATTCCCGCCACCAGCATCAACCACGGCAAGCGCTGCCGCAGGGATGCGGTCGGTCGCTGAATGGCCGTGGAGGGCAGGGTGGGCATGGACTGCAGGCAGATGACAGGAGCATTGCGGAGCGCAATGGATGCGCATCTTATTGAGAATTGTTTGCGTTATCAATATTGATGCGGGCTGTACCCGCCCGGCTTGCCAGCCCCGCCGGGGCAAGGGAAATGGGCCGGTGACGGGCGTATCGGCCGGGGCCGGTGGTTGTGGCAAGCGGCAACCGATCCGGCAGATACGACAACGCCCCTTGCGGGGCGCCGGCGGGTTGCTTGCCTGCGGGCCGGCGGCTCAGTCGCGGTCGTCGCGTGACCAGATGCCGCCGTGCTCGCGCTTGACCGGGAACTTGGGCACCGCCGTATAGGCCGGTGCGCACAGCGCGCTGCCGTCGCGGATGTCGAAGCGGGCGCCGTGCAGGATGCATTCGATGCTGCCTTCGACCGGGTCGACCACGCCCGAGGACAACTCAAATTCTTCATGGCTGCACTGGTCTTCCAGCGCATACAGCTCGCCGTCCAGGTTGAACACCACCAGCGGGGTGCCGGTGACTTCGTCGAAGGCGGTCTTCATTTCCCCGGGCAGCAGTTCCTCGCTGGCGCAGATGAAGGTCCAGGTCTCGCTCATGCCGCTGCTCCCAGCGGCTTTTCCAGCACCTCGAACTGCAGGTCGTCGCGCTTGGGAATGCCGAAGCGCGCGTCGCCATACGGAAACGGCTTCTTGATGCCGGTGCGGGCGTAACCACGGCGTTCGTAGAAGGCGATGAGTTCGTCGCGGCAATCGATCACCGTCATCTGCATCGTCGCCAGCTGCCATTGCTCGAACACATGGCGCTCGGCGTGCTGCATGACCTGCTTGCCGACGCCGCCGCCCTGGGCGTTGGGGCTGACCGCGAACATGCCGAAATAGCCGTGGCCGTTCTCGTCGGCCACATGGCAACACGCCACCAGCTGCGCGTTCTGTTCGGCCAGCAGCACCACGCTGCGGGGGCGGCTGATGTCGGCCAGGATGCCTTCGGCATCAACCCGCTGACCATCCAGCAGGTCAGCTTCGGTGGTCCAGCCCACGCGGGAGGCATCGCCGCGGTAGGCGGAGGTCACCAGTTCGATCAGGGCCGGGATGTCGGCGGCGGTAGCGGTGCGGAAGGTCAGCTCGTTCATGGCGACATTCTAGAACGGCAGATGTGCGCCGGGAGGTGGCTTGAGCGGGCGCGGTGGAAAGCGGTTACGTCGCGGTTGGCGTTTCCGTGGACAGTTGCTTCGCCGGTGGGGATGGCCCCTGTTCTGCAAATGGACAGGGGCCGAACACGGGTTTGCCTGCGATTGCACCGGATTCAACGGAGATGCCGGCAATGCTTGTTTGAAAGGCGGGGGCTGTCTTCAAGTGAGCAAGGGGCAGGATGTGCTGCCTTGGCGCATTGCCTCAACGCATGAAAAATTCCACCGGGAAGGACAGTTCCAGCGGTGCCTGGCGTTCGTCGGGCACGGCCGGCAGCGGTGCGGCGCGGCGGAAGGTATCCAGCGCGGCTTGATCCAGCATCGCAAAGCCCGAGGATTGCTCCAACGACACGGCCAACAGTGCGCCATCGCGGGCCAGGGTGACGCGAACATGCGCGATGCCTTGTTCGCGGCGTGCGCGCGCTGCATTGGGATAGCGCCGGTGGCGTTCCAGCTTGGCCATGACACGGCCCTCCCAGCTGTCCCTGCCTGGATCAGCAGCACTTGGCCCCGGAGGCAGTGGCGGCGCAGGCGGTGCGGCGGCGATGGAGGCCTCCTGCTGTTGCGGCGCGGGTGCCTGCGACACCGGCTGCGGTGGTTGTGGCGGCGGGATTGCCCAGCGGGCCTCGGTGCGGGCGGGCGACGGGACGCGCGGCTGCGGCGGTTCGGGCTTTTGTTGCTGGGCCGAGGCGGCGACAGACGGTGTGGGAGCCACCACTTCTTCCAACGGCTGTTCCGGTGCACGCGGTGGCAGCATCACCAGCTGCGTGCGCTCGGCAGGATCAGGCACGGGGGGCGTGGGCGCTTGCGCGCGGCTCCACAGCAACAGCGCGAACAAACCGGCGTGAACCAGCACCGTCACTGTTGCGGCGACACTGCGGATGCCGCGTTCGTCCGCTTCGCGCGTGGCGGCGGGCATGACGCCGCGCGGCAACGGGCGGGTGAGCAGATAGGCGGCACAGCCGCCCATGCCGATGGCCACCGCACTCCACAGCAGCAGCGAAGGATGGGCGAAGTACCAGAACATCGCGAAACCGAAAGCCATTCCGCCGCACGCAAACGCCTTGGCACGTGCCGACATTGCGCCCTGTTCGCGCCACAGGCGCAGCGGCGGGCCGAACTGCGGATGCTGCAGCAGCCAACGCTCGAAACGCGGGGATGAACGGCCGAAACAGGCGGCGGCCAGGATCATGAAAATGGTGGTGGGCATCACCGGCAGCAGCGCACCGATGATGCCCAGCGCCACCATCAGCATGCCCAGCAGCAGATAGCCCACACGCACGGCGCGGTGGCGCCGTGGTGTGGTGGGGGCGGTGCTTGCCGTTGCCTTCATTTCAGTCGGCAAAGGCCTGCTCGACGTAGCCGTGCACGCGCTGGAACGCCTCGGTGGCCCCGGCAACCAGGCGCTGCTCCTGCGCCGCGTCCAGTGCGTTGCCATCCAGCGCCTCGGTGAAACGCCGCCAATGACGGGCGCGACCATCCGGGTGGCCTGCCAGGTGACGGGCGCCGTGCGTGGCATCCAGGCCGATCTTGGCTGCCAGCTTGAACAGGATCGCAGCGCCCAGGTTGGAGCCTTCGACCACATACAACCAGCCCAATGCGGTGGCCGGGTCGATGTCGCAGGTCAGCGCGGCATGGTCGTCCGGCGGAAGGGGCTCGCCCAGATCCTGCAGATCCTGCTGCAGCTCCTGCAGGCGTTGCCGCTCGCCGAGATCCGGCAGCAACCCCTGCAGCGCCGGCAGTGAATACAGCACTGCCAGGTCACGATGGAAGCGGTACTGCACGCGCAGGAAGCGCCGGTAGTTGTCGAGCGAGGCGAAGGGATCGCCACGCATGATGCGTTGGTCCAGACGTTCGTGGGTGCCATGGGTGGCGGCCTTGAGGCGCTGGCTGCGGCTGTTTTCCATCTGCATGCTGGAAGTGGACATGGGCGTTCCTCAGAAGTTGACAGTGAAGCCCAGCCGCACGGTGCGGCCCGGCGAAGGCATCAGGCCCAGCGTCATCGCGTCCATGTAGTAGCGGTCGGTCAGGTTGTCCACGGCCAGGTCGAGTGCGACGTGGTCGTTGATGCGGTAGTTGGCGAACACGTCCGTGAGCACATGGGAGCCCCAATCCACCACCGGGATGATGCTGCTGGCACGCGGCAAGGTCGGGCGGTTGCCGGTGTAGCTGACACGGGCGCCGGCGGTCAGGCGCTGGTCGAACTGGTGCGTACCCAGCGTCAGCGCGCCGGATGCACGCGGCGGCACGTGATTGCTGGCATAGCTGTCGGTGACGCCGCCCGGGTAGCAGGCCGGCGTTTTGGCCGGGTAGGCGCGGTCGCTGTGGCAGAAGTTGGTGTGGGTGTAATAGCTGCCGGACAGCTCGCTGAAGAAGCGCGGCGTGCGGTACTCGGCGGTGATCTCGTACCCCTTGAAGTCGGCCTTGTCGATGTTCTCGATCACCGGCGCCGACACCCAGCCCTGCAACTGCACGGTGGTCCGGGTCAGGTAGTCCTTCACGTGGTTGTCGAAGTAGGCCAGCTTCAGGCGCGCCTGGTCGCCCTCGGCAAACAGGCCGTCGCGCATCAGGTTGATGCCGTATTCGCGGTTCTTGGCATGTTCCGGGCGCAGGTCCATGGCGAACATGCTGGGAACCGGGCCGGAGCTGGTCTCGAACAGGCCCGGCATGCGAAGTGCTTCGGCATAGCGTGCGTAGACCTGCACGCCCTCGAACGGGGTGAAGGTGATCGCTGCGATCGGCGTGTTGCCGCTGTCACGTCCCTGCAGGTGCACGTCGGTGTAGGTGATCGGGCGGCTTTGCGACGGTACGCGGGTGATTTCGCGGTCGTAGCTCTTGTAGCGGGTGTGGCGCAGCGCGGCGTCGATTTTCAGCCAATCGGTCGGCACCCATTCGGCACTGGCGAACAGGCTGCTCTCCTCACGCTTGGCGTTGTTGCTGCTGAAGCTCTGCTTGGCGCTGATCGGGTGGACATCTTCCTTGCCGTGGGTAAAGCCGTACTGCAGCGCGAAGTCTCCCCAGCCGGTGATGAAGCGCGAGGTGTTGGTGGCGTCGATGCCCCAGCGCTCGGCCTGCCGGTAAGTGGTTTCGATATAGGTGTATTCAGGCGGCAGTGTCGGGAACGAGTAAGCATTGCGGATGGAGTTGTCCAGGGCGGTGCGCCAGGCATTGGCCTTGAAGTCGATCAGCGCGTTGTCCGGCTGCCAGCGATAGCGCGCGGTCCAGGTGTCGGCATCAACGTCGCTGAGTGCGGACTGCAGCGCGCCTTCGCCACGCAGGATCGCCGAGGGCATCAGTTCGCCGTAGCGGCTCTGGTATTTCATCCGGCCCACTTCCAGGGCCTGGTCGGGGCTGGGTTTCCAGGTGGCCTTGAGCAGCCAGGACTGGTTGTCCACCGAGGTATTGAGCACCTCTTCGCCGGCACGGAAGCGGTTGAGACCGCTGAAGTTGACGTTGGTGTACTCGGTCCACCAGCCGAAGATGTTGGTGACGCGCTCGTTGCTGAAGATCGGTTGCGGGGCGTCCGGACCGCCTTCGCCGGCGAAGTAGTTGCCGGTCTTGCGGCGTGCGAACACGCCCACTACTTCAAAGTGCTCCCAGCGTTTGGCCGCGGCAATACTGCCGCTGCCGCCGGTCGGCTTGCCGGTGGACGGGCGGTCCATGCCGGTGTCGTCGGCAAATTCGGTCGGCAGGGGTTTGGGGCTGCAGATTTCACCGCCACCGCAGCCGGTAACGAAGCGGCCGCCATTGCGCAGGCCGCCGGTGGTGAAGGCCGGTGGCGGCGATGTGGTGTTGTCGCTGAAGCCACCTTTCAGGCGGATACCCCAGTCCTTGTCGCCGCTGATGATGTCTTCGGCGTTCAAGGTGCGCATGCTGACCACGCCGCCGATCGCGCCCACGCCCTCGGCACCGGCGGTCGGGCCTTTCTGGATGTCGATGCCGCCGATCATGTCCGGGTCGATGTAGCTGCGCCCGGCCACGCCGGCATAGCCGCGGTAGACGGTGACCTGCTGCTGGCTGCCATCAATCACCACCGGCACGCGGTTGAAGCCCTGCATGCCGCGGATGTTCAGGTCCAGCGCGCCGGAGTTGCGGTTGTCGCCATTGAGCACGCCGGCCACGCTCTTGAAGATGTCACCGGCCTGGGTGCCGCGTGAACGCTCGATCTGCTGCAGTGACAGATGCGCGCCCGATTGCGGGGAGGAATACGGGCGGTCGGCCGGGTTGCTGCGGTCATCGCCCAACTGGGTGCGGTTTCCCTGGTCACCCTGTACGCGCAGCGTGCCGATCCGTTCCACGCCAGCCGCCGGCGCGCGCTGTACGGTCAGGGCACCACTGGCCGTTGTCGCCAGTTGCAGGCCACTGCCCTGCAGGGCCTGCGCGGCGGCCTGTTCGGCTGACAAGCGGCCGTTCACCGCAGGGGCGCGTTGGTTCTGCAGCAATGCCGGGTCCACCGACAGCGTGCGTCCAGCTGCAGCGGCGATGCGGTTGAGGGTGGCCCCCAGCGGGCCGGCTTCGATCTGGTAGTCGATCCGTGTTGCATCGGGTGTGGCTGCGATCTGTGCCTGGGCCAGCGGGGCGGCGCAGGCGAGGGCGAGCGCCAGGGCCAGGCAGGTGGGACGGAGCAGGGGAGAGGCAGACATCGATACAGGTTCCGAATGAGGGTTTCGGATAGGTATGTGTATCGACGGTTGGAAATCGGACACGTTCTCAACAACTATTTTTTGTCGATCAGGGTGACCGGGCCGTAGGACTGGATGGAAACCGGCAGCGTCTCGGCCAGCGCGGCAAGTGTGCGGTCGCTGTCGTCCAGCCCGAACACGCCCTGCACGCGCAGCATGGCTGCCGCCGGTGAAACGCGCAGGAAGCCGCTGCGATAGGGGCGCAGCCGTTCCACCAGCTCCTGCAGCGGCGCGTTGTCGAGGCTGACACGGCCATGCAGCCATTGGCTTAGCTGTGATGGATCGCCGGCCAGCGGCGTAATGCCGCCAGCATCCACGCGCGCGGAATGGCCCGCGTGCAGGCGCAGGGTCTGGCCGGTGCTGTCCTGCACCAGCGCGTGCTGGTCGAGCACGGTTGCCAGGGTTTGGCGGTGGTCACGTTCAATCATCAGGCGGCCACACAACAAGGTCAGTTGCGCATGCAGCGAGTGCAGCAGCACCGGCCGTGGATCGGCAGCGGCTTCAAGCAATGCGCGGCCCCGGCGCAGCCACAATTGGCGGCGGGCTGGGTCGTATGCGGCGTCCATGGCGCTGCGTGCATCCAGAACCACCGTGCTGCCATCGGCCAGCGTGAAGCGTTGGCGTTGGGCGGTAGCGGTGCGGAAGTCGGCGCCGAGTTCGCGCAGCGGAAACTGGCGATCACTCCACAGTGCGGCGCCACCGGCGGTCACCGCCAAGGCCGCGATTGAGCGCAGGGCCACACGCCGGGATGGCTGCAACAGCAGTGCCCGGGCCTGCTGTTCCTGGCCGGGATGGCGCTGGGATACCTCACGCAGGCGCTGGAAGCGGCTCTGGATCTGCTGCAGCTGCTGCCAGGCCTGGCGATGCTCCGGCGCCTCGTCGAGCCAGTGTTCAAGGTGCTGCTGGCTGTCCGCAGCGGCGTTGCCCGATTGCAGCAGCACCATCCAGTCGATGGCGGCCGTCATTGCCGCCTGTTGTGCATCCTGGCTCATGGTTCGGCCGATACCGGCAGGTCCTGCAGGCAGCAGGTCCATGCCTGGCGCAGATAGCGGCCGACCGTACGCACCGAGACCCCGAGCTGTTGCGCAATCTGTTCGTGGCCCATGCCATCGAGCTGGCTGTAGAGGAAGGCCGCGCGTGCCGGTGCCGGCAACGACTGCATGGTGCGGTCCACCAGCAGCACGGTTTCCAGCAGCAGGGCGCGTTCCTCCGGTGATGGCGAGAAGGCTTCGGGGCTGTTGCGCAGTTGTTCCAGCCAGGCCTGCTCCAGGTCGCGGCGGCGGCGCAGATGGAACAACAGGCGCTTGGCGATGGTGGTCAGGAACGCGCGCGGTTCATCGATGCTGGCCAGTGGCGTGCGCGACGCGGCCACCTGGCTGAAGGTTTCGGCGGTGATGTCTTCGGCATCCCAGCGGCAACGCATCTGTCGGCACAGTCGTGCCAGCAACCAGCGGTGATGGTCGCGGAACAATGCGGCGAGCAGGGCGGAAGAAGCGGGATTCATCGTTTTTGCAAATGAGAATAGTTCGCATTATTGCATGATGGTCGTGCAAAGAACACGGCACGATCGCCGCAAGGAGGCTTTGGGCTGCGCGCCTTCCTGGCAACTGGAAGCCTGGCATCGTCACTTCCGCAAAGGTGTAGCTGCCCGGGGTGCGGCGCGATTCTGCCTTCACGCGAATGACGAACGGAGTAAGCCCAAACATGCTGGCTTTGCGGCAGGCGGGTATCGACGAGACGAAAAACGCCGCGGCATTGCCGCGGCGTTGTCGGTAGCCGGGTTTGAGACGATCAACCCAGCAGCGTGCGTACCTTCTTCAACGCGACCATGAAGGATTCCACTTCTTCATGCGTGTTGTAGAACGCGAGCGAGGCACGGCAGGTAGCGGCGACGCCGTAGTACTGCAGCAACGGGTGCGCGCAGTGCTGACCGGAACGCACGGCCACGCCCTGCAGGTCGAGCAGGGTGGCCAGGTCGTGTGCATGGGCGCCATCGACCAGGAACGACACCACTGCGGCCTTGTGCGCCGTGTTGCCCAGGATGCGCACGCCTTCCACGCGCTGCAGTTCCTCGGTGCAATGCGCCAGCAGTTCCTGCTCGCGCGCGGCGATATGGTCGCGGCCCACCGATTCCAGGTAGTCCACGGCCACGCCCAGGCCGACGAAACCGGCAATGTTCGGCGTACCGGCTTCAAACTTGTGCGGGGCATCGTTGAATACGGTGCCGTCGAAGCTGACTTCCTTGATCATCTCGCCGCCACCGATGAACGGCGGCATTTCCTGCAGCAGTTCGCGCCGCGCCCACAGCGCGCCGGTGCCGGTCGGGCCGCACATCTTGTGGCCGGTGATGGCGTAGAAGTCACAGCCGACGGCGGCCACGTCCAGCATCAGGTGCGGTGCCGCCTGCGAGCCGTCGATCACGGTGACGATGCCGCGCTTGCGCGCCTCGCGGCAGATCTCGCGCACCGGGTTGATGGTGCCCAGCACGTTGGAAACGTGGGTCAGTGCCAGCAGCTTCACGTCCGGGGTCATGGCCGCATGCAGGGCGTCCAGGTCCAGGCTGCCATCGGGGTGGATATCGGCCACGCGGATGGTGGCGCCGGTGCGCTGGGCGACCAGCTGCCACGGCACGATGTTGGCGTGGTGCTCCATGCGCGAGACCAGGATCACGTCGCCGCTCTTCAAGCGTGGCAACGCCCACGAATACGCCACCAGGTTGATGGCAAAGGTGGTGCCGCTGCACAGCACCAGCTCGTCGCCGCGCACGTTGAGGAAGCGGGCCAGCTTGGCGCGCGCGCCTTCGTAGGCTTCGGTGGCTTCGGTGCCCAGCGCATGCACCGCGCGGCTCACGTTGGCGTTGTAGCGGCGGTAGAACTCATCCACCGCGCCGATCACCGACAGCGGCTTCTGCGCGGTGTTGGCATTGTCGAAATACACCAGCGGCTTGCCGTTGACTTCGCGCATCAGCAGCGGGAAATCGGCACGCACGCGCTCCCAGTCGGGGGCGTCGGCGGAAGGGTGGATCGGGCGCGGGGAGGTGAGGTTCATGCCATGCCTGCCTGTTGCAATGCCTGGTCCAGGTGGCGGGCCAGCTTCTCGGTAAGGACGTCTTCCACGGCGGCGAGCGGCTCGTGGCAGAACGCCGCGCTCAACATCGCGCGTGCCTGCTCGGCCGGAAGGCCGCGCGAGCGCAGGTAGAACAGCGCGTTGGCGTCGAGCTGGCCAACCGTGGCGCCGTGCGCGGCCTTGACCTCTTCGGCGTCGATCACCAGCGTTGGCTGGGTATCAATTTCAGCATCGGCCGACAGCAGCAGGTTTTTGTTGGACAGGTTGGCGTCGGTGCCATCGGCACCTTCACGGATGTTGATGCCGCCATGGAACACCACGCGGCTGCGGTTGGCGGCCACGCCACGCCACAGCAGTTCGGCATTGGTGTCGCGGGCGATGTGCTCAATGCCCAGGCGGGTGTCGATATGGCGACGGCCGGTGCCCAGCAGCACGCCGTTGGCGGTGAGCTTGGCGTTGTCGCCTTCCAGGCGCACGTTGAGTTCGTGGCGGCTCAGCGCGGCGCCAAGCTCCAGATCAATGCGGCGGTACTGCGCATCGCGGGCCAGCACCGCGTCGGTACGCAGCAGCGAGGTGGCACGGGCACTGTCAGCCTGTACGCGGGCGTGCGAGAGCACGGCGTCCTGGGCCAGGTGCACATGCACCAGCGTGTTGTCCAGGTGCGCGCAGTCGCCGGCCTGCAGGTGGTGCTCGACCAGCCCGAACACGGCGCCACGACGCAGTTCGATGAAGTGGCGGTGGTGCCAGGCGCGGTCGCTTTCATCCGGCGCACTCACGAACACCAGGTGCAGCGGGGTGGTGCTGGCGATGCCGGCTTCCACCTGCACCAGCACGCCTTCATCGGCCAGTGCGGCATTGAGCTGGGCGAACACTTCTTCGGCACGGTTGAAGCGGCGGCCGAGGAAGCGGGTGGCTTCCGGCTCGCTCTGCTGCACCGCCGACAGCGTGCGCACCTGCACGCCGGCATCCAGGCCGGACAGGTCGCTGTGCGCGTCGCTGGGGCGGCCATTGACGAACACCAGGCGTGGCGCCGGGATGTCGGCCAGCAAGGCGGCGTCAATGGACAGCGCCTGCAGCGGCGCTGCGCTGAAGCTACGGCGTTCGAGCTGGCGCAGCGAGGTGTACTTCCACGCCTCGTTGCGCGCGGCGGGCAGGCTGGTCTGGAGCGCGGCGTCGAGCAGCGCGGCGCGCTCGGTGCTGCCGCTGAACGTGCCGGCCAACGATTCGAGCAGGGCACTCATTACTTTGCCGCCTCGCGGACCACGCGGTCCTTCAGGAAGTCATAGCCGTGGGCTTCCAGTTCCAGCGCCAGTTCCGGGCCGCCGCTCTTGACGATGCGGCCCTCGGCCAGCACGTGCACCACGTCCGGCTTGATGTAGTCCAGCAGGCGCTGGTAATGGGTGATGACCAGGAAGGAGCGCTCCGGCGAACGCAGCGCATTGACGCCGTCAGCCACGCTCTTGAGTGCGTCGATGTCCAGGCCGGAGTCGGTTTCGTCCAGGATCGCCAGCTTCGGTTCCAGCACGGCCAACTGGAAGATCTCGTTGCGCTTCTTCTCACCACCGGAGAAGCCTTCATTGACGCCACGGTGCAGCAGCTCGTCCTTCAGGTGCAGCACGGCCAGCTTCTGCCGCACCAGCTTCAGGAACTGCATCGAGTCCAGTTCTTCCTCGCCGCGCGCCTTGCGCTGGGCGTTGAGCGCGGCGCGCAGGAAGTAGGTGTTGTTGACGCCGGGGATTTCCACCGGGTACTGGAAGGCCAGGAACAGACCGGCGGCGGCGCGCGCTTCCGGCTCCAGCTCCAGCAGGTCATTGCCTTCAAACTGCACGCGGCCTTCGGTGACGTCATAGCCTTCGCGGCCGGACAGGACATTGCCCAGCGTGGATTTGCCGGCGCCGTTGGGGCCCATGATGGCGTGTACTTCGCCGGGCTTCACGTCCAGCGACAGGCCCTTGAGGATTTCCTTGTCGCCGATGCTTGCGTGGAGGTTTTCGATCTTCAGCATGAGGGTGCGGTCTTCAATAGGTATAGGGGGCGGTGCGATCAGAGATCGCCTTCGGCGCGGTCGATGAAGGTGGCGCGCAACCACTGGGTGCGCTGCCGGGTACGTTCAGCCTTGGCGGCGGAATACAGCATCGGGTACATCGAGCCGTACAGCACACGCGGGTTCTCGTCCTTGCCGACCGGGTAGCGCGCGGCGATGTCGGCGTCGCGCAGCGGAATCCACAGGCGCTGGGCCGCGCGCAGTTTCTCGATGGCCACCGGCTGGCCCTGCAACTGCTGCATCACCTGCCGGTACACGGCGTTGAGTTCGGCATCGGCGGCTTCGGCTTCGCGCGCGGCGCATTCGTTGATGTCCAGCTGGGTGCGCGCGTCATCACACGCCTTGCCGAGCGATGCGGCAGAGGCGGCGACCGGCAGCAGGGCCAGCAGGAGCAGCGGCAGGCGGCTCATCCGACCGAGCCTTCCAGCGACACTTCCAGCAGCTTCTTGGCTTCCACCGCGAACTCCATCGGCAGTTCCTTGAACACCTGCTTGCAGAAGCCATCAACGATCATCGACACCGCGTTTTCCTGGTCGATGCCGCGCGAGCGGCAATAGAACATCTGGTCGTCGGAGATCTTGGACGTGGTGGCTTCGTGCTCGACCGTCGCGCTGGGGTTCTTCACCTCGATGTAGGGGAAGGTGTGGGCGCCGCACTTCTTGCCGATCAGCAGTGAGTCGCACTGGGTGTAGTTGCGCGCGCCTTCGGCGTCGCGGCCCACGCGTACCAGGCCGCGATAGGTGTTCTGGCCACGGCCGGCGCTGATGCCCTTGGAGATGATCTTGCTCTTGGTGCGCTTGCCGACGTGGATCATCTTGGTGCCGGTGTCGGCCTGCTGGCGGTGATGGGTGAGCGCCACCGAGTGGAACTCGCCCACCGAGTCGTCGCCCAGCAGCACGCAGGACGGGTACTTCCAGGTGATGGCCGAGCCGGTTTCCACCTGGGTCCAGGTCACCTTGGAGCGCGCTCCACGGCATTCGGCACGCTTGGTGACGAAGTTGTAGATGCCGCCCACGCCGTTCTCATCGCCCGGGTACCAGTTCTGCACGGTCGAATACTTGATCTCGGCATCTTCCAGCGCCACCAGCTCGACCACCGCGGCGTGCAGCTGGTTTTCATCGCGCATCGGCGCGGTGCAGCCTTCCAGGTAGGACACGTAGGCCTTGTCCTCGCAGATGATCAAGGTGCGCTCGAACTGGCCGGTGTTGCTGGCGTTGATGCGGAAATAGGTGCTCAGCTCCATCGGGCTGCGGACGCCGGCCGGCACAAACACGAAGCTGCCGTCGGAGAACACCGCCGAGTTGAGCGCGGCGAAATAGTTGTCGCCCACCGGCACCACGCTGCCCAGGTACTTGCGCACCAGTTCCGGGTACTCGCGGATGGCTTCGGAGATCGAGCAGAAGATCACACCCTTCTCGGCCAGTTCCTTGCGGAAGGTGGTGCCGACGGAGACCGAGTCGAACACCGCATCGACCGCCACGCCGGCCAGCTTGGCCCGCTCATGCAGCGGCACGCCGAGCTTTTCGTAGGTGTCCAGCAGTTCCTGCGGCACTTCATCCAGCGACTGGTACTTGGGGCCCTTGGGCGCGGAGAAATAGCTCAGCGCCTGCAGATCGATCGGCTCGATCTCCAGCTTGGCCCAGTTGGGCTGCTGCATGGTCAGGAAGTGGCGGTAGGCGTCCAGGCGCCACTGCGTCATCCATTCGGGCTCTTCCTTCTTGGCCGAGAGCGCGCGGATGATGTCCTCGTTCAAGCCCGGCGGGAAGGACTCCGATTCGATCAACGTGACAAAGCCAGCGTCGTACTTGCGGCCCAGCTGCTCGTGGATTTCTCGGTTCGGGGTGTCGGCGATGCCGACGTTTTCAAGGGTTTCGGTGGCCATGGGGCTGCCTACTGGAGTTCAGGAGACGACGTCGACGCTGATGCGGCGACGGTCGGCAAGCGGTAAGGGGTGCAGCATCTGGGCGAGGGTGACGGCGCGCAGGGCGTCGCTGACAACGTCGTTGATGAGGCGCCAGTTCGAGCGCACGCCGCACTGGCTGGCGAGGCCGCAATGACTCTGGTCCTGGCTGCATTCGGTGATCGCCAGCGGGCCTTCCATTGCCTCGACAATCTCGATCAGGGTGATTTCGCTGGCCGGGCGGGTCAGGCGGTAGCCGCCGCGCACACCGCGCAGGCCTTCCACCAGCCCGGCCTGGGCCAGCGGCTTGAGCAGCTTGCTGACGGTCGGCGGTTCCAGGCCGGCCGCTTCAGCCAGCTCGGTCGCGCTCAGCACCTCGTCCGGCCGCGCGGCGAGCACGGTCATGACAACGGTTGCGTAATCGGTGAGCTTGGTGACGCGAAGCATTTTGGCAGTGGGTAATCAATGCGGACCAAAATTGTACGCTTTACTGGCCGCCGGTCCAAGTTTTCCTGTTCAGGTGGGGGAGGGCGGGGATTGGCAGGAGCGGGCTGTTGCACTTCTCCTCTCCCCTTGCGGGAGAGGATGCCGAAGGCAGGAGAGGGGAAGCAGCGCAGCTGTGCCCTTGCAAATCCCCAATTCCCCATCCCGGCCTTTCCCCAATCCCTGCTTGGGTTGTACGCGCTCTTCGGCGAGAATCCCTGACTTCCCTCAAGTTCCGGCCAGATACATGCCCAAGAAGATCCAGGCGCGCAAATCCTCCATCCACGGCAACGGCGTGTTTTCGCTGGCAGCCATCAAGACGGGCGAGCGCGTCATCGAATACAAGGGCAAGCGCCGGACCCACGCCGAAGTGGATGCCGATGACACCGGCGATGTGGAAAGCGGGCACACCTTCCTGTTCACCCTCAACGATGACTATGTCATCGACGCCAACCACAAGGGCAACGACGCACGCTGGATCAACCACAGCTGCGACCCGAACTGCGAGGCGATGATCGAGGAGATGGAAGGCGACGACCGCACCGCCGACAAGGTGTTCATCGAAGCCATCCGCGACATCAAGCCGGGCGAAGAGCTGACCTACAACTACGGCATCACCCTGGCCGAGCGCCACACCGCACGTCTGAAGAAGATCTGGGAATGCCGCTGCGGCTCGCCCAAGTGCACCGGCACCATGCTGCAGCCGAAGCGCTGAAAAGTGGGGAGTGGGGAGGCGGGAGTGGGGAGTCGTTGGAGCGGGTCCGCTGCTTCTCCCTCTCCCCTTGCGGGAGAGGGTTGGGGAGAGGGGGCTGTTCCGTCTTCTCGCGCCAACGAACCCCCACTCCCGATTCTCGAATCCCAGCTCACAGCGGCACGAAGCTGCCCAGGTCCTGATTGAAGGTCACTGCGATGCGGCCGTTCTCGATACCCACCGATTGCACCTGCAGCACGCCCATCACTTTGGCGATGGCCGGATCAA
>NZ_JBRRDL010000045.1:0-25483 GCF_056759635.1 Stenotrophomonas sp. STEN056
GGGGGGGGGTGGGGGGGGGGGCGCGGCGGCCGGGGCCCCGCGGGGCGGCCCCCCCCCCCGGGGCGGGCGGGGGCCGCGGCGCCCCCCCCCGGCGCCGCGCTGCCCTGCGTGCCACGCTTCTGCCGGGCCGCATAGGTTGATTCTTCAAGGCGGTCGCGGAACGCCACCACATCGGAGGAGGGCGCAGCCGCCAGACGGCTTTCGATGATCATGCGCGGGGTGGTGCCCTGGCCGTAGGCATCCAGGTTGGCGGCGTCGTCGATCTGCAGTGCCGCGCCATCCAGTGCCACGCCGGCGAACAGGCCGCGCGCGCGCGACCACGACCAGATCTCGGCCTTGAGCTGGCCGTCGGTGGCGGCAGCCGCGCTGCGGCCCACCGGGCCGGCGGCCACGCCGGCATCGGCGCCCAGGGTGAACTTGCCGTTGACGATGTTGTCCAGGCTGCGATCGTTGCGGAACACTAGGATCACGTCCGAAGACTGCACGCCGGCCTGGAAGCCGATGCTGCCGCCGGTGAGCTTGATGAACACCGGATTGGACCAGCTGCCATCAGGCGTCTTGACCGACATCAGGCCGTGCCCACGGCGCCCGCCCAGCACCAGCCCGGCCTTGATCGTGTCGGGGATGACGACAATCGCGCGACCTTCGTCGAGCAGCTTGTCCGGGATGGCCTGTTCGGGGATCTCCTGGATTTCACTGAGCACGCGCACCGCGTTGCGAGCGCGCTGGTCTTCCTTGGGGCCGGCAACGGCAGTGGCAGACAGCAGGCTCGCAGACAGCAGCAGAACGAGGCACGGCAGGCGGCGCATGGTGAACTCCATAGGGCGATCCACAAGAAGATATAGCAAGTGCCTGAAATTAGGGGCGCTGCGATGAATCAGTGGTGAGTGGCAGGGAGCGCGGAAATGAGAGCGGGGGGCAACTGTTGATGTCGAAGCAAAGGCACCCCTCCTCAATCCTCCCCTGCGCGCTGCGCAAGGGAGGAGGCTGAAGCCGGCCTCGGCCAGGCCTCGGGTGCCGGAATCCCCCTCCCTTTCGCATAGCGAAGGGGAGGGCCGGGGAGGGGTGCGTTTTCAGCGGCGCCATTGCACCTGCCTGCTCGCACTCCTGTACGCCTCGCCCTAGCCGGGCCAGACCTGCGAAAATGCCCGCATGTCCGACGCCCCCATCACCGCGTTGCTCGCGGTCAACCTAGGCACGCCTGAGACACCTACCGCCCCGGCGGTACGTCGCTATCTCGCCGAGTTCCTCGGCGATCCGCGCGTGGTCTCCATCCCCCCGCTGCTGTGGAAGCCCCTGCTGCATGGCTTGATCCTGCCCTTGCGCAGCGGCCGCTCCGCAAATAAATACGCGCAGGTCTGGCTGCCGGAAGGCTCACCGCTGGCGGTATACACCCGTCGCCTGGCCGAAGGGCTGCAACGCGAGCTACCGCAATGGCGGGTGCGCGATGCCATGCGCTACGGCGCCCCGGCACTGTTGCCGGCCCTGGATGCACTGGCCGCGGAAGGTATCCAGCGCATCGTTGTGCTGCCGCTGTATCCGCAGTACTCGACCACCACCACCGCCTCGGTGGAAGACCGCGTGCAGCAATGGCAGGCGCGCAATCCACATATCGACGTGCAACTGGTGCGCGACTACGCCGACGATCCGCAATGGGTGGCCGCCGTGGCCGCCTCCATCGCCGCGCATTGGCAGCAGCACGGGCGCGGCGACAAGCTGGTGTTCTCCTTCCACGGCATTCCACAGCGCCTGGCCGATGCCGGCGACCCCTACCCGCAGCGCTGCCAGGCAAGCGCCGAGGCGATTGCCGCCGCACTGGGCTTGTCCGCCGGCCAGTGGGAGCTCACCTATCAATCCCGCTTTGGCCGCGAGCGCTGGCTTGAGCCCTATGCCGAACCCCGGCTGTGGGCACTGGCCGAAAGCGGCCTCAAGACACTGGACGTGGTCTGCCCCGGTTTTGCCACCGATTGCCTGGAAACCCTGGAAGAAGTGGCACTGGGCTTTAGCGCGACCGTCGCCGAACGCGGCGCGCGCATGCGCTACATCCCCTGCCTGAACGACAGCCCGTCACATGCACGCGCCCTGGCCGCGCTGGCAACGGCGCATGCGCCATGAAGGCAACGCCGTTTGAACTGCAGTTGGAAGGCCAGCGCGTCGTTGGCCTGCGCGCCGGCACCGCTGGCGGGCTGAAAGTACTGGCCCTGCATGGCTGGCTGGACAACGCGGCCAGCTTCCTGCCGCTGTCCGCGCACCTGCCGACGCTGGACATGGCAATGGTGGACCTGCCCGGCCACGGTTTCAGTGACCACCTGCCGCTGACCACGCCCTACACCACGCCACAGGCCATCGTGCAGACGCTGGCCATTGCCGATGCGCTGGGCTGGGAGCGTTTTGTGCTGCTCGGCCACTCCATGGGCGCGGCCATCGCCAGCCTGGTGGCCGCCGTCGCCGGCGAGCGCGTGCAGGCACTGGTATCGATCGAAGCACTGGGTGGCCTGGCCGCACCGGCCAACGAAACCGTGCAGCGGCTGCGCACCCATGTGGACGCGGCCATGAAGCTGGAAACCAAGCAGCTGCGCGTATTCCCCGACCTGAGCACCCCCGTACGTGCGCGCATGATGGTCAACCAGCTCAGCGAGGCCTCGGCGCGCCTGCTGGTCGAACGCGGGGTCAAGCCCGTGGACGGCGGCTGGACCTGGCGCAGCGATCCGCGGCTGATGCTGCCCACCGCGGTGCGCATGACCGAAGACCAGGTCTGCGATGTGGTCAGCGCCATCCAATGCCCGGTGCAGGTGATCTACGCCACCCCGGCGCAGGCTTATTTCCCCGAGCCCGAACGCAGCCAGCGCGCCGCCCTGCTGCCCAATGGCCGCCTGCATACGCTGGCCGGCCACCACCATGTGCACATGGACAACCCCGAAGCGGTAGCCGAGATCATGTGCCGCTTCATCGCGGAACTGGGCGAGGACACCTGAGCGGTTGTCGTCGCCCCACAGGCAGAGGCATCGGCATTGCACCGGGCCGGTGTCCCCTGAACAGAACGCAAGGGACCTGCCCTGCAGGGTTCAGTGTGCCAGCGCGCGGCCGATATCCCCCGGATAGACCTCAATGCAAACTGCAAGGGATGTTTGTGGAAATCAGCAAAGCCGACTCAAAGAAGATGCAGCGCCTGGCCCAGGAAGGGAAAACCATCTCGAAGATCGTAAACGAGGACTTTCCCAACCTCGATTACTCAGAGGTCTACTTTGAAATCTATGGTGCTGGCGAGAAAAGCTCGCTGGGCGTGAAGCGCACCATCACCAACCGCCTCAACGAACTGGTGGACGCCCCCAAGGCAGATCGCAAGGAAATCGTGGCCGAACTCCACGAGCTGGTCCTGCACCTGTACAAGAGCCACAAGAAGAATTCAGCCAAGCTGGCCAAGATCCGCGCCGCACTGGATTGAGGGCTGCCATCCGCTCCGGTCGGGCCGCCATGCGGATCGACCGAAGCGGAGCAACAACCACCGCATACATAGAGATCGCAATGACGCAGGCCGACAACGGCCCGCGTGCCCCAGCACTGCATGTCCTCCCTGCCCGCCCTCCGGCCCGGTGTCATCACCGGCCTGATCCTGCTCGCCTGTTGGCTGGGCTGGGTCACCACCAGCCTTGCCGCCCTGGGCCAACGCCCGGCCGGTGATGCGGCGACGGTGACGACGCTGCTGGAGGAACTGCGCGTGCGCGGGCAGCTTCCCGCCACCGGCCGGCCTGCCGCGATCCGCCTGAACACCCCCGACTGCAATTGCCCGCCACCCGCGCAGGCATGGGCGGACATCGCCCAGGCCATGCGCGATGTCGACGGCCAGGTACTCGAAACAACCCTCACCCATGCCGCAGGCCACGAGCTGCTGGTGCTGGCCGCCGATGGCAGCGCGCGTTACGCCGGGCCGATGTCGCCCAGCGCGCTGTCCTGCGGGCGCAGCGACAACCTGCTCGTCAACGGGCTGCCGGAGCTTCTGGCCGCGCAGCCACCGCTGATTCTTCCTCCCCGCTGTTCCTGTTGAACCGGAGTCTTCCGATGTCCCCCCGCCCCCGTTCCGCCACACCCCCGCCCGACACCTATTACACCCAGCTGGCGCGCGGTGCCGACCGTGTGTTTGTGCTGTTCGGCCTGTTGCTGACCCTCGCTTCGCTGGGCATCGCGCTGCGCAATGGCCAGTGGCTGCCATTCCTTGCGGTAAGCCTGCCGTCGCTGACGGTGATGGCGGTGCAGGTGCGGCTTGCGCCGGGCACCCTGCTCAGCCGCGTCACCGTGGCGCTGGTGCTGATGGCACTGGTCGCGGCCACCATCCAGCAGGCGCAGGGTCTGGTTGAGATGCACTTCGGCGTCTTCGTGGTGCTGGCGCTGTTGCTGTACTACCGCGACTGGATTCCGGTGGCGGTGGCCGCAGCCGCGATCTCGGTGCATCACCTTGCCTTCTATTGGCTGCAGACACGCGGCTTGCCAGTACGCGCCTTCACCCCCGGCAGCGGCCTGAACATCGTGCTGCTGCACGCGCTGTACGTGGTGGTGGAAGCCGGCTTCATCTGCGCCATGGCGGTGCAACTGCGGCGCCAGGTGCACACGCTGGGCACCGCTCCGGCCAAACTGCGCGCCGTGGTGGATGCGATCGCCGCCGGTGATGACGTGCATGCGCTGGCGGATGTGTCGTACTTCGCGCCCGGCACGCTGGCCGATGGCGTGATGCGCATGCAGGCCCAACTGCAGGAACGGCAGCAGCGCGAACAGGCACTGCATGACGAGAACACGCAGATCCGTGCCTCACTGGATGCCTCGCGCACCGCCATGATGATTGCCGACAACCAGCACATCATCCGCTACGTGAACCGCTCGGTGGTGGCGCTGCTGCGCAACCAGCAGGACACCCTGCGCAGGGCCTTCCCGGATTTTGACGTGGATACGCTGGTCGGCAGCAGCATCCACCGCTTCCATGCCAATCCGGCACGCATCCGCACCATGCTCGACCAGCTCAAGCAGGCGCATAGCGGGCGCATCCAGATCGGCCAGGTGCACTTCAGCCAGATGGTCACGCCGGTATTTCACGGCGACGGCAGCCGCAATGGGTTTGTCGTGGAATGGCACGACCGCACCCAGGAGCTGCAGCTGGAGAACAGCATCGCCGGCATTGTCGATGCGGCGGCCGCCGGCGACCTCAGCCAGCGCCTGCAGCCGGTGAGCGATGCCGGCTTCATCCAGGCGCTGACGCTTGGCATCAACCAGTTGCTGGACACCGTGGCCGGTGCCACCGGCGAAATCCGCGCCATGCTTGCCGCGCTGGCCGAGGGTGACCTGGACCACCGCGTCACGGGCGACCATGCCGGTGATTTCGAGGCGATGAAACGTGACGCCAACCTCACCGCCGAACGCCTGACCGACATCATCGGTCGCATCCAGCAGTGTTCGCAGTCCATCACCACCGCCGCGCACGAAATTGCCAGTGGCAACGACGACCTGTCGCGCCGCACCGAGCAGCAGGCCGCCAGCCTGGAAGAAACCGCCGCCTCGATGGAAGAGCTGACCGCCACCGTGCGGCAGAACGCCGAATCGGCGCGCCATGCCAACACCCTGGCGATCGGCACCGCCGACGTGGCCGCACGCGGTGGCGAAGTGGTGAGCCAGGTGGTCACCACCATGCAGGCCATCGAGCATTCCTCGCACCGTATCGTGGAAATCATCTCGGTGATCGACGGCATTGCCTTCCAGACCAACATCCTGGCCCTGAACGCCGCGGTGGAAGCTGCACGCGCCGGTGACCACGGCCGCGGCTTCGCCGTGGTGGCCTCGGAAGTGCGCACGCTGGCGCAGCGTTCGGCCACCGCCGCGCGCGAGATCAAGGCCTTGATCGCCGACTCGATAAGCAAGGTGGACGATGGCGCTGCGCTGGTGGCACACGCCGGCAGCACCATGGATGAGATCGTCGCCTCGGTGCAGGAAGTCACCGGGCTGATGACACGCATCGCCGCCGCGTCGCAGGAACAGTCATCGGGCATCGAGCAGGTCAACCACACCGTCGTGCAGATGGACGAAACCACGCAGCAGAACGCAGCGCTGGTGGAAGAAGCCAGTGCAGCCGCGCGTTCGATGGAACAGCAGGCCGAGGCGCTGGCCGGCGCGGTGTCGGTGTTCCGCTATTCCGCTGAAGGTGGCACCGCGACCGCGGTTGCACGGCGAAGTGCCTGATCGGCTGGTTTGAGGGTGTTGTTGGGGAAGTGCTTAGAGCACCCCTCCCCGGCCCTCCCCTTCGCTGTGCGAAAGGGAGGGAGCAAAGGCGGGTTTCGCGTTGCTCCCAACCCCTGCACGAATCACTCCCTCCCTTTCGCACAGCGAAGGGGAGGGCTGGGGAGGGGTAAAGCGCTCCGCAGAAAACTCAACCCTCCGCGCGCACCTGCAACAACTGATGCAGCGTGCTCTTGAGCTTGCGCCCTTCCACGCGCAGGTAATCGCGCTCCTGCTCCCAGTGCGGGAAGCGCGCTTCCACTTCGGCCCAGAACGCTGGCGAATGATTGGCCTGCAGCAAGTGGCACAACTCGTGGACCAGCACATACTCGAATGCGGACGAGCGGCCCAGCACCAGGGCCAGGTCCAACGCCATCGAGCCATCCGGCGCCAGTGAGCCCCATTGCGAGGACATCACCTTGACCCGCAATCGTGCCGGCGCACGCGACAGGCTGGGCAGATACTTCGGCAACCACTGGCCGACATCGGCGCGTGTCTGCGCTTCGTAGAACTCACGCAACGCACGGCGCAAGGCCTGCTCGCCAGCACGTGCCGGCATCTGGATGCACACGCCTTCGGCATCGATTTCAATGCGGGTGAAGCGGCCTTCCTGCCAACGCACCGGCAACAACTGCCCGCGCAACGGCAACACGCCCGGCTCGCGCAGCAGCAGCGGCGGCGCCATCAGGCCATCACCGCCCAATCGCGCCAACTGCTGCTGCAACCACTGCCGGTTGGCATGCAGGAAACGCTCGCCGGAAACCAGACTGGCGCGCAGCGGCATGGTCAGCCGTGCGCCACGCTCATCCACACTGAGCTTGAGCCGGCGTGCGCGCGGGTCGCGCACGCGCAGCACCTCGATCTCGGCATCATCCAGGCGCAGGCGCACCGTGTCGCGCTGGATCACCGGCACGGCGGGCGCGATCAGTTTGCGGAACAGGCGGGTCATGCGCACAGCATAGTCCCGGCGCCGTTACGGAACCGGGTAGACGCAGGCCGGTTCAGCTGTCGGCCTTGCTCAGCTTGAACGCCTGCTCCAGCAGCAGGAACAAACGGCGGATTTCGCCACTCTGCAGCGCGAAGCGCGCGTCCAGTTCGGCGCGGCGGCCGTCCTCGTCAATGTGCTCCAGCTGGTCCAGCGCGCCGTCCAGGAACTTGAGCTTGCGCACGATGAGATCTTCACCCAGCACGAAGGACAGGTTGTCCTCGAAGATCAGCGCCAGCTTGGTGACCTGCTTGCCGGCGTCCAGGTGCTTGTCGATTTCGTCGCAACGCAGTTCCTGGTGCTGGCACTTGACCACCGCGCCGCCTTCAGCCGGATCCTTCATCTCGCACTCTTCGCCCAGGCTCAGGCCTTCGGGCAAGGGCTCGCCGGCAATCCATGCGGTGAGGATCGAACGCGGCGCCACTTCCGCATTCAGCGGCATCGCCGGGAAGCTGCCGAGCATGCCGCGGATGTCGCTCATGACGTTCTCGCCGGTCTTGCGGCTGGAGCTGTCCACCGCCACGTAGCCGTGCTGCAGGTCGAGGAAGGCATCGGTGCGCGAGCTCTTGACGAAGGCGCGCGGCAGCAGTTCATGCAGCAGGTCGTCCTTCAGGCGCTTGCGCTCGCGGCCACCGGGCTTGCGGCCTTCCTTCTCTTCGATTTCTTCCAGCTTGCGCGCCAGCAGGTCGTTGACAACCACGCTGGGCAGGATCTTGTCTTCGCCGCCGACGGTCAGCCACAGCGCATCGCCCAGGCGGTGCGAGAACTGCGTTTTTTCTTCGCGGCCGAACGGCGAGATGAAACCGCGCGAAGTCATTTCCAACGCGCCGACCGGCTTGAGCACCACGTGCGGCAGCAGCGTATCAACCTCGGAAAAATCAATGGACGTGGGGAAACGGAACAGCGTGAGATTCTTGAAGAACATGAATTGGCAACCGGAAAAGAGAGAAGAAGAAAACGCGAATCAGGGAGCGGGCTGCATCCTTCGCCGCTGGAGGGAAGGTGCCCGGTGGGCAGGTGAGAGCAACGCGACACCGCGCTGCTGAAGCTATTGCGGCACGCCAACTCCAACGGGACGGAGGGCGGCGTGCGGGGCGTCGGGCGGGTCACGCTCAACCCAGCCTGGCGACGCATCCGGCAAGGGTGTGTCATCACCGTGGCCCAGCGCCAGGAAATCGAACAACGCCGGATCGGCCATCTGTGACGGATGGATATTGCCCAGCGCGCGCGCGACCTGCTCGATGCGGCCGGGGTGCTGCGCTTCCCACTGCTGCATCATTAGGCCCACCTGGCGACGCTGCAGGTTTTCCTGGCTGCCGCACAGGTTGCAGGGAATGATGGGGAAGTTGCGCGCAGCAGCGTACTCGATGATGTCGCTCTCGCTCACATAGGCCAGCGGGCGGATCACCACATGCCGGCCGTCATCGCTGAGCAGCTTGGGCGGCATGCTGGACACCTTGGCGTGGTGGAACAGGTTCATGAAAAACGTCGCCACCCGGTCATCGCGGTGGTGGCCCAGCGCGATCTTGGTGAAACCGTGTTGTGCGGCATGGTTGTACAGCGCGCCACGGCGCATGCGTGAACACAGCGAGCACAGGGTCTTGCCTTCGGGGATCAGGCGGCTGACGACGGAGTAGGTGTCCTGCTCGATGATCTGGAACGGCACGCCCAGCGCGGTCAGGTAGTCCGGCAGCACGTGTTCCGGAAAACCCGGTTGTTTCTGGTCCAGGTTGACCGCCACTAGCTCGAACGGCACCGGCGCCTTTTTCTGCAGTTGCAGCAGCACATCCAGCAGGGTGTAGCTGTCTTTGCCGCCGGACAGGCAGACCATCACCTTGTCGCCGGCCTCGATCATGCCGAAGTCGGCAATCGCCTGCCCCACCTGGCGGCGCAGGCGCTTGCCGAGCTTGTGCTGGCCGCGTTCGGCCGCGTGCGGATCGCGCGCGCGCGGTGCGGGAACGGACAGGGGCAGGACGGAACTCATCATCGGCATTCTACCGGCTGCCCCCGGTCTCCACAGCGGCCCGGCGCGGGCGTTTCAAAAAAGCGTCATGACCCCGTCACCCCGCGCTGACAGCATCCCGGCTCCCTCCGCTCCCCAGTTGATTACGTCGTGCTCCACAACCGTCTTGCTTCTGCTGTCAGCTGCGCCCTCGCTGTTTCCGCCCTGATGCCGGCCCTGGCCTTCGCCCAGAACACGCCCGCCTCGCCCGCCACCTCGGCCAAGGACCTGGACACGGTGATCGTTACCGGCCGCAGCGGTACCGGCATCCGTACCAAGGCCGAAACCAGCTACTCGATCACCAACATCGAAGAAGAGCAGCTGCGCATGCAGGCACCGACCAGCGTCACCGAGGCGCTCAAGTCCGTGCCCGGTTTCTGGGTGGAGGCCTCCGGCGGTGAAGCCAGCGGCAACATCCGTGCGCGCGGCATCCCGGTGGATGGATTTGGCTCGGTCACGCTGCTGGAAGACGGCATCCCGGTGGTGCACGACCCGGCACTGGGCTACCTCAATGGCGACCAGGCGTTGCGCCTGGCCGAAACCATCGAGCGTGTGGAAGTGGTGCGTGGCGGTCCGGCCTCGGTGATGTATTCCAACGCACCGGCCGGCGCCATCAACTTCATCCCGCGCCAGGTCGGCGAAGAAGCCAGCGGCGTGTTCAAGTACACCGTGGGCGACAGCGGCCTGAACCGCTTGGATTTTGCCTATGGCAGCCCGTTGGCCAATGGCTGGAAGCTGCTGCTCGGTGGCTTCTACCGCGTGGAGGACGGCGTGCGCGACCCGGGCTTCAACGGCAATGAAGGCGGCCAGTTCCGGCTCAACCTGGCCAAGGAGTTCGAGGGCGGGCGCTTCAGCATTGACGCCAAGCACCTGGATGACCGCGTCGCGCTCTATCTGGGCATCCCGATGTACACCAACGGCAACGGCGACATCCGCGCGGTGCCCGGTTTCGACGGCAACCACGGCACCCTGGCCGGGCCGGAAACCCGCTACCTGTCGATGAAGACCGCCGATGGCCGCGGCTGGGATTTCGACAACAGCGAAGGCACCCACGTAAAGCGTGACCAGCTCACGCTGAAGCTGGAAACCGAACTGGGCGGCGGCTGGGAGCTGGCGCAGTCCGCGCGCTTCAGCAAGACCGACACCATCCGCAACGGCGTGTTTCCCAACGCCCTGAGCACCGCGGCCAGTTTCCTGGACGGGCAGAAAGGCCTGTTGAATTCGGTACCGGGCGCCACCGCGCTGGGCCTGAGCTACCTCAACGGCAGCGGCAGCTTCGACATCGCCGGGCAAAACGGCAACGGCCTGATGGTGACCGCCGGCCTGCGCGGGCTGGACATCCCGGTGCGCGAGTTCGTCAATGACACCCGCCTGATGCGCAGCTTCGACATCGGTGGCCAGCAGCACAACCTTACCGTCGGCTATTACATGGCCTCCACCAAGGAGGACTACCGCCGCTATTCGTCCTCGATGCTGCTTGATGCCAAGGACAACGCCAGCGTGCTGGACCTGGTAGCGCTCGATGCCAATGGCGATGTGCTGCAGACCTTCAGCGACAACGGCGTGTGGCGCTACGGCTACGAGTGGAACAACGCCTCCGGCGAACAGAAGAGCCACGCCTTCTACGTCAGTGACGAGTGGCAGGTGAACGACAAGCTGCGCATCGACAGTGGCCTGCGCTGGGAAAAGGCCAGCAGCAGCGGCTGGAACGAAGTGCGCCAGCGCGTCAACGGCGGCACCCTGGCCACCTCGCAGATGCTGACCGGCTCGGGCATGTACGTGAACCACGACCTGTCTTCGGACGACCTGGGCTGGTCGGTGGGTGCCAACTGGCAGTTCAGTGACAGCATGGGCCTGTTCGGCCGCTGGACCTCGGCCTTCCGCCTGCCCAGCCTGGGCAACTACCTCACCCGCAACGACAACTGCGACGCCACCTCGGCCGAAACCGTGGCCGCCTGCGTGGCCGGCAACAACGCCGTGGCCGATACCCAGACCATGGACCTGGCCGAAGTCGGCTTCAAGTTCGCCAACCCGCTGTTCAGCGCCTATGCCACCGCGTTCTACACCAAGTACGACAACGTCGGCTTCAGCAATTACCACTTCAACGCCGACACCGGCGTGTCCACCCGCGAGGCCGGCTACGCCAGCACCCGCACCTTCGGCCTGGAGCTGGAAACGGCGTGGTATCCCACCGACTGGTTCGACCTGCGCGTCAACGCCACCTGGCAGGATGCGCAGTACCGCGACCTGCGTTACAGCGAACTGGTGGATGGTGCGCCGGTGCTGCGCGACTTCATCGGCAACCAGCTGATCCGCGTGCCGGAACTGAGCCTGCGCGCCGTTGCCGGCGTCAACCTGCTCGACCAGCGCCTGCGCCTGCAACTGGCCGCCGAGCACCAGGGCGAGCGTTTCGTCGATACCGCCAACTCGGTGCGGCTGCCGTCCTACGAACTGCTCAACCTCAGCGCGCGCTACGAGCTGACCGACCGTTTCTCGATCTACGGCTATGTCGACAACCTCACCAACTCCCTCGGCCTGACCGAAGGCAACCCGCGCGCGGGTGAACTGGCCAGCAGCGATGCCGGCGCCAGCGCCTTCATCGCCCGGCCGGTGCTGGGCCGCAACTACCGCCTGGCCGTGATGTACCGCTTCTGATGCGCGGCCTGGTCCCTGTCCTGCTGGCGGCCCTTGCCGCCAGCACCACCGCCCATGCCGCCGACGTCCTGCACCTGCAGGGCACGCTGACCGGCACGGATCATCAACGCTACCTGGAGCTGCCATTCCAGGTGCCGGCCGACACCGGCCGGGTGGCTGTCTCGCTGCAGCACGATGGCAGCAAGGAACGCACCGTCATTGATCTGGGGCTGCTGGACGCCAATGGCTTCCGCGGCTGGAGCGGCGGTTCGCGCTCGGCCATCTCGGTATCGCGTTACGACGCCACCGGCGGCTACCTGCCCGGGGCGTTGCCACCGGGCCAGTGGAAGGTGCTGCTGGGCATTCCCAACATCCGCAGCAATGTGCGCACGCCCTACAAGGTTGACGTCACCCTGTGGAGCGAGGCCGAAGTACAGGCCGGCAAGGACCGCCCGGCGCTGGTGCTTGCCGAGCGCCCGGGCTGGTACCGCGGCGACCTGCACATGCACAGCACCCACAGCGATGGCAGCTGCAGCAGCCAGCAGGGCAACAAGGTGCCCTGTCCGTTGTTCCTGAGCCTGCAGGCAGCGGTGCGGCAGGGCCTGGATTTTGTCGTGGTCACCGAGCACAACTCGGTCGCGCACCTGGAAGAACTGGTGCGCCACCAGCCCTGGTTCGACCGCCTGCTGCTGATCCCGGGCATGGAAGTCACCACCTTCCAGGGCCATGCCAACGTGTTTGGCGTCAATGGCCCGGTGCCGTTCCGGCTGGGCGACACGCTGCCGGACTGGAACCCGGTACTGCGCCAGGTGGCCGACAGCGGCGCGGTGTTCTCGATCAACCATCCGGCGCTGTCCTCCGGCGAGGACTGCATGGGGTGCGGCTGGACGCCGGCCAAGCCGGTGAACATGGCGGGCGTGCACGCGGTGGAAGTGGTCAACAGCACCCAGGCCGACGGCCCGCGCGCCGGGGTTGGCTTCTGGGAGCAGCAGCTGCAGCAGGGCCACCGCATGACCGCGGTCGGCGGCAGCGACAGCCACAATCCGGGGCCGGCCGATGGCCCGTCACCGATCGGGTTGCCGGCCACGCTGGTGCATGCCGAGGGCTTGTCACGCGAAGCCCTGCTGGCCGGCATCCGCCAGGGGCGCGTGGTGGTGGACGTGCGCAATGCGCGCGGCAGCCGCCTGGACCTGCGCCTGGAAACCGACGATGGACGCGGCGCCGACATGGGCCAGGAGCTGGCACTGGCTGCCGGGCAATGGGCGACGCTGCGCACCACGCTGGACTATCCACAGCCGGTGCAGCTGGAATTCATCGTCGATGGAAAGCGCCACCGCGCCGCGCTGGAACCGGGCAACGATGGCAGCCAGCAGGCAAGCCTGCGCTGGCGTTCGGACGGCAAGCGCCATTGGCTGCGGGTGGACGCGCGTGCCGCCGATGGCAGCCTGCTGATGCTGGGCAACCCGGTGTATGTCAACTGGTCGCCCTGAGCAGCTAAGCTGGCGGCATGTCCAACCTGCCGCCAGCCAATGAACTGCACCAGCGCATCGCCGAGCTGCGGGCCGAGCACCGCAGCCTGGACGAGCGCATCGCACGCCTCGCCGCCAACCCGGACGACGACCTGGAAGCCAAGCGCCTGAAGCGCCGCAAGCTGCAGCTCAAGGACTGCATCACCAAGCTGGAAAGCCTGCTGATCCCGGACGAGCCGGCCTGAGCCCAGCCCCGTTGCCCGGGTTGGCGGCCGACCTCGCACCGGCAGCCCATTCCTCCAGGAACTGCAGAAGATCCGCCTCCACCTGCGCGCGCCGGCTGATGACCAGCGCATGGCCGGCCTGCGGATATTCGATGTAGCGCGCACCGGCGATGCCCGCGGCACTCACCCGCCCGCTCAGTGCCGCCGGCACGCTGGCATCGGCGCCGCCATGCATCACCAGCGTGGGCACCTTGATGCACGCCAGATCCGCTCGCAGGTCGGTGCTGAACCAGCTGCGTGCCGCCTCCGAGGTCGCCCGCGCCGATGCCTGCAGTGCCATTGCCATGTACCACTGGTGAGCGGTATCTCTGGGCGGCGGGGCGCCATCACCGCCCAGGAAGTCATCGGCCAACTGCTTCAGCACGCCGGGGCGATCATGCGCAAGCGCGGCCAGCAGGCCATCCAATACGGTCTGCGGCACGCCTTCCGGGTTGTCCGCGCGCTGGGCAAGCAACGGTGCGGTGCCGGCCATCAGAACCAGTTGGGCGACACGGGCATGGCCATGGCGTGCCTGATGGCGGATGACTTCGCCGCTGGCCATCGAGAAACCCACCAGCGTGACTTCATGCAGGTCCAGGTGCTCCAGCAGTTCCTGCAGATCGTCGGCAAGGCGGTCGTAGTCATAGCCGAGCCAGGGTTGGTCCGAGCGACCAAAGCCGCGCCGGTCCGGACACACCACCCGGTAGCCCTGCTGCGCCAGCAACAGGGCCTGCCGCTCCCACATGGCCGATGACAGCGGCCAGCCGTGCAGCAACACCACCGCGCGCCCGTGGCCGGAATCGGTAAAGAAAATCTGCGTCCCATCCGTCGTGGAAAAACTGGGCATGGCAATCAACTCCGGGGATCAGGCACTGGCCGGCAGTGCGGTTTCAAGGAACGGATAGTCGGTGTAGCCGCGCGCACCGCCGCCATAGAAGGTGGCCGGGTCGGCCTCGTTGAGCGGCGCACCGCTGCGCAGCCGGGCCACCAGGTCCGGGTTGGCCAGCGCCCAGCGCCCCACCGAGGCCATGTCGGCCAGGCCGGCATCGATGTCGTCGGCCACGGCCTGCAAGGGGCGGTTGACCCGGTTGACGATCAAGGTGCCCGGCCAGCGGCGGCGCAGTTCGGCCAGCAGCGTGTCATCACCGCCATGGGCCAGGTGCAGGTACGCCAGGGGATACCGCGCCAGTTCCGAGACCAGATGGTGATACAGCGGATCGCGCTCGGGGCCTTCATCAATGCCGCCCAAACGCGACCCGGGTGACAGGCGGATGCCGGTGCGGTCCGCACCGATGGCGGCAGTTACCGCCTCCACCACTTCCAGCGCAAACCGCACGCGCTGGGCAACGCCACCGCCATGGGCGTCGGTCCGCTGGTTGGCATTGGGCGAAAGGAACTGCTGGATCAGATAGCCATTGGCGGCATGGATCTCCACACCATCGGCACCGGCTTCCATCGCCCGCGTTGCCGCGCGCGCATGGTCGTCCACCGTGGTCTGGATCTCCGCCCGCGACAGCGCGCGCGGCGTGGGAATGTCCTTCATCCCGCCGAGGGTGAACATCTGCTCGCCCGGTGCGATGGCCGAGGGTGCGACCGGCTGGCGGTGGTGCGGGGTGTTGTCCGGGTGCGCCATGCGGCCGGCGTGCATCAACTGGATGAACAGGTGCCCGCCGGCGTCATGCACGGCGCGGGTCACGGCTGCCCAGCCGGCAACATGCCCGGCGCTGTGCATGCCCGGCGAGCCCGGGTAGCCCTGGCCGTCGGCCGAGGGCTGGGTCCCTTCGGACACAATCAGCCCAAAGCCGGCACGTTGCGCGTAGTACTGCGCCGCCAAGGGCGCCGGCGTGCCATCGGCCAGAGCGCGGGAACGGGTGAGCGGGGCCATGGCCAGGCGATTGGGCAGTTGCAGCCGGCCAAGTTGAACGGGGTTCCACAAGCGGTTCATGGCGGGTCTCCGATAGGTCGCCGAGAGCAGGGCCGTCAGCTTGGATGTACCGCAAATGGTCCGATAGCCATAATCACTGGACGCCCCGTCTCGAAAATGAGCCATGGATCTTTCCGCGCTGGTCGATTTCCACCTTGTTGTCGATGCCGGCAGCTTCAGCCGGGCCAGCCGCGACACCGGGCGGCCCAAGGCCACGTTGTCGCGCCGGGTGCGTGCGCTGGAGCAATCGCTCGGCCTGCGCCTGCTTGAGCGCGGCCAGCGCGCCCTGCACCTGACCGAAGACGGCCGCGCGCTGTTCGAGCGTACCCGCGCACTGGTGCGGGAGATCGAAGAGGTCGGGCAGGCGCTGGTCTCCGGCAACGCCACCCCACGAGGCCTGCTGCGGGTCAGCGCACCGACACTGTTCGCCACCACGTTCGGCGGGCATATCGCCGCCGGCTTTGCCAGGCTGCATCCGCAGGTGCAACTGGAGCTGGTGGGCGAAGACCGCCGCGTGGACGTGGTGGAAGACGGCTACGACATCGCCATCCGGGTCAATCCACAACCGGACAGCGAACTGGTGGGCCGCTGCTTCGCCCGCGACCGGATGTGGCTGGTGGCCGCCCCCGGGTTGCCGCCACCACCTCCCCACGCCGATGGCAGCCCCGCGCGCGTTGCCGCCGTCGCCATGCTTGGGCTGCCACGTCCGGCCGGCTGGCAGGTGGAGCGCGGCGGCCGGCGTTGGCAGGTGGCCCCCGATTTCCGGCTGCGGCTGTCCTCATTGCTGATGGTGCGCGATGCGGTGTTGGCCGGTGCCGGCACGGCGTGCCTGCCTTCTTCCATCATCCGCGAGGCAGTGGATGCAGGCCGGTTGTCGGTCTGGAATGCCGACATCGAGGACGCCGTTGAACTGTGGGCCCTGCACGCCTCACGGCGCCTGGTCAGCCCCAAGGTGGCCGCCTTCCTGCAATACCTGGGCACCGTCTTTCCGGAACGCCGGCTGTAACCCGCAACGCGGCACACCACGCCCCCGGCGAACCGTGAAACGCTGATCAGCCCGCACTGGCTGCGCTGACCGCCGCGATCAGCCGCACCAGGCTCACCTGGCCATGTTCGCCGGTCTTGTCATAGATGGTTTTCAGCCGGCCCAACGCCGTGCCGGTGGTGATGCCGCATTCGCGCGCGGCAGCCGCTGCGTCGGCATGCCGATACAGCGCCAGGGCCAGCCGCGCCTCGGCCACGGTCAGGCCAAACAGGCGTTGCAGGGTGGGTTCCAACGAGAGCGGGGCCTGGTTCACCTCGCGTGCGAACACCAGCAGGGCACCCGGCGCCTGCATGGCGCCGGCCGGCAGCCGGTGTGCCGTCATCACCAGCGCGGGGCGGTCATTGACGTCATGCAGGACCAGCTTCTCGACATCGCCCGCCACCAGCAGGCCGGCGCCGCGCAGCGCGCGTTGCAGCAGGGCCTGCAGGCCGGCACGCGCGCGGCCATTCACCGCCAGTGCGCCGGCTTCGCGGCGGAGCAGGCCACTGCCGAGCAGGGCCTCGGCGGCGGCATTGGTACGGCAGATATGCAGCTCGGCATTGAGCATGAACATCGCCACCGGCGACTGCTGCAGCGCCTGCTCCAATGTGTCCACCTGCTGCTGCAGGCCACCGATGCGGCGAAGCATGGCGTAGGCGTTGATCCAGTGCGGCGTGAGCGCGCGCAGCAGGCCCAGCTCGGCCTCCCCATACACGCGCTTGAAGTCGCCGTGACACAGCGACAGGGTCACCGAGCTGGCGCCGTCGTACAGCCCCACCGACGCCACCTGCTGCACGATGCCGAGCTGGCGGTAGTAGTGGTTGAAGAAGCCGCTGCGCAGGGCCTCGCGCCGCGGCAGCATGTCTTCGGTATCCAGCACCCGGCCAATGGCCAACTGCGGCGTCACCCGCCGCATCCACGGGTCCTCGCGCAGGTCCAGCTCGGCCAGCAGGCTCGCCATGTGTACGTTGTCCACGCCATGGATATGGCTGACCTCGCCCTTGCCGGCGGCAACATCATGGATGAGCACCCCGGTGATGGGACTGTCGGTGGCTTCGGCCAGGCGCTGGTTGAAGGTATCCAGCGCGGAGAGATCAAGCACCGAGGCGTAGAGCGGTTCAAGCAGGTCCGCGAGCACGGGTTTGTCAGCCATGCCCCTGCTCCCCGGCAATGGCCCGAGGCGCGGATATCCAACTTGAAACCCCATGCCCGCCAGATGCCCCGCCGCCAACGCGGCAGCGTGCCGGCCCTGCAGGCAACGCCCGAATACGCATGACAACCCCCTGTCAAGCCCCGGCTGGGAGTGTTCCCACTTTCTCCGCTGCGATCAACTGCCACCGGGACAGCGTGCGCACGGCATTGCGGATGCGGGAGGGAGCAGCACCGTGGCCGGCCTTGCCGACCTGCTGGTCGCCAGGGCGCATCACCACGACACGTCCGCGACCGGCTCGCGGGCTGTCGGCTTGCAGGTTCATGTGCCATCACGGGGGAGTGCAATGGAAAGGATCATCCGGGCCTGCCGGCTGCTGGCGCTTGCCACGCTGCTCGGCGGCGCGCTGTCCGGCTGCCAGACCCTGCGCACCGTGGGCAGTTGGAAGATTGGCCTGGTGCCCACGCAGGCGCGCACCCTCGCCCCGGAAGACATTCCTGGCCTGGAAGCCATGTACGACGGTACGGAGAAGCCCGAGCTGGCGTTCCATCGCATCCAGAGCTACTGCGCGGACGTCATCGGCGAACACCGTCAGCAGTACGCTCAAAAGCGCACCCACAAGAACATCTTCGCCACCCTCGGCGTCATCGCCGGAACGATCATCGCCCCCGCCCTGGCACAAGGCAGCGCGATCAAGGCCTGGGCAGGCGTTTCCGGTGCGTCGGCCGGAGCGCTGTCCACTCTGTTCGACAGTGTCGAGGGCAGCACCGGCCTGACCCAGGGCGTCATGGAACTCAGCAGCCAGTTCGGCAAGGCCAATCCCGCCCAGAAGCAGCAGCTGGCCCGGGAGCTGCTGTTCCTTTGCCGGGTCAACGAGACCCGCGCGATCCAGGGTAAAGCGGCTGTGCAAACCGCCAGCGGACCCGGGGGGCTGTGATGCGCCTGCGACGTTTACTCCGATCGATCACGCAATTCCGGGGAAGCGCCAGCGCCTGCATGCTCGTCGTCATGACGCTTGCCGGCCCTGCTTCGGCGCAATCGGTGCAGACGATCCCCTGCCCGGTTCCGTCCTTTTCCTATAAATGCATTGCCAGCAATGAAGTCTGCGGGTGGCGCAACCAGCGCCCCACCGCCGCCGAGCTCGAAGACGCCCAACGCGGTGGCCTGATTGTTTCAGCCCCGTGCCCTACCCTGCCCAACGGGGTCGAGATGGAATTGTGCTGGATTGACCGGGTCAACTACTGCAAGGCCCCCAGTGCCGCGGATATCGCCCGTGCCGAACACGCCAGGCAAGAGCGCGAAACCAAGGCCCGGCAGGAAGCGCTTGCACGCGAGCGCAGAGAGCGGGACATCGCTGCTGAAACCACGAGGCTGGGCGCCCACCGGGAAACTGAAGCACGCCGCCTGGTGGAACTGCGCGAACGTGCCGAAGCCGCTCGCCGGGGCAACGGCATTGCCCCTGCCGCAATAGCCGAAACGGCTCCGGCATGCACGCCGCGGCTCAAGCAGGGCAGAGAAGGCTTTGGCATTGGCTTCCGCTACAGCCGGCAGCGGGCCGAGGAAGTCCTCAGGGACAACATGAACCGCGCCTGCGACAGAACAGGCTACCGGATCTCCGGCGAGCTCAAATGCAGTTCCGGCCGGGTGACCGGCGTGCTCTCCGGCGACACCTTCGAGAGCTGGGGCTGCAGCGCCGACTATGTGTGTGCCAGCGCAACCGTGCCATGCCCGGGGAAATCCGGACGGGGGACGGCCCAGTAGCACGGAAGCATGTGCACCAGGAAAGCCAACAACCGGGCATTGAAAAATTTCAGCCGCAGTTGGCCCTGCTCAACCAACCCACCCCACCGGCATGTGCCAAAGGCTGCGCAAAAGGATGATCCGATGAAAAACCACCTTGCTCCCGGCTTGCTCGTTGTTGCCGTTCTATGCGGTTCGTCTTCCACTGCCTCGGCCCAGGAACAAACCATAGAAGGCGCTCAGAAGTTCCTCAGCATGGCACTGCCTGGGAACCCCTACCAAAGCCCGTTTTTCACCACAGCCTTTGAGGCGTGGGGCAGTTCGGAGCGCCAGTACAAATACAGCGGCGCAGCGCCGGTCACCGAAGCCGTTGTCGCCGGCCATTGCAGGACCACCATCAGGCACGACATCACCGGGCTTTTCGTGCAGACGCGCCAGCGCTTGTATGACATCAGCGAGCAGGGCCGCTGGAGCTATTGGAACCACCTGCCAACCCACAATTTCTATCCGGCCGAACGGGTGTCGGGCGCGATCGCCAGCGACGAAATCTCCTGGGCCGATGTGAAGGAGGTGAAGGCCAATGGTGCGCAGGTGCTGTTCCTGCAGAACGGCCACAACCATCACACTGCGCTGAATCTTGGAGCGGCGGACATGGCTGCACGCGTGGCCTATGCGATGGAGTTCCTGCGCGTGAGTTGCGACAAGACCGCCGGCACCGGCTTTTGAGAAGACAGCGGTGGTTATCGGGGCCCCACCATGACGGCCAAGCGCACTTCCATCGTTCTGGCATCACTGCTGACGCTGACCGCAGCGGCGCCCTCGCAGGTACGCAGGGCGTCGCCGGTGCTGGATGCATACCTGCCGGCAACGTCCGCACGGATGACACCGTTGCAACTGCGGCAGCATCAGGCCGCACAGAGTGTGCAGGCAACCTTCCGCGGCCATGCCACGTCCTGTGCGGGGGGCGGCAAGGCGGTGCTGTATCTGCGCGGCACAACGCCCTCGCACAGCGGCTGCAGCGTCCGCTTTGAAGCGCGCTGCCCCGGCACCGCGCCGGGGCGCGGGACACACTTCGGCAAGGCCAACTACAACGGTGCAGGCTGCAGGCCCGATGACAACATCCGCATCGGCCCAATGCGCTGCGCGCCGGCGCAGGTACATATCCAGATGACCGAAGCCCACTGCGGTTGATCGGTCCGCAGCAGGGCCGGATTCACCGGCCGGATGCAAAAAGGGGGGGGGCAACCTGCCCCCCCCCTCTCTACAAACTGTTGATTAATCAAGGATGCAGCCATCCCGCTCATTCTTTCTCAGGCTGGCCCTTGCTCGGCTTGGGCAGCATCGTCCTCTGTATCTGCTGGATGCTCTTTTCCGGCCTGGGCAAGGCTTCGGGCAGGGTTCCCCCCAACTCCTGGATGGTTCTGCGGACCTTTTCACCAACCTGCTGATGCGTGCGGTTGGCCGCAGTCTTGCCACGCACTTGGTCGCGCCTGAGCTTCTCTTCGGTCTGCGTGGCACGGAACAGGTTGGCTGCCAGTTCGGTGCTGCCCATGTGATCCAGAATCTTCTGGCTCTTCTTCAAACCCTTGCGCGCATGGATGTCCTTCGCCCCCAGACCGCCGTACAGACCTTTGTAACCGTGGTCCTGAAACACCGCGTAATCCAGCGGCGTTTCCACACCAGCCTGGCGGGCAGCCGCTGCAAGATCCTTGTTGTGCTCGCTCACCTGCTCACGCAGCAACAGCCGACGTTGCGCTTCGCTCAGTGCACCGAAGTCAGTCGCACGCGTCTCTTCAATGCGCTCATTGCCCACCTTGGCCAGCCAGAGCTTGAACGGCTCGGCACGCGCCGAGGGTATCGATTGAACAATGCGCAGGACGCTTTCCAGGGACGCACAGTTCAACAGCTGCGGACCACCCGGCGTATTGACCCGCAACGGCGCGACCAACGATTCCCAGCTGTTGGAAAGTACTTCATCGCGCTGACGTAGATCGCGCAGGTAGCCACTCGGATTGGTGGACTGTGTCAGTGCAGCCACCACATCGACCACTGCAAACCACCACTGGCCTTCGTGCCAGGTGCGGCGAACCACCGCGTCGTCCAGTGCAGACAACCCTTCCACTGCAGCTGCCGGATTTTTGCTCTTTTTATTCATAGCGCTACCCACATCCTGTGTTTGGCCATCCAAACTTCAACGGTGTTATGAAACCGGCGGCTCCGCCGGCTTCACCGCTTCGGGGCTCACCCGCTCGATGGTGTGGCGCAGCTCGCGGCCGAGGATGAACTTGGCGTCCTTGGCCCAGGCATCCAGGCGTTCGTCGAACAGCAGCTTGGAGTTCTGGTCCGGCCACACCAGCTTGAGCTCACGCATCTTCTGGATGAAGCCACGGAACAGCGACTTGTCGAAGAACTCCGGCGCGGCCGGTGCGTACAGCAGGCTCAGGCGCTGCGCGGCCTGCTGGCACAGGCTTTCCAGTTCGGCGGCACCGAGCGTGCCCGGGCCGTTCTTCACCAGCACGGCAATGGCGATGTAATACCGCTCGAATGCCTGCTGCAGCGAATGGCCAATGGCGCGCAGGCGGAACACTTCATCGGTCTGGCCGGTGCTGCGCGCGAGCATGCCGCCATCGTCCTCGCCGACATGCTGCAACAAGCCTTCGCGCACGAACACGTTGATGGTCTGGTCGATGCGTGCGGCGAACTCGTCCTCGCTCCATGGCAGGAACAGCTCCTGCTGCAGGAACGGATACAAACCACGGCCCAGCCGCAGCAAGCCGCCACGGCTCATGCGGCGGTTGTTCTGGAAGCAGCACGCCACCCACGACGACGCGGTGAACAGGTGCAGCACGTTGTTGCGGAAATAACTCAGCAGCACCGCGGTGTCGCCGCTCACGCTCAGCACGTCGCCCAGCGGGTGCTTGACCCGGGTGAGGACGTTGATTTCCTCGGCGTGGGCAATGATGCGCTCGGGCGAATGCGGGGTGACCGTGACGCGGTCGGAGTACGGCATTTCCACCAGCAGCTTCTTGCTCAACTCGATCTGCGCGATCAGGTCGGCCTCGCCCATCGCGTGCTTGGGCGTGGACAGCAGCGCCAGCGCCAGCAGGTTGATCGGGTTGACGTCGGCGGCGCCGTTGATGCGCACCTGGATCTGCTCGGCCAGGGTATCGACGGTGCCCGACAGCCAGCTCGGCTTCTCGTCCTCGGCAATCGGCTGGCCATCCCATTCCGGTGCCTTCCGTGCCAGCACGTCGTTCAGCGCGATCGGCTCGCCGAAGTTCACCACCACCTGGCCGTAGTTCTGCTTGAGCACCTTGGGAATGCCCCACAGCAGCGCCCAGATCGATTCCTTTTCCTTCGGCCGGCCGGACAGTTCGTCCAGATAACTGTTGCCCTCCATCAGCTTTTCGTAGCCGATGTAGATGGGCTGGAACAGCACCGGCTTGCGCGGCTGGCGCAGGAACGCACGCAGCGTCATCGAGATCATGCCGCCCTTGGGCTGCAGCAGGCGGCCGGTACGCGAGCGCCCGCCTTCGACGAAGTATTCAATCGAGTAACCGCCGGCCACCAGCTGTGCGACGTACTCGCTGAGCACCGCCGAATACAGCGCGTTGCCCTTGATCGAGCGGCGGATGAAGAACGCGCCGCCCTTGCGCAGCAGCGTGCCGACCACCGGCAGGTTGAGGTTGATGCCGGCCACGATGTGCGGCGGCACAATGCCGCGGTCGTACAGCAGGTAGCTCAGCAGCAGGTAGTCCATGTGGCTGCGGTGGCTGGGCACGTAGACGATTTCGTGCCCGGGCGCGGCTTCCTTGAACTTGTCCAGGTGGTGCACCAGCACGCCGGCGTAGATGCGGTTCCAGACGTGGCTGAGCATGAAGCTGGCCGAGCGCACCACCGGGGTGGAATAGTCGGCGGCAATCTCCCACGCATAGCCCTGGGCCTTCTTCCAGGCCTCGGTGGTCTTGGAGTTGTCGCGCTTGGCCTGGGCGGCGATGGCTTCGCGCACCGAGTCGGCTTCCAGCACCTTGTCCACCAGCAGGCGACGGGTGGACAGGTCCGGGCCAATGATCGATTCGCGGATACGGCGGAAGTGCGTGCGCAGCACGCGCTGCAGCTTGCGTACAGTGCGCTCCGGCTCCAGGCCTTCGTCCACGGTGGCCCGCAGCGACACCGGCGGGGCAAAGCGGACGATGGTGTCGCGGCCGTTCAGCAGCACTGCCAGCAGGCGCCGGAAGCGGCCCACCAGTGCCCAGTTTTCCGAGAACAGCACCGCGAACCAGCCGCTCTGCTTGTCCGGGGCGCGGCCGACGAAGATCGACACCGGCACCAGGTGGATGTCCAGCGCCGGGTTGGCGCGGTGCGCCTGCAGCAGCTTGGCCAGCGAGTCGGAGTGGGTCTTGGCGCCGCGCTGCTCGGGCAGCAGCATGTTGTTGCTGGAGCGTCGCGACAAGGCCACGTAGGCGCGCTTGCGCCCGGTCGGATCGCCGGCCAGCGGCACCAGCGGCGAGGGCAGCCCGGCGTCGCGGCAGGCCTGGTCCAGGATGAGTGCGTTGGACAGACCGTAGTCCTCCAGCACATACACCACCGGGCGGCCGTCGTTGTACTCACCGGCCTGTTCAGGCTCGATCTTCAAACCCAGCCAGGGCTCGATCAGCCGACCGAGCAGGCGTGCCCACAGCGGGCGGCGGCCAGCGCGGGCATGCGGCCCACGGGCGGGCGGGCCCGGCACGATGGCAGCAGGAGAGGCGGCCGGCGCGTTGGCGTCGTCCGGCGGAAGCAGTTCGCCCTGGTCGGGCTGGGATTTCTGTTTCGACATCGGCGCCATTATGGCTTAGCCGATGCATCCGCGTTGCCGGGGGCATGCTGCGCCGGCGCTTCGGAAAGTGCAGCTTCAGCCGCCGCTGCCTCGGCCTTGGCCTGTTCGGCGGCACGGGCGTTGGCCAGCACGGTATCCACCTCGGTCAAGGTGCGGGCCGGATACCAATGCTTGTCCCGCCGCACCAGCTCCAGCTGCAGATCCACGTCCTTGCCGGCCAGCGGGTACTGAACGCGCACGGTGGCGTTGTCGCCGTTCTGTGAGATCAGGCCGGTGCGCATCTGGCTGATGCTGTCATCCAGCACCAGCCCGTAGCTGGCCAGCACCTGTTTGATGGCCACGGCAAAGGGCACCAGCTGCTGCAGGCTGCCGGTCATGCCGGCGGCCTGGAAAGCCTCCTGGCCTGACAGGCCGGTAGCGCGGGCCGCGGCGGTGAGCGTGGCGATGTTGCTCTTGGCCAGCTTGGCATCGGACAGGGGCGCGGCCTGTGCCCAGGCGCTGAGCGCGGTGACCAGTTGCACGTAGTGTTCGCGTTCTGCCGGGCTGTAATCGCCCTGGTGGCTGAGGTATTGCACGCCGAACAGTTCCAGCGAATGCGCCGCCTGGCGCACGCTGACGGCCTGGCCTTCCAGCTGCGCCTTGAAGGCCCGCTGCAGCTGCTGCTCGGCATTCTTTTCGGACAGCGTGGTCAGCAGACCGGGGAGTTTTTCGTCCAGCGGCAGCTCGGTCAGCGGCCAGCGGCTGTGGCCCTGGGCCCAGGCCGCTTCCAGCTCGGCGTACTGGGCCGGCGGCACCGCCGCGCGGGCATAGCCGACCAGATCATTGTCCTGCAGGTGCTTGGCGAGCTGGCGTACCGCCGCGGCCGGTTCAGTCGCCGCCCCCGGCAACGGTTCGTCGCCGCGCTTGCAGCCGACGAGCAGGGCGGTCGTGCAAAGGGAAAGCAGCACGAAGGTGTGGCAGGCACGGAATGAACGGCGTGGCATGGCGCGGCAATCCTCCCCAAAGGCCGCAGCATCTTGAGGCCAGCGCGATGGCAGCGGCAAGCACGGCCAGCCGGGAATAGGGAATTGGGATTGGGGATTCAGTAGAAGCGACGGCAACCGCAAGAGCAGGGCAAAGCCGTTCTCCGGCCCACATGGCGCGGCAATCCGGGGCGGGGCGGGTTTTGGTGTTGGTTGTACCGAATCCCCAATCCCGATTCCCCATTCCCGGGTC
>NZ_JBRRDL010000046.1:0-24971 GCF_056759635.1 Stenotrophomonas sp. STEN056
CGGGGGTGCGGGCTGGGGCTGGCGGGCATTCCCCCCCCCCCCAAAAACAACAACCCCCCGTTCGCGCCGGCGGGCGCCGCGAAGCTGGCGATGCGTCCCGTCACGTGGGAAATCGCAATCCAGCATCACCGGGTTACAGGCAACACACCACCGGACAACGCATGGGTTCGCGGCCAAGGCCGCTCCTACACCAGCTGCGCCGAGCCAATCACCTGCACGCCGGGTTGTGGGTTCAAGGCCGCCTCGACCAATGCATCGGCGATGCGCGTGGCCGGGTTGATCCGCCATGCGCGCGGCAGCACCGGCGCCAGAGTGCCGAGCACGCGGCTGGCCAACTGTTCCCCCGGCCGCGACTCGGCGCGTTCGCCGCCGATCAAACCAGGCCGCACCAGCGCCAGTGATGCAAACCCCAGCCCGCGCAGGTCACGCTCAAGTTCGCCCTTCACCTGGTTGTAGAAGAACCAGGAGCGCGCATTGGCACCCATCGCCGAATTCAGCGCAAACACATTGCAGCCCTGGGCTTTCACGGCGCGGGCAATGGCCAGTGGGTAGCCATGGTCAACCTGCCGGAAGGCCTCACGCGAACCGGCCTGCTTCAGCGTGGTGCCCAGCGCGCAGATGGCGGCATCCACCTGCCAGCCTTGCGTGCCCGCCGGCAGCTGTGAGAAATCCAGCACCGGGTTTGACAGCTTGGCATCGCCCGCCACCAGCGCGCGCCGGCTCGGCGCGATGACATGGCTGCAGCGTGGATCAGCCAGCAGTTGCCGCAGCACCTGTGACCCAACCAGCCCGGTGGCTCCGGCCAGCAATACCCGCATGCGTCCTCCTGTGATCCGTTGCCGTTCAAGCCGGCCCCCACCTTGCCGATAATGGGGCCGTGATACCAGCCCCGGGACGCGCAGCCGCGCGCCCGCTCCCCCGCCCGGATCCTTGCGCAATGGCCGACAGCACCGACTCTTCCTCCCCCGGCAACGCAGGCCTTGGACGCATCCTGTCCCGCCGCGCGGCTGCATCGACGGTGGCCGAGGTTGCGGTGCCCGCGGGCAATGGCGGCATGGCAATGCTGCAGCGCCTGTTCGTCGGCAACAACGCACCGGAGCCCCTGTTGCTCGCCTTCGCCCAGGGCATGTGCACCCTGCCCGGCGAACTGGGCGACATGGGCCAGCGCCTGCACAGCGCGCATGCCGACCAGGACTGGGAGCGCTACGGCCGCCTGCTGCGGCAGTTGATCGACAAATACATCCGCACCATCGAACTGGAGCAGCCCAGCACCGGCAACAGCGAGGCCGAACGCCTGCGCGACATGCTCGGGCATACGCTGGACGCGGTGCTGGCCAGCCTGATGCAGCACTCGCCGGAGCTGGAACAGCAGGCACAACGCATGGGCCAGGAGCTGCGTGGCTGGCGCAGCGGGCAACCATTGGAGCCGGTGGCGCAGCACCTGCGCGAGCTCTGCCACCAGGTGGGCGTGCGCAGCGATGGCATGCAGGAGCAGCACGACCTGCTGCTGAGCCTGTTCGACATGCTGCTGGACAACATCACCGAACTGCTCGACGGCGAGAGCTGGCTGCAGGGGCAGATACGCAATGTGCGGCAACTGCTGGCCGGCACGCTGGACACCGGCTCGCTGGAGCAAACCCGCAACGAGCTACGTGAGGTGATCTACCGGCAAGGGCTGTTGCGCCAGGGCATCACCGATTCCAAGCAGGCGATGAAGGAGCTGATGGTCAGCTTCCTCGACCAGGTCGATGGCATGGCCACCGAAACCGGCGAATACCACGACCGCATCGCCAGCTACGCCATCGCGGTGCGCCAGGCCCGCAGCATTGCCGACCTCAACCAGTTGCTGCAGGACGTATTGCAGGACACCGCACGGGTACAGGCGCAGGCCGCGCGCGCGCGCGACCACCTGGCCAATGCCCGCGCCGAGGCCAAGGCCGCCGAACAGCGCGTGCAACAACTCGAACGTGAACTTGAGGATGCCGGCAGCCAACTGCGTACCGACGCATTGACCGGCGCCCTGAACCGACGTGGCCTGGAAGAGCTGCTGGCCGAGGAACTACGCAAGGGCCACGGACCGCTGAGCGTAGCCATGCTGGACCTGGACCACTTCAGCCAGACCAACGCCGCCTTCGGCCATGCCGGTGGGGACCAGGCACTGCGCCATCTCGTCGCGGTGATCCAACAGCGTCTGCGCGGCCGTGAACACATCGCACGTCTGGGCGGTGATGAATTCGTCGTGGTGATGCCGGGCATGGGCGCGTCCGTCGCGCTGGAATCGGTACAGCAACTGCAGCTGGCGTTGGCGCAACGGCCATTTCTGTCCGGCGACGAACGGGTGCAGGTGCGCTTCAGTGGCGGCGTGGCCCAGGCCCGCGCAGACGAGCCCATTGACAGCCTGCTGCATCGGGCCGACCAGGCGCTGTATGCGGCCAAGCGCGTCGGCCGCAACCGGGTGTTGCCGGCTGATTGAACTTGCCCTGGCCATCAGGATGAAATCTCCTGCACGGCAATTTCCTGTAGCTGGAATGCCTGCGCCGCGGAGTCGCGGACTGGGACGCCATCCCAGCCCACGAAGAACCCAAGTGCAGGCACCCGCCGATGACACGCCTGTGATCAATGCGCCGGCTTGCTGCCGCGCATCCGCTGGAACAACGTCACCGCTGCCAGTACCACCGCGCCGATGAGGATGCCCACCACCACGCTGCCCAGCGCATTGGCCAGCCAATCCAGGTTGGCCGGGGCCAGGCCGACCACGAAGTGGTGCAGCGCCGGTATGGCGTGTACCAGGATGCCGCCGCCCACCAGGAACATCGCGGCGGTGCCGGCGATGGACAGGCCACGCATCAGCCATGGCGTGGCGTACAGCAGGCCGCGCCCCACCGCGGCCAGCGCGCGGCCCTTGTCCAGCAGCCACGCGCCCACGTCATCAAGCTTCACGATGCCGGCCACCAGGCCGTAGACGAACACCGTCATGCCCAGTGCGATTGCGATCAGCGTCGCTACCTGCTGGCCGAACGGTGCGCTGGAGATCACCCCCAGCGACAGCACGATGATCTCCGCCGACAGGATGAAATCGGTGCGCACCGCGCCCTTGATCTTGTCCTTTTCCCAGGCGACAACGTCAACGGTATCGTCGGCCAGGGCCTTCAGCCGTTCGGCCTTGTGGACCTGGTCCTCTTCCTTGGAATGCAGGAACTTGTGCGCCAGTTTCTCCACGCCCTCGTAGCAGAGGAAGGCACCGCCGATCATCATCAGCGGCGTGATCGCCCACGGCAGCCAGGCACTGATGGCCAACGCCGCCGGCACCAGGATGGCCTTGTTGACCAGCGATCCCTTGGCCACCGCCCACACCACCGGCAGCTCGCGGTTGGCGCTGACGCCGGTCACCTGCTGCGCATTGAGCGCCAGGTCATCGCCCAGTACACCGGCGGTTTTCTTGGCCGCCACCTTGGTCAGCACGGCGACGTCATCAAGCAGTGCGGCAATATCGTCAAGCAGGGCAAACAGGCTGGCTCCAGCCATGGGGACACCTTGAAGTGGGCGGACCCGGCGATTTTCACCCATTCACGCGCCGCTGCGGGTGACTGCGCTGCATTCACCCGCCCCCAACCTGGCAACGGCCACACTGCAGGCCTTGTTCTGCGGGAGGTATCGGTTTGAACGAACCCACCAGCAACGATGTACCGACCACCGTCGGGGGCATGAGCCGCCGGCAACAGATCGTGCGGATGCTGCTGCGCTACCGGAACTCGGGCGTGTTCTCGGGCATCTCGCTTGATGGTGAACTGCCGCGGCTGGGGCGCCAGCCACCCGCCGGCAGCCCGACCCAGTTCGTCACCGACCTGGAGGCGCTGGGCACCACCTTCGTCAAGCTCGGCCAGGTGCTGTCCACCCGCCCGGACATGATCCCGCCGGAGTATGTGACGGCGCTGGAGCGCATGCAGGAAAAGGTCGCGCCAATCCCGGTCGAACAGATCCGCGCCATCATCGAAGAAGACCTCGGCGCGTCCATCAACAAACTGTTTGCCTGGTTCGACCCGGTACCTCTGGGCTGCGCCTCCATCGCCCAGGTCCATCGCGCCGAACTGCGCGATGGCCGCGAAGTGGCCATCAAGGTGCAGAAGCCGGACGTGGCCACGCAGCTGCGTTCGGACCTCGGCGTGCTGCGCAGCTTCGCCACCGCTGCCGACCACCTCACCCGCGTCGGGCGCAAGGTGCGCTTCTCCGATTGGCTGGACGAGTTCGCCAAGACCCTGCGCATGGAGCTGGACTACGAAGCCGAAGCCGCCAGCCTGGCGCGTTTTGGCGAACACCTGGCCCCCTACCCCGAGCTGTGGGTGCCGCAGCCGATGTGGGATCTGTGCAGCCGCCGCGTGCTGACCATGGAGCTGGTGCCCGGTGTGCGCGTGGACGCCATTCCGCCGATACGCCGCACCGAGCAGTCGATGCAGCCGCTGGCGGCGGCATTGGTGCGCGGCTATCTCGACCAGATCTTCGTGCATGGGGAGATACATGCCGATCCGCACCCGGGCAACCTGCGGGTGACGCCCGAGGGGCAACTGGCCATCTTCGACCTGGGCATGGTGGCGCATGTGCCGCCGCGCCTGCGTGAGCGGCTGCTCAAGCTGTTGTTCGCGGCCGTCGATGGCCGGGGCGAGGAAGTGGCCGATGAAATCATCGCCATCAGCACCCGCCTGGAGGACTACGACGAAGAACGCCACCTGCGCGAAACCGGGCAGATGATCGCCCGCTACGCCGCCAACGGCACGATCTCCGAAGGCCGGGTGGTGCTGGAGATCGTGCGCATCGCCACCAGCAGCAACCTGCGTACACCGCCGGAACTGAGCCTGCTGGGCAAGGCCCTGCTCAGTCTTGAAAGCGTGTGCCATGTACTGGCGCCGGAGCTCAATACCCGCAAGGTGGTGGAGAAGCAGTTGCAGCATGTGATGCGCGCGCGCCTGCGCAAATCCCTATCACGCGCCAACCTGGCCAGTGAAGCGATGGAAGTGCAGCAGCTGCTGCGTGAAGGCCCGCGACGCATGTCCGACATCCTCAGCCTGGTCGCCGAAAACCGGCTGCAGATGAAAGTCACCGGGCTGGAGGAGTCGCGGCTGATGGAGAACATCCAGAAAGTCGCCAACCGTATTGCCGCTGGCCTGATTACCGCCGCGCTGCTGTTGTCCTCGGCCTTGCTGATGCAGGTGCCTACCCGCTTCACCCTGTTCGGCTATCCCGCCTTTGCCATCGCGCTGTTTCTGCTGGGCGTGGTCATCGGCATGGGTTTGATCCTCAGCGCATTGCTGTTTGATCACCGCACGCGCTCGCGGCTGCGCGAAGAACGCGGGCATCGTTGAAGCATCCAGCCATGAACGGGCATGCAGCGATGTAACCGTTATCGCGGAAACATCCTGCATTCATCACTTTTTCTCACACAAAATCGCAGTCACAACAAACATTTCAGTCAGGTTCGTGCAGGCAACATCCGGTCCTCCTTCGTCATACACCTGACACGGTGTTGTGGTGGAGGCGGTGGCCACGGCCACCCACTTACGTCTTCGCTACCCAAGTGGCCGCATGCATTGGATCATCTGGTTCTACCTGGCTGTTCTGGTTTTTTTGCTGTTGCTTTCGCCCACGCTGGCAAAGCTCAAGGCAGGCTTGTTGTCACTGCTGCTGCTTGCACTGAGCAGTTGGTGGCTGATTGACCGCCTCAGCGGTGACGGCATCAACTCCGCCACGCTCTACCACCTGCGCAGTGACATGGAAGGTGCCGGCGTCGGTGATTTCGGTGCCTACATCATCGGTTTCCTGGCCCTGGTACTGGCCTCGCTCACGCCCTTGCTGCTGCTGCGCGTACGCCGCCTGCGCCTGGCCCGCCACGGTGTGCCGATCTTCGGCGGCTTTGCCGCACTGCTCATTGCAACCGTTGTCGCCAGCCCGCTGTATCGCGATGCCAAGCGCATCCATCTGCAGATGCAGCCGGTGGACTACAGCGCCGTGGCGCCGGAATACACCATCCCCGGCAAGCCGCTGGCCAAGCGCCCCAACATCGTCTGGATCTACGGCGAGAGCCTGGAGCGCACCTATCTGGACGAAGAGGTCTTCCCGGCCCTGATGCCCAACATCCGCCGCCTGGCCGGCGAGGCGCTGGATTTCCGTGACATCGCCTCGGCCGATGGCAGCGGCTGGACCATCGCCGGGCTGGTGTCGTCCATGTGCGGCGTGCCGTTGACCACCGCGCAGGGCGATGAAAACAGCATGGGCCGGATGGGCAGCTTTCTTCCCGAGGCGTTCTGCCTGGGCGATTACCTGAAGCAGCAGGGCTACAGCAATCACTACATGGGTGGCGCCAATGGCCAGTTCGCGGCCAAGGCCGACTTCCTGTCCACGCATGGTTTTGATGATGTACGCGACCTTGCCTGGTTCCAGCAGCAGGACATCGCGCGCAAGCATTTTTCCAACTGGGGCCTGCACGACGACGTGCTGCTGGACCAGGCGTTCGAGCGCTTCCTGGAGCTGTCGCGTGCCGGCCAACCGTTCATGCTCACCGCCTTGACGATGGACACCCATCACCCCGCCGGTCACCTGCCGGTGGCCTGCAAGGGCATGCGCTACCGCAGCGAGCACGGCAACGTCGGCCTGCTGCGTGCACTCAAGTGCAGCGACCGTTTGATCTCGCAGCTGGTGGACCGCATCCGCGCCAGTGAGTTCGGCCAGGACACGCTGGTGGTGCTGGCATCCGACCACCTGGCCATGCCCAACGACCTGAGCCATGTGCTGGAGAACATGCGCCGCGAGAACCTGCTGCTGTTCCTCGGCAACGACATCGCGCCGCGCCAGGTTGCCACCCGCACCGGCACCACGCTGGATTCCGGTGCCACGGCCTTGCAGCTGATTGATCCGGCCATCGACGCGATTGGCTTTGGCCGCTCATTGCTGGCATCCCCGCGCGCGCCCAGTGCCAGTGTCGCGGCAATGAAAAGTGACGGCACCGACTACGCACGCTATCGCGCGTTCTCACGCTCGCTGTGGCTGGGTGAACAAACCCGCATGCTGCGGCTGGACCAGGAACAGGTGCTGGTCGGCGTGCAGAAAGTGCAGCCGCCGGTGCTGCTCGAATACGACCAGGATTGGCAGCTGAAGTCGATGTATCTGGAAAACACCTCGCGCAAGTTCGACGAGGCCGATCCCCGGCACCGGCTGGCTTATGTGGACCGTTGCACGGCCTTTGAGGATGGCTCGGCCGATGGCCAATGGTGCGCGTTGCTGGTGGACAGCGACCAGGGCATGCGCCTGTTCCGTGATGACCAGCTGCGCCGTGGCGTGGCCGTTGATGCGCCCTTGCAGGCATTTACCGGGCCGCGCCCGAGCGTGCGCCAGTCACGCATGATCAGCCGCCAGCCGCGTCATACCGGCCCCGGCCGCTACATGCTGGAACTGTATGCCGCACAGCGGCCGCAGCGAGCCTTCTGGGTGGAAGCGGTGTCATCCAGCCGCAAGGTGGTCGTTGCCCAGCAATGGGTGCAGGCCGATAGCGACGGGCGCATTTCAATGCCGGTCGGGCTGGACCACGAAATCGATGATCTGGAAATCCGCGCCTGGCTCAGCCACGCGGAGCAGCTGGCCATTGATGACTACGCCCTGGTTCCGGCAGCGCCGGAGCATCCGCGCTCCTGAGGCCCTGTGGTACTGCGCTGCGTAGATGCGCGCTTGCCCTCCCCTTCGCGGCGCGAAAGGGAGGGAGCAGAAGCGGCCCTCGCTGCGAACCGACAAACCCTGCAGAACCGCTTCTCCCTTCGGCATGGCGAAGGCAAGCCTTGCCTCCCGCACCCACTGCGGCTCCACTTCAGCCTACGGCGCGGTGGGTGATTCCTGCGGATCACGCACCAGATGGATATCGGTCGGCGTCACCAATGCGATGTCGTTTGCAGCGGTTTGCTGCAGCAACTCGAACAGCAACTCGCTGCGTGTTCCATACACATTGCGGGAGGACGGCACGTAGGCAAAGCTGTTGATCGCCACCTGGCCACCGCTGATCGAATCAATGAACACCGACGGCGCGGGTTCGTCCAGCACGGTGGTATTGCTCTGGTAGATATCCAGCAGCAACTGCCGCAGCTTGCCCACGTCGGTACTCAACGGCACCGAAAACTGGATCTGCACGCGGCCCAGCGCATTGGCCATGGTCATGTTGCGGATGGTCTTGGTGATCAGTTCCGAATTCGGCACGATCAACGTGGAACGATCGCCCACCTGGATTTCGGTTGAACGCACCGAGATGCGGCGGATGTCGCCTTCCTGGTCGCCGATCTTCACCCAGTCGCCGATCTTCACCGGCCGCTCGGCCAACAGGATCAAACCGGACACGAAGTTCTGGGTGATGGCCTGCAGGCCGAAGCCGATACCCACCGACAATGCACTGGCCAGCAATGCCAGTTTTTCAAAACCAATCCCCAGCGTGGCCAGCGCCCACAACACCGCCAGCACGATGCCCAGATAGTGCGCAACCGTGCTGATCGAATTGCGTGCGCCGGTATCCAGCCCGGTCTTGGGCAGGTAGGTGTCCACCAGCCAGCGCTGCACCACACGCATCAGCGCCAGGCCGCAGACCAGCACCACGATGGCCCAGAACACCGACGAAGGCCGCAGCAGTTGCCCGCCGATCTTCACCCCGCCGGCCAGTGCTTCCAGGCCGCCATACAGAATGCTGACGTTGCCGTAGGGCGCGACCACCGCCGTGACGCCCAGCACCACCAGCGCTATCCGCAGCGTCGCCGACAACAGCACCGCGCCCTGCTCCAGCCGCGCACCTGGCAGGCCGGTGGACAAACGCAGCATGCGCCCGAAGGTGCTGTCCGGCGCAAGCAGCCACAGTGCGAAATCATCGGCAAACTTCATCAACAGCGAGGTCGCCAGCACCACCACCGTTACCCAGACCATCTGCTGGGCGGCAAACATGGCGAAGTTGAGGTAGCCCAGCAGCGTGGCCACAAGGGCGGCGAACACGGCCAGGTGGCCGCCCAACCGGGCCAGCACCAGCCAGCCGCTGCGCGGCGCCCTGGCCGGTCGCGCGTGTCCCTCGCCCTCCTGCTGCTCCGCGGCCGCCGCTGCCGCTGCACGGCGCCGGTGCAGCGCCGCCAGTGTCACCAGCATGCCCATGATCAGCGCCACGTAGGTGAGCGCGATCAGGCCATCAAGGGTGATCGTGCTCACCTGCGAGGTGCGCGCGGCCCGGTTGATGTCACGCAGCAACATCGACAACCAGGTCAGCCAGGCTGCCCCCCAGGCAAAGCGGCGCAGGCGCGTGGCGGCCAGGTCATCAATGTCGAACAGGCGCCAGGAAGGCCGCGACGGCACCAGCAGGCAGGCAGCCAGCGCCGCGATGAAGGCGCCAACAAAGGTGGCCGCCACGAAGAGATCGGCCACCGCTTCCAGCCGCGGCGCAATCGCCGAGATCGAGCGCAGGCTGCCCACCAGCACCAGTGCCGCCAGCCCCGGCAGCACCGTGCCGACCAGCAACAGCCATACCGCCAGGCCGGTGCGACGCAGGCGGCCAGCCGGCGCACGTTCGGAGGCGGCGTAACGACGCCCCACGTGGCGCAGCCAGATACGCAGCGGAAACACGATCAGCAGCGCCAGCACCATGCCCACGACCGGCGCCATCCAGCCGTGCCTGGCGGTGGCTTCCAGCAGGCCGCTGCTGGCCTGCCGATAGAGCCCACCGACACGCCCCAGATCATCCGGCAAGTGCGCGGCAAACTGCCGCCACAGCGCCGGTGACAACGGCGAGCCGACCTTGCGCCCAAGTTGTTCGCCGAACTGCTGCGCGCGCGCCTTCTCGATGGTTTCACTCAGCTGCCTGGCGTCCTCGGCCAGCAGCTTGCCGCGGGCGATGTCACTGTTGAGCTGGCTGCGTTGCTGGTCCAGCACCTTGCGCTGGCGGGCGATGTCATTGTCCTCCCCGCCCTCGGGCACCGGCCCCAGTTGTTCGATGCGCGCATCAAGCTGCGCCAGCAGCGGCTGCAGCACCTGCACGCCGGCTTCTGCCTCACGCTGTGCCTCGCTGGCACGCTCGCCCAGGGTTTTCAGCGTTTCCGGTGCATCGGCATCCCCGATGGCCCGCTTGACCGCACTGAAACTTCGCGAGGCCGCTTCGATGCGTGCCTGGGGTGTCTGGGCATTGGCGCCGCCGACATCCTGCGCGGCCCACGCCGTGGCCATGGGCAGGCCGGCAGCCGACAGGACAATGGCAAGCAACACCCCACGCAGCAGCAAGGACAAGCAGGATTTAAGCAAGGCAACGCACCGGATCACGCGGACTACCGCGCCTGCGGTGGACTATAGATCAGGCCACGTCCAGATCATGCGAACCCGTACACAGCCCTCAATATTCCAGGCCCAGCTCGATGATGTGCGGCCGGTTGAGTTCATGGATTTCCAGGAACTCCTCCTCGGTCAGCTCGAACGGCGCGTACACCGCCACCGGGTCCCATGCCATCTCGCTGGAACGCGGTTGATGCGGGCCCATGCGCAGCGAATAACGGCGTCCTTCGTACTCCACCAGGGCCGGCAACTGCTCCCAGCGTTCACGCGCGTAACGGTTCTGGCCCTTGAGCAGGATCACGGCAAACATGGGCGGCTCCCCATCCGACGGATGGAACCAGGCAGGTGATCGAAGCCTAGCTGCGCCCAGCGTAAGCCCAGGTCAAACCGCTGCCAGGCGGCTATTGGAGGCGAACGGGTGGATTCGCACACCGGCAGACCAACAACCCGAGGCCAATGCACCATCGACGGCCTGCTCCAGCAGCGGGCCATGGCCTTCCGGCGACAGCCAACATTCAAGACATTTCTGATAGCTTGCAGACAGCCCTGCCAACCCGTTGCAAGGCATGCTCTGGAGTCGCCGCCGTGATCCGAACCCCGCTGATCCTCGCACTGGTGTTGGCCCCGGTCGCCACAATGGCGCAGGCCAGCAATGCCACCCCGGGCTCGCTGGACCTGAGCGTGCCGCAGGCGCCGCTGCGCTACCTCGGCGATCCGTCCTACCAGTCCGATGCACCGGGCACCTATTACGGCGACCACAGCGGCCGGCGCCTGCCCCCGAAGAACTCGCCCTCAGACGTGGTCGTTGACGACAAACTGCAGGTGCACGGCGCCGTCAGCACCGGCATCGGCTATTCCAAGGCTTACGGCAACAGCCACTGGAGCGCGGTAGACCTGAACCTGGGCAAGAACTACACCACCGACGAGGGCAACACCCGCCGCGTGGACGTCAACATCCACGTCAGCAAGGGCGATGGCATGACGCCGTATGGCTTCGGCCCCGGCCCGTGGCATGGCTGGTAATCCCGGCCAATCACGCATGGCGCAGCAGCGCGGCACCGCGCTGATACGAATCACCAATCCCCAAGCCCGGGTTACGAACTGAAGCGCATCCACACGCAGTCAATGGCGTCCAGTGCGATGTGCAGCAACAGGCCGATACCGAACAGGCGCGTGCGCCTGGGTACCGTCAATCCCGCATACAGCACGATGGCCGGCGCGGAATGCAGCGGGTGGAAACCGACGCTGCATCGGCCCGGTGCATAGATCGGGTCGGCCAGCAGGTGGTCGATGTCGATCACCCAGCCCAGCAGCAGCAACATCCAGGCCTTGCCGAACTGCGGCCGCCAGAACAGCCATGCCAGCAGCGCGGGAATGGCCACATGCAGACACAGGTGGATGATCGCGCGCAGGCTCATGCGCGCTTGCCCTGCAGCGAGGCCGTGCCGGTGACGAAGCGGTACTTCGCGTCCGGGCACGACGCGCGGCGCTCGATGCCCAGGGGCTGCAGCGAAGTGCCGGCAGCGAGCGCGGCATAGGCAAGGGGGCGCATGGCGCGTGCTCCTGGTGAACGTATTGCAGCTGAATGCGCTTCAGCCAAGCCGGGCAATTGTAGACGGCCGCAGCCGGGGGCAGCGTTACACTATGCGGCCGCCGGACCGTCCCGCGCGGTTGTTCCGGAGTGGCAATGATCAACAACGACGTACTGCGCAGTATCCGCTACATGCTCGATCTCAGCGACAGCATGGTGGTGGACACCATCCACCTGGCCGATGCCGCGTTCGCCGTGGACGCCGCACAGGTGCACGATTTCCTGCGCAAGGACGACGAGCCGTTGTTCGAGAACTGCCCGGACGCGGTGCTGTCGCGCTTCCTGGATGGGCTGATCTATCACTACCGTGGCCGCGATGAATCGCAGCCGCAGCGTCCGCCGGAAAAACGCATCACCAACAACATCGTGCTGAAGAAGCTGCGCGTGGCCTTCGAGTTGAAGGACGTGGACATGCATGCGGTGTTCGAGGCAGCGGGCTTCCCGATGTCCAAGCCGGAGCTGTCGGCGCTGTTCCGCCAGCCGGACCACAAGAATTACCGCGAATGCGGCGACCAGGCCCTGCGCAACTTCCTGAAAGGCCTGACCCAGCGCGTGCGCCCGTAAAGCGCAGCGCCACAGTGGCCTGGTAGGAGCGACTTCAGTCGCGAAACGATGGTTGTCTGGGCGCTGCGTGCTTCGCGACTGAAGTCGCTCCTACCGCCCTCCTGCCGCCTGCCTGCAGCTTCTTTGGCGTTCAACGCACGCGGTACACGCGGGCCTTGGGCAGGTCTTCGTCGACCTGCAGGAACCAGCGCCCGGCGATGCCCGGCACTACTTCGATCTCCGGCGACTGCAAGGTCTGGCGCAGCCGCATCTGGCCTTTGAGCACCTTCCACTGCTGGCCGTTCTCCAGCACGAACACCGTGCCCGGCTCCCAGCCGGCCACCGCGCCCTGCACCTTGCTGTGCGCGGGGCCTTCTTCCAGCCCGATGTACTGCACCGGCGCAGCCCCGGGGCCTTGCTCCGGCGCCGGGGCCGCTGCCTGCGCCTGGCTGAGCATGCGATTGAGCAGTTGCAGCTGCTGTGCGCTCAGGCCGACCTGCTGCAGCTGTTCGGCACTCAGGCGCTGCTCGATGGGTTGGTAGTCGCGCTGCGCCCAGGCCAAAGGCGTGGTCAGCAGAAGCGAGGCGGCGAGCAACAGGCGGGACGTCATGGCAGCGATTCCTTCCGGCGGATGCCGGTCGCTGCGCACGATGCTGCAGTTTGGTTACGAATGGATGACAGCCGGCTTTGGAGCAAGCGCTGCCCTCACCCCAACCCCTCTCCCGCTTGCGGGAGAGGGGCTAGTGCCGCTCGCGCTCGCAGTGCATTGAGCCCCTCTCCCTTGAACGGGAGAGGGGTTGCGGTGAGGGCAGCCTTTCAGACAACCCCAAAACGCAGAAAGGCCCGGCATTGCCGGGCCTTTCCTTGCTGCTCAACGCCGGGGCGTCTTACCAGCTGAAGCGCGGACCCACGGTCCACTGCTTGTCACCGTTGTTGAACATCTTGATGTCGCCATTGATGCCCCAGTTCTGGTTCAACTTCACCTGGCCACCGAGACGGCCGTAGAAGTCACCTTCCGGGCTGATGCCGTGCTTCTTGCTGAAGTCTTCGTAGCCGGCCATGGCATACACCTCGGCGTGCTTGCCGAATGCAGTGCGGATACCGGCTTCAGCGCTGTAGCCGTTGAAATCCAGGCCCTGGGCGAACTTCTCGTCGTACTTTTCGTAGGCCACGCGGGCAACGAAGTCGGTGGTCGGGGCGATTTCCTTGTTGAAACCGGCACCAACGCGCCACTGCTCGATATCAAGGTTGGTGTGCTCGACTTCCTGGCGGGTGTATTCACCGAAGGCGTGGAAGTTCGGCAGGAACGCGTAAGAACCCTTCACGCCCCAACCTTCAGCATCGCCGCCCGCCTGGGTCTTGGCGTAGTCGGCTTCAGCGTAGTTGTAGGACAGGCCTTCAGCCGCCGAAGCGGTGAACGGGAGGGCGGCAACCAGTGCCAGGGCAATCAACGAATTCTTCATGGGGGTACACCTCTGGATTACGTCTTGATGGCACGGCAGCAAATTCACTGCCTGCGTCCGGATGTAATTTTTCCGTTATGCACCCCAACCCATCCTGAAACCCGCCAGCCCCTGAAACCGTTTTTTTCCGCTTGTATTCAGGTGTTTTCTGGCACGCGCGACGTTCATGTACGTCGCGCGTTGTTCATACAAGCCGTGTGCCTGCATCAATGCCGCGGCTTGGGCTTGCCACCTGTGCCGAACTGGGTCGGCATCGGTTCGGCCAGCAACGGCACGCCGGTTTCGATGTCGCGCAGGATCGGGCAATCCGGGCGGTCGTCACCGGCGCAGCACTCGGCCAGTGCATGCACGGTGCGCACCATGTCCTGCAGTTCGGCGATGCGCTGTTGCAGCACCTGCACATGCTCCAGTGCCATGCGCTTGACGTCGCCGCTGTGCCGCGAGCGGTCCTGCCAGAGCTGCAGCAGCTCGCCGATACGCTCGACGCTGAAACCCATGTCACGCGAGCGCTTGATGAAGCCCAGGGTGTGGATATCGCGCGGGCTGTAGAGGCGGTAGCCGGCTTCGGTACGTGCCACCGGCCCGAACAGGCCGGTGTCTTCGTAGTAGCGGATCATCTTGGCCGACAGGCCGGTGGCCTTGGCCGCCTGGCCGATGTTCATGCCCTCGTGCATCGTCATCTCCTTCATGCCTGCACCTGCGGCGGCTGGAAGCGCTTGAGCCGCAGCGCGTTGCCCAGGACGAACACCGAGGACAGCGCCATCGCGCCGGCGGCGAACACCGGCGACAGCAGCACGCCCCAGAACGGATACAACAGGCCGGCCGCCACCGGGATCAAGGCGGTGTTGTAGGCGAACGCCCAGAACAGGTTCTGCTGGATGTTGCCCATGGTCGCCTTGCTCAGCGCGATGGCGTTGGGCACGCCCTGCAGGCTGCCGGACATCAACACCACGTCGGCCGCTTCAATGGCCACGTCGGTGCCGGTGCCAATGGCCATGCCAACGTCGGCCGCCGCCAGCGCCGGGGCGTCGTTGATGCCGTCGCCCACATAGGCCAGGCTGCCATGGGCGGCCTTGAGCCGCTGCACGGCGTCCACCTTGCCCTCGGGCAACACTTCGGCCACCACTTCGTCGATGCCCAGCTGACGGGCGATGGCTTCGGCCGTGCGGCGGTTGTCGCCGGTGATCATGGCCACCTTCAGGCCCAGCGCATGCAGGCTGGCGATGGCAGCGCGGGTGTCGTGCTTGATCGGATCGGACACGGCAATGATGGCCGCCAGCTTTCCATCCAGGGCTGCATACAGCGGCGTCTTGCCCTCCTCGCCCAACTGTTTGGCGGCATCGGCAAAACCACTCACTTCCAGGCCCAGCGTCTGCATGAAGCGGTCCGCGCCCACTTCCACACGCACGCCCTGCACCTGGGCACGCACGCCATAGCCGGTGATGGATTCAAAGGCCTCCACGGCCGGCAGCGACAGGCCTTCTTCCTGCGCGGCACTGACGATGGCGCGGGCGATGGGGTGCTCGGAGCGGTCTTCCACCGCCGCCACCTTGGCCAGCACGTCGCCGCGCTCGAAGCCGCCGGCCAATTGCAGGTCGGTCAGCAACGGGCGGCCTTCGGTCAGCGTGCCGGTCTTGTCCACCGCCACGACCTGGGCTTCCTTCAGCAACTGCAGTGCCTCGCCCTTGCGGAACAGCACGCCCAGCTCGGCGCCGCGGCCGGTGCCGACCATGATCGACGTCGGCGTGGCCAGGCCCATCGCACACGGGCAGGCAATGATCAGCACCGCCACCGCGTTGACCAGGCCGAAGGTGAGCGCCGGCTCGGGGCCGAACAGCAGCCACACCAGGAAGGTCAGCGCGGCCAGGCCCATCACCGCCGGCACGAACCACAGGGTGATGCGGTCAACCAGTGCCTGGATCGGCAGCTTGGCGCTCTGCGCCTGTTCCACCAGGCGGATGATCTGCGCCAGCACCGTGGCGCCACCCACGGCGGTAGCACGCACGCCGAGCGTGCCGGTCTGGTTGACGGTGCCGCCGACCACACTGCTGCCGGGGGTTTTCTGCACCGGCACCGGCTCGCCGCTGATCATCGATTCATCGACATAGCTGTCACCGTCGATCACCTCGCCGTCCACCGCGATGCGCTCGCCCGGGCGCACGTCGATCACGTCGCCATTGCTGATCTGCTCCAGCGGCAACTCGACCACGCTGCCATCGCGGCGCACGCGCGCGGTCTTGGCCTGCAGCTTGAGCAGGCGCTTGATGGCCTCGGAAGTGCGGCCCTTGGCCTTGGCTTCGAGCATGCGCCCGAGCAGGATCAAGGTGACGATCACCGCGGCCGCTTCGTAATACACATTGACCGTACCGGCCGGCAGCAGGCGCGGGGCAAAGGTCGCCACCAGCGAGAAACCATAGGCGGCCAGCGTGCCGACGGCCACCAGCGAGTTCATGTCCGGCGCGGCGCGCAGCAGCGCGGGAATGCCCTTCTGATAGAAGCGGCGGCCCGGGATCACCAGCACCAGCGTGGTCAGCACGAACTGCAGCAGCCAGCTGTTCTGCATGCCCAGCGTGCCGGCAATGAAGTGATGGAAGGCCGGCACCAGGTGCCCGCCCATTTCCAGCGCGAAGACCGGCAGGGTCAGCACCGCGGCCAGCAGCAGGTCGCGCTTGAGCACGCGCAGCTCGTCGGCATGGCGCTGGGCCTGCGCGTCTTCGTTGTTGACCGCGCGGTCGAGCAGCTTGGCGGTGTAGCCGGCCTTGGCGATGGCGGCCACCAGCGTGGCGGGCATCAGCGAGGCATCGCCCTGCACGGTCGCACGTTCGGTGGCCAGGTTGACGCTGGCCGACTGCACGCCGGGCAGCGCCAACAGCGCGCGCTCGACCCGGCCCACGCAGGACGCGCAGGTCATGCCTTCGATTTCCAACTCCAGCGGCGCCGATGCGGTGACTTCATAGCCCGCCTTGTGGATGGCCTGCACCAGCGCCTGCCGCGTCACGCTGCCATCGGTCTGCACGCTGGCGCGCTCGGTGGCCAGGTTCACGCTGGCCTTGCGCACGCCCGGCACCGCGGCCAGCGCCCGCTCCACCCGGCCCACGCAGGACGCGCAGGTCATGCCTTCAATCACCAGATCTTCCATTTGTTGGGCACCTGCTGCCTTGCCCATTCCGGCCGTGCTCGTCATCGGCTTGTCTCCGCTTGTCTACCGTTGCCGGCACGGTAAAGCTTCCCATGACGGGAAGGTCAAGGGGGTGCGGCCGCCGGTTCAGTACGCAGCCATCGGAACGGGAAAGTGCTGGCTCCACCGCATTGGACGCACCTCGCGCAGCGCTTGACCTTGCCATGATGGCAACCCACATCCTGTGCCTGAACCCAACGGAGACACCCCATGAAACTGCATATTGAAAGCATGACCTGCGGCGGCTGCGCACGCAGCGTGACGGCCGCGGTGAAGGAAATCGACCCGGCCGCAACCGTGGAAATCGATGTACCGAGCCGGATCGTGCAGGTGCAGACAAGCGAGCCGGCCGAGCGCATCACCCAGGCACTGGAAGCCGCTGGCTTCCCGCCGAAGCTGCAGGGCTGAGGCCAGGCCGGTTGCACGCCGCTCCACGGGGCGGCGTCAGCCGGCGCTTCACCGGAACGCTCCCCGCCGGCCTGCCCGGCACCGGGTGCAACCCAAACACCCCACAACGGTCATCTTATTGTCATCGCCACGCGGTAGATGCCGCGCCTGCCGGTGGCTACGGTAGCGGTCTTCCCAATACCGGATTCCGCCATGCTTCGTTCGCTGGCGCTGGCGGGCGTCTGCGTGATGCTGGCCGGCTTTGCCCTTTCTTCCCCCGTCCCGCCGCTGTCGCTCAGTGAGCGCCTGGCCGCCCCCGGCGGCACCTCACCGCTGGTGCCCACCGCCCGCATCGACGCCCTGCTCGCGCACCTGCCACACCAGCAGGGCAGCGTTGCCGGTGCCGATGGCGTGGCCCTGCACTGGGTATCGTTCGAGCCGGGCGACTACGGGTTGGACTATCGCTACCTGGGCAAGGGCAAGCAGTTCCCCGAGTTTTCGCTGGAGGCTTCGGCGCCAACCGCCGCCACCGCCGCACCGCGCGGCACGGTGATCCTGCTGCATGGCTGGATGATGGATGGCGGCTCGTTGCTGCCGTGGGCGCTGGAACTGGCGCAGCACGGTTACCGCACCGTCGCGCTGGACCTGCGCAACCACGGCCGCTCCGGTCAGGCGCCGTCCGGCTACGGCACGCGCGAAGGCGAGGACGTGGTCGCCGCATTGCAGGCCCTGAAGGCCGAAGGCCAGATCAGTGGCCCGGTGCATCTGCTGGGCGTGTCCTATGGCGCGGCAACGGCGATCTTCGCCGCACGCGAACTGGGTCCGCAGCTGCGCAGCGTGGTGGCGATGGAGTCCTTCGACAACGCCGGCCAGGCCATCCGCACGATGGTGCCGCACATGCTGTCCAAGCCGGCCGAGCGCTGGAGCGATTACCTCGCCCTGCCGCTGGCACGCTGGCAGTACGGCGGCAGCGGCCTGGACGAAGCCATCGCCGCCACCGACCGCAAGCTCGGCATCGACCTGGACAGCGTGGACGTGGGCCAGGCGTTGGCACAGGTGCCGGCCTGCGTGTTGCTGGTGCACGGCCGCGATGACGAACACATCCCGGTGGCCCAAGGCCGCGCACTGGCGGCAGCCGCACCGCAGGCGCGCTACCTGGAAGTGGCCGGCGAGGACCACCTGACCCTGCCGATGCGGCTGGATCGGCTCTCCGGCGTGGTCAACACATGGTTCGCCGAAACCAGCGACAACCCGCACTGCCCGGCGCTGCCTGCTGGCGTGGTGTAAGCGATTGGGCGTGCGCTGAAAGCGCTGCCCCTCCCCAGCCCTCCCCTCCGCTGCGCGCAAGGGAGGGGGTGGATTCACGCAATCTGACAGTTGGCAGCAAAAGCCGCTTTTGCCCCCTCCCTTGCGCGCAGCGGAGGGGAGGGCTGGGGAGGGGTAGCGCTCTGCATGCACATGGAACGGGACGCAGGCCGCCTCAACCCCCCATGCTTCGTGCCTTACGCGCCGACCGCACGCCCGCCAGTGCAAACACCACCAGGCCGGCCCAGATGAAGCAAAAGCCCACCAGCTGCTTCGCGTTGAACGCCTCGCGCAGGATCAACACGCCGACCACGAACTGCAGCGTCGGCGCGATGTATTGCAGCAGGCCCGTCACCGTCAGCGGTATCCGTCGCACGCCGTAAGCAAACGCGATCAACGGCACCGCACTGACCACGCCGGCAAACACCAACAGCACGTCGTTGCCCCAGCCCCAGCCGGAAATGAAACCGCCGCCGTGGCCGCTTTCCGCCCACAGCACATAGCCCAGCGCCGGTAGCACCATGAACAGGCTTTCCACACCCAGCCCGCTCACCGCGTCCACCGCCACCAGCTTGCGCAGCAGGCCATACAGGCCAAAGGTGATCGACAAGCCGATGGCGATCCACGGCGGGCGACCGCTCTGCCAGGTCAGCCAGGCCACGCCCAGCGCGGCCAGGCCCACGGCAAGCCACTGCAGCTTGCCCAGCCGCTCGCGCAACACCACCACGCCCAGCACCACGCTCAACAGCGGGTTGATGAAGTAGCCCAAGCTGGTCTCGATGACATGCCCGGCATTCACCGCCCAGATGTACAGGCTCCAGTTGGCGCTGATCAGCACACTGGTCAACCCCAGCAGCCAGAACCGGCGCGGCGTGAGCCACACCTCCTGCAGCCAACCCCAGCCGCGTGCAATGGCCAGGCCACCGACCAGCAACACCGTGCTCCAGACAATGCGGTGAGCGATGATCTGCGCGGACGGCACCTCGGCCAGCAGATGCCAGTACAGCGGAAACAGCCCCCAGATGACGAACGCCAGGGTGGAAGCCAGCAGGCCATTACGGTGTTCGTTCGCAGGATTCATGCGCGGCGTATCCGGGCAAGGGTAATGACCACGACGCCGGCCAGAATGACCACCATCGCTCCGATATCGGATGCGCTGAAACGCTCGTGCGCGATCCACGTTCCCAGCGCCACCGCGATCACCGGGTTCACATAGGCGTAGCTGCCGGCCAGCACCGGCCGCACGTTCTGCAGCAGCCATACGTAGGCGGTGAAAGCGACGATGGAGCCAAACACGGTCAGGTAGCCCACCGACAACACACCCTGCAGGCCCGGCCAGCCGTCCACGCGCTCACCGCGCAGCAGGCCCACCGCCACCAGAATCACACCGCCGCACAGCATCTGCCCGGCCGCGGTCATGAACGGGGACGGCAGATCGCGGCCGCGTGACCAGATGGAACCGGCGGCCCAGCCCAACGGGGCAATCAGCAGAAACACCAGGCCCTTCGGCGTGGCAGTCAGGCTGCTGCCGGCGTTGAGCCACAGCACGCCGATGAAACCGATGCCGATGCCCAGCCACTCACCGCGCGTCACCTTGTCGCCCCGGAACGCCGAGAACAAGGCCATCCACAGCGGCACCGAAGCCACCGCCACGGCGGCAAGGCCCGAGGACACATCGCGCTCGGCCATCACCACCATGCCGTTGCCGAAGAACAACAGACACAGCCCCATCACCGCCAGGGTTGGCCACTGCGCACGGGTGGGCGCGGCCATGCCGCGCCAGCGCAGGAAGGCATACAGCGCGCCACCGGCGAGCACGAAACGCGTGCCGGAGATCACCGACAACGGCGGCAGGCCGCTCTCCAGCGCCAGGTGGATGCCCAGATACGTGGACCCCCAGACCACATAGACCAGGAACAAGGCCAGCACGACAAGGCCGCTCTTGGGAGCAGCCGGCGAAAGTTCGGGGGAAGACATGGGGCAGATACCACCATCGGGGGAATGCGGATTCTAGGCGAGTGCGCCACGCGTTATCAGTACAGAAAACGGCATGCTGTTTTCGCTTGGCGTCCATGACGGATCAATACGGTGTGCAAGCGAACAGCCAAGCGACTGAAAGCTGCATCAGCCCCCCCGCTCCGCCTGCGACCAAGAGCCCCTCTCCCGTCCACGGGAGAGGGGTTGGGGTGAGGGCAGATCGAAACCAGCTCAGGCGAATAACCCGCAGGTACGCCCGAAGCAACCGCCAAACCTCAAGATTCTCCAGCACTCCTTCACTGAGCTTCAGCCCAAATCAGCCTCAGAAGCGCCACCCGCGCCTGACCTCAGCTCGGCTACCCCCTACGAAGTCATTACACAGCGCAGCGCCCGGCAGGAGTACGGTGACTCGCAGGGCCGGCGTCCCGATTGCTCCGGCCAGGCACGCATGTACCCGCTTACTGCCAGGAGGCTTCGTCCGCATGAGTAACGCCACCACTGCCACATCGGCACATTCCGACCGCGACGCGTTGCGCCGTTCCATCTCCAACACGCTGAAAGGGTCGGCCGGCAACCTGGTCGAGTGGTATGACGTCTACGTCTACTCGGTATTTGCGATTTATTTTGAATCTCAGTTCTTCTCGGCCGCTGACAAAAACTCCACGATGTACGTGTGGGCGATTTTCGCGGCCACCTTCCTGATGCGCCCGATCGGCGCGTGGTACTTCGGCCGCTTCGCCGACCGCTATGGGCGCCGGCTGGCGCTGACGGTATCGGTGTCGGTGATGGCCGGCTGTTCGTTCCTGATCGCGATCACGCCCACCGCATCGCAGATCGGTATCTGGGCGGCGATCATCCTGTTGATCGCGCGCCTGCTGCAGGGCTTTGCCACCGGCGGCGAATACGGCACCAGCGCCACCTACATGTCCGAGGCAGCCATTCCCGGGCGGCGCGGCTTCCTGTCGTCCTTCCATTACGTCACCCTGGTGGGCGGCCATGTGCTGGCGCAGCTGACCCTGCTGGTCATGCTCAGCGTCTGGGACAAGCCCGAAATATCAGCCTGGGGCTGGCGCATTGCCTTCGGCATCGGCGGCGTGGCCGCGCTGGTGGTGTTCTGGCTGCGCCGGAGCATGGATGAATCGCTGCAGGAATCCTCCATCGAAGCGGCCCGGGAAGGCCGCGCCAAAGCCTCCGGTTCGATGTACGAACTGTTCGTCCACCAATGGCGGCCGCTGCTGCTGTGCTTCCTGATCACCGCCGGCGGCACGGTGGCGTTCTACACCTATTCGGTCAACGGGCCGAAGATGATCCAGAGCGCCTTTGCCGGCGATGACGTGATGACCGGCACGCTGATCAACCTCGGCGTGCTGGCTTTCCTGATGGTGCTGCAGCCGATCGGCGGCTGGCTGTCGGACATCGTCGGGCGCAAGAGTCTGCTGGTGTTCTTCGGCATCGGCGGCGTGCTCTACACCGGGTACATGGTGACCGAGCTACCGCAGCAGCATGATGCGCTGGCGGCCTTCCTGATCCTGGCACTCGGTTTCGTCATCCTCACCGGCTACACCTCGATCAACGCCGTGGTGAAGGCCGAGCTGTTTCCCACCCACGTGCGTGCATTGGGCGTGGGCTTTGGCTACGCGCTGGCCAACTCACTGTTCGGTGGCACCGCGCCGCTGCTTTACCAGGGTGCGCTGAAGACGGGGCGTGTGGATGCGTTCGCAATCTACGTCACTGCGGTGATTGCGGTGTCGCTGGTGGTGTACGTGTTCTTCCTGAAGAACAAGGGCCCGAACTGGCTGGATGGCACGCGACGCTGAGGACGGGAAATGCCGGAGCCAAGTTTGCGTTTGGCTTTGACGTTTGGCTTTGACGTTTGGCTTTGACGTTTGGCTTTGGCTTTGGCTTTGGCTTTGATCTTAAGCCGTCATTCCCGCGGAGGCGGGAATCGCTCCTGCCTTTGACGTTGCCTTTGCTTTATGCCGCCATTCCCGCGCAAACGGGGTTTTCAACCGACGAATGTCGCGCCATCGCTCTATGCACTTGCCTTTGTGAACAGCAATAGCCAGAGCACAAGCAAGAGCGATTCCCGCCTACGCGGGAATGACGGCATAAAAACAAAAGCGAGAAGCAAAAGCAAAAGCAAAGAGCAAAGAGCAAAACGCCAGCAGCCTCAGTCTGCCGGCATCAGCACCGGGCAGCACCAATCAGCATCACGCACCACCACTCAACGCTCAACGCTCAACGCTCAACGCCGCGCAGCGTCACTCGCTTCGCGCGCCGCTTCAAACTCGGCGCCCTTGTCCCACGTCGGCCAGGCGCGGCTGTTGGCCAGTTCCAGGCCCAGGTCGTAGACCAGCAAAGTGTCGGCGGCCAGCCCGCGACCATCCCATTGCGGTGACCAGGCATCGCAGGCCTGGTGGTAGCACTTGGCAAAATAGGCATCACGCAGCGCGCGGCCGGCAGCCACGCCACCATCAAGCTTGTCCAGGCCAGCACCGACGGTGATCGCCGGCACGCCCTTGCGGGCGAAGGCGAAGTGATCGGCGCGGTAGAAGAAACCGGCTTCAAGGTTCGGGTCCGGCGACCAATGACGGCCACGCGCCTTGGCCACGCGGTCCACGTCGTTTTCCAGCGACACGCGGCCCTTGCCCCAGGTCGCGATGTCCGCGGTCTCACCGTCCGGGCTGAACATCTCGATGTTCAACACGGCGGCCGTGGTTTCCAGCGGCGCCAGCGGATGCGCGGCGTAATAGCTGGCGCCGAGCAGGCCCTTTTCCTCAGCGGTGAGCGCCAGGAAATACAGGCTGCGCTGCGGGCGCGGGCCAGCAGCGAACACGCGCCCCAGTTCCAGCACCGAGGCCACGCCGGTGGCGTTGTCGATGGCGCCGTGGCGCACGGTCTGGCCACTGGCATCGGGCTGACCGATACCGAACGCATCCCAGTGCGCGGAAAAAATCACCGATTCCTGCGGATGCGTCGCGCCTTCCAGCTTGGCCACCACATTGCGGCTCACCACGCGCTCACGCTTGACCCAGAATGCAGCGCTCAGTTGCGCATCGCCCAGCGCTACCGGCTGGAAGTCAGCCTGCATGGCCTTGCGCTTCTCCGCCTCGAAATCCAGCCCGGCGGCACTGAAAATGCGCTCGGCCAGGGCACGCTGCATCCAGCCACGCACCGGCGTGTGCGCGGCCAGTGCGTCTTCCTGCGTGCGCTCGATGTCGAACAACGGCGAGGTGCCAGAAGCCTTCACCGTTGCCCATGGATAAGCAGCCGGTGCGGTCTCGTGCACGATCAGCACGCCCTCGGCGCCGCGTCGCGCGGCCTCCTCGAACTTGTAGGTCCAGCGGCCGTAGTAGGTCACCGCCTTGCCGTCGAACGCGCCCGTGGCATCGGCTTCAAAGTCGGCGTCGTTGATCAGCACCACGGCAATCTTGCCGGCCAGATCCACGCCCTTGTAGTCATCCCAATGCCGCTCCGGCGCGGAGATGCCGTAGCCGATGAACACCAGCGGCACATCCTGCTGGTCGACCACGCCCAGTGGGCTCAGGCTCTGCAGGGTGATGTCCTCGCCGTTGACCAGCGGCTGCGAGCTGCCGCCCAGCGACAGGCTGGCCTTCACCTCGCCTTCCACCGTGGCGCGCACCAACGGCACTTCCTGCACCCAGCTGCCGTCCTCGCCACCGGGCTGCAACCCGGCCTTGCGGAACTCCTCGACCAGGTAATCCACCGTGCGCTGTTCGCCCTTGCTCGCCGGCGCGCGGCCCTCGAATTCATCCGAGGCCAGAATGCGCACATGACGCGACAACGCTTCCGGGTCGATGCCACCGCCGGGCAGGTCGTTGGCTGCATTGGCAAGGCCACCGACAAACAGGCAGGAGGAAAGCAGCAGGATGCGCATCGGGTTCACGGCAATTACCAGGACAAGCGGGCAGAGCTGCAGATTCTACGGAGGAAACAGGAGAAAGGGCGGAACGCGCTTGGAACAAGCTCGTCATCGGCGGCGATGCCCTTCCCGCATTCAACGTCGGCGGGTGAGGCAAGCCCAGCGGCATCATTTCTCCGTGCACCGAATGCTGCGATCTGAAGCATGCATCAACAGCACCCCTCCCCCCGGGCCCCCCCCCGCGCGGCGGGGGGGGGGGGGGGGGGGGGCGGGGGGGGGGGGGGGGGGGGGGGGGGGGGGGGGGGCAGGCCCCCCCCC
>NZ_JBRRDL010000047.1:0-24084 GCF_056759635.1 Stenotrophomonas sp. STEN056
CGGGCAGGGCGTAGCCGGCGGTGGCAATGACGCAGTCGTCCACGGCCTGGGTGTGGCTGGCGAAGTCGGCCAGGATCGCACTGAGGCTGGGGTAATCGGCGCAGCGGTACTGGCGGTAGGCCAGCATCGACAGCGGCGCGGAGCGCTCCGCGCCCGGCGGCAACAGGCCCACCCGCCCATGCGTGCCACCCACATCGGCCGCCAGAAAGGCAGACGAACTGGAAGTGGTCGGCTTGGACATGGTGTTCAACCTGGCAACCACAGACATCCCCCGGGAGTTCGCGCGGCACCTGCTGGCGTCGCGGCATCCGGAGTTTCATGGCTATGTGACAACGATGTCAAGCTGCTTTGCAAAAAATTTTCAGACCGGGGCTGCCGCGCGAACCCTTTCTATGTGAATGATTTTGAGGGAAATTTTTATTTCATATGAAATCGCAACGACCCCGCCGGGGGGCTTTGTGGGATTTGAAGGGATGTCGTGAAAATTTTGGCAGGCCAATAAGCCCGTATGTGCAGGCATGTTCGCGAGGCGGCGACGCAGCGTGACCGCCGTGCGGACAGTCGCGCGGTGTGTGCAGAACGGCCATTTCGGGCAGGCATCGGTGTCCAGGATCAGCACGCACCGGACAGGACGGGAACGCCATGAAGCAGAAGGCCACCGCATGCGGTGGCCTTCCGTGGGAACACGACAGCGCGGCGATTACTTGCCGGGTTCGAGCTTGATCCAATCCAGCGTCCACATGTTCGGGCGCGTATCGCCGGTGAAACGCACGCACAGGTCGCCGCGCGTTGCCGGTGCGGTGATTGCTGCTTCAAGTTCCAGGAAGCCATCGGCGGCCGGGTTGGCCGGCAGCGGCACCGAGGCCAGCGGCTTGCCCTCGCAGTTGGCCAGGATTTCCATTTCCCCGTGCCTGGTACGCGCCGGTGCGAACTTGCGCGAGGGCTCGTCATGGGCCAACTGGAAGTTGTACGGAATGCGGCCCGCACGCACCTTCACCTTGCTGATGCCGGCCAGGTTCACGTCCGACCACAGCCAGCACGGGTTAAAGATGTTGACGTTGAACACCGCGCGCTCGCCTTCGGCCGGGCCATCGTCTTCCAGGCGCAGCAGCAGCTTGCCGCCGTTCGGGCACAGGCCCAGCTGCGTGTCATCACGCATCAACAGCGATTCGGCGGTGAAGTCGTAGGCACGCGCAGCGGCCAGCGGCTTGCCGTCGAAGAACGCGGCCGCACGCACCTGGCCGGGGACTTTCAGCTGCAGCGGCTGGTTGTACAGCGGCGAGGCTGTGGTGACGTCGCTGCCATCGAGCGTGTAATGCACCGGATAGCCGAGCGGGTTGACCAGGGTGACATCGGCGGTGCCGGTGGCGTGGTCGCCCTTGTCCAGCATGTCCACCTGGAACGGCGTCTGCGCATAACGGATGCCCATGGCCTGGTAGCGCTGCAGCTGGCGCGGCAGGCGTTGCAGGAAATTGCTGAAATCGCGCTTGCCCTGCGGGCTCCAGCCGGTTTCGGCGACGGCCGCCAGGCGCGGGAACAGATTGTGTTCCAGGCGGACATCATTGCGGGTGTGTTCGTTGAACATGTTGGCCTGCAGGCCAAGGATGTGCGAACGCTTGTCGGCGGCCAGTTCGGCCGGCACCGGCTCGAACTCGTAGGCCTTCTGCAGCGGAATGGTGGTCGGCCGGCCGGGCACTTCGTAGGGCGACTCGGTCTGCAGGTAATCCATGTACATGTGCGTGACCGGCGACATCACCACATCGTGGCCTTCGCTGGCGGCCTTCAGGCCACCTTCGGTGCCGCGCCAGGACATCACCGTGGCTTCCGGCGGCAGGCCGCCTTCGAGGATTTCATCCCAGCCGATCAGGCGCCGATCGTGCTGCTCCAGGAATTTCTCCAGGCGCTTGATCATGTGGCTCTGCATTTCCATCTCGTCCTTCAGGCCGAGCTGGCGCATGTGTTCCTGCACGCGCTTGGACGCAATCCACTGGTCCTTCACTGCTTCGTCGCCGCCCACGTGCACGTACTTGGCCGGGAACATGGCGATCACTTCTTCCAGCACGTTCTCGATGAACTGCAGCGTGCTTTCTTCGGTGTTGAACAGGTTCGGCAGCACGCCCCATTCGCTGGAGGTGAGCAGCTTCTGGCCGGTGACGCCCAGTTCCGGATAGGCCGCTATGGCAGCGGTGGCGTGACCGGGTACGTCGATTTCCGGAATCACCTGGATATGCAGCTGCGCGGCATAGGCGATGATTTCGCGGATCTGCTCCTGCGTGTAATAGCCGCAGTACGTGCGCGGCTGGCCGGTGGCTGCATCAACGCCGGCATCGCCCAGCGGGACGCGGCAGCTGCCCACTTCGGTCAGCTTCGGGTAGCGCTTGATTTCCATGCGCCAGCCCTGGTCGTCGGTCAGGTGCCAATGGAAGGTGTTGAGCTTGTGCTGCGCCATTGCATCGAGAATCTTCTTGATCTCGTCCATGCTCTGGAAGTGGCGCGCCGAGTCGAGCATGAAGCCGCGCCACGGGAAGCGCGGGGTGTCCTTGATGGTGGCCGCGGCAACCTGGCCGGCCTTGTCATCGGTCAGCAGCTGCATGGCGGTGACCGCGCCATAGAACAGGCCGACATCATCACCGGCACTGACCTCGATGCAGGTGTTGGAAACCTTCAGCTCATAGCCTTCGGCGGTGTTGGTGGCCGAAGGATCCAGGCGGAAGCGGATCTGTGCCTTGCTGGCGTTGTCGGCCACGGCCAGGGTGGGGCCGCCGTTGCGTGCCAGCATCTGCACGAACTGGCCGGCTGCGCGGCGGCCAGCTTCGTCATTGCTACCGACACGGTCCGACGCCTTCAGTACGAAGTCCTTTCCAGTTGCCGCCTGGTAGTTGGCAGGCAAGGGGACCAGCGACGGCGCGGCAGCGGTATCGGCTGCCTGCACCTGCAGGGCGGTGAAGCCGAGCAGCACACAGCTGCTGAGCCAGGGCGCGCGGCTGCGCTTGAGGGACTTCGTCATGGGCGGAGCTCCTGTTGGGTTCTTCGATTGCAGTGATTGAAGCGGGGCAGCGGCAGTGTCTGTCATGTGCTGTGTGCGCGGGCAGTGCCAAACGATGTATCTGGACGATTCTGCACGGGGTGCGGATCGGGCCTCTGGATGACGCCGGCCCTAAAAAAAGCCGGGCCCGGAATGATCCAGGCCCGGCGGGTCAAACTAACCGGCGATGCAGCGTGCCGGGGTGGATCAGAACTTGAAGCGTGCGTTGAAGTAGTACTGGCGACCGTTGCTGTAGAACGCGGACGGGATTTCCGAGGTCTGGTAGTACTTGTAGGTCGGGTCGTTGAGGTTCAGCGCATCCAGGCTGAAGCTCAGCCATTCAGCGGCCTTGTAGCTGACGGATGCCGACAGGGTGCCGAATGCATCCTGGTAGTACGGGTCAGCAGCCTTCGGGCCGATCAGGAAGTCCGAACGGTAGTTGTAGCCCACGCGAGCGCCGAAGCGTTCGTTCTCGAACCAGACGCCGATGTTGTAGGTGTCCTTCGAGTTGCCGATCAGGTTGTGGGTGCCATCGCTCCACGCCTTGGCCGAGCTGCCGTCGGAGTAGGTGTAGTTGGCGTCGATACCGAAGTTGTCGCCGATCGGCTGCTGATAGGCGATTTCATAGCCACGAACCTGGGCGTCGGCATTCACCGGCATTGCAATCAGATAGTTTTCCATCTGGTTGGTCAGCTCGCTGTACAGCATGCGGTTTTCGCTGCCGAAGGACACGTAGTCCTTCATGTTCATCGAGAACGCACCCACCGACAGCAGGCCGCGCGGCATGAAGTACCACTCGAGGTTGACGTCGAAGTTGGTGGACAGCGTCGGCTTCAGGTTCGGGTTGCCGCCGGCGCCGGTGCGCGAAGCGTCCGAGCCGCTGGCCGAACCGCCCAGTGCCGAGTAGTCGGGCAGGGTCTGGGTCTGCGAAGCAGCGAAGCGCAGTACCAGGTCGTCGGCCAGGTCGAACTTGAAGTTGGCGCTCGGCAGCAGGCGGCTACGCTTGTTGTTGTACTGGACCAGGTTCCATGCACCGAACAGGCTGCTCACGTCCGGGTTGACGGTTGCGACCAGGTACGTGTCGATGTCCTGATCGATGCTGACGTAACGCAGACCGACGTTGCCGCTCCAGGAATCACCGACGAAATTGGCCTGCAGGTAGGCAGCCAGATTCTTCTCTTCAACCTTCCACTCGGCACCGTAGTTGTGGCGGCCGGTCGGGCCGTCATTGTTGGAGAGCCAGGTGGAGTTGTTGATCACTGCATCCTTCAGGGTGGCGAAGGAGTAGTACCACAGGTCGCGCGGGAACTTGCCACCCACCGAGCTGGCGAAGCCGCTCGGGAACTTCTGGGTCGGTGCGTTCTGCAGTGCGCCCCAGATGTTGCCCGGGGTCGCGCCTTCCGGCGAGGTCGCTTCACGCGAGTGCTTGGCGTAGCGCAGGCCGTAGTCCAGGCTGCTCAGCATGCCGCCGTCGTTGAAGTACTGCGTGAAGTCGGTGGTGAACCACTTCTCCTTGTCGATCGCCTTCACCTGCTGGTTGCCCCAGGTGCCGAAGTTGTTGGAGCCAGTCGGGCTGATGTCGCCACCAACGGACCAATCCATCGGCGAGCCGCCACCGTGCGAGGTCCAGCTGGCGCCACCGCCATTGGCCAGGCCAACTTCAGCGATGAACTGGCGCGGGGTGTTGCCGACGCCCTTGGTGCTGCCGGCCTGGAACTTGGCGGTCAGGTTGTCGTTGACCTGCCACTCGGCGTCAAGGGTGACGTAGCTGGACTTGGCGGTCGACTCGCGCGCGATCATGTCGTAGACCGCGTAGTTGGTGCCTGCAGTGCCGTTGTAGACGGCGTCGGTCAGCACGCCATTCTTGATGGTGTAGCTGTCCGGCGCTTCCAGGCTGGCGAACGGTGAGCCGCTGAACAGCGGGCCCATCATGAAGTTGCGGTTGTAGTTGTCCGCATCGAGCTTGGTGGTGAAGCCTTCCACGCCAACGGTGAAGTTGTCCGACGGCTTGAACTGCACGGCCAGCAGGCCGCCCTTGCGCTCGCGGGTCTGTTCGAACAGGGTCGAGCCGACCAGGATCGGCGCAAGCACGCCTGCCAGGTTCGGGTCGGCCTGTGCGGCGGCGGAGTCGGCCGCGATGCGACCAAAGCCTGAAGGCATTTCCTGTGCTTCACGGCGCAGTTCGCGCTTCTGGCTGAATGCCTGAACCATCACGCCGAAGGTGCCTTCGTCGTTCTTGTAGTTGAACAGGCCCGACAGCTGCGGATCGGTGGACTTGGCCTGCTCCGAGCGGACCGCACCGACGGATGCTTCTGCGGTGATCTGCTTGGAGAACTCCAGCGGCTTGCGGGTGATGATGTTGATCGAGCCGGTGGTGCCGCCATCCTGCAGTTTGGCCTGCGAGGACTTGTACACCTCGACCGAACGGACCAGTTCCGAGGGCAGCAGGGAGTAGCTGACGCTACGGCCGACGTTGTTGCCCTGGCTGAGCACGAACCAGTCGGCCGAGCCGACGGTGTGGCCGTTGATCAGGGTCTGGGTGAGGCTGTTGCTGGTGCCGCGCAGGCTGACGCGGTCGGCTTCGTCGAAGCCGCCTTCGTCGGCCGAGGACGAGCTGATGTTGACGCCCGGCAGGCGCTGCAGGGTGTCGGCCACGTTGTGTGCCGGCAGCTTGCCGACGTCTTCAGCCGTGACGACTTCAACGCGTGCGTTGGATTCGCGCTTGGTGTCCAGCGATTTTTCCATCGAACCGCGGATGCCGGTGACGGTGACGGTGTCCAGATCGGTGGCGGTAGGTGCGGCTTCCTGTGCGTGGGCACTGAAAGCAAGGCAGCTGACGATTGCTGCCGAAAGCAGGGTCTTGCGATGCATGTTGTCTCTCCTCAACATCTGATTGGGTGGCACCGGAGTGCCGCGTAACTACGGGTCCTGCTGGTACATCTGTTGCTTATGTTGCTGACGGCTTACGTGGCCGACTTTCCAGATACCAACTGGCTGCGCCGATGACGCCCAGTTGCCCGTGCTCTACCAGCTTCACGGGAATGCGTTGCAGCGCCTTGGTCATGGGCCCCTTGTTGAGGAAGCGTTCGACGAAGGTGCTGTTCAAAAGGAATTGGCTGATCTTTGGCAGGATGCCGCCGGCCAGGTAGATGCCGCCCTGCACGCCATAGAGCAGGGCCATGTCGCCGACGGTGGAGCCGAGGATTCCGCAGAACAGCTGCAGGGTTTCCACGGCCAGCGGGTCGCTGCCCTCGCAGGCGGCGGCGCTGACGGCATCGGGTGTTGTGTGCGTGGGCGTGGCGCCGCGCACCGCGCACAGCGCGTTGTAAAGGTTGAGCAGACCGGGGCCGGAAAGCGCCTGTTCGATGGAGACATGGCTGCGGTCGCGCAGCATCTGCTGCAACACGGCCATTTCCAGTTCGGTGGTGGCGGCAAGCGAGGCCTGTCCACCTTCGGTGGCCAGCACCACGGAGCGGTTGCCGACCGGAATCCACACCGCAGCGCCCAGGCCGGTGCCGGGGCCGATGACCAGGGTCGGGCCACGCGGTGCGTCGGCCGGGCCGGTGAGCTGCAGAACCTGGCTGGCGCCGATGTGCGCTGCAGCGTGGGCGACGGCTTCGAAATCGTTGACCAGGTGCACGGCCTCGAAACCCAGGTCCTGACGGATGCGGCTGGAAGACAGCGGCCAGGGCAGGTTGGCGGTGATCACCGTGCCGTCGGGCAGGGCGTAGCCGGCGGTGGCAATGACGCAGTCGTCCACGGCCTGGGTGTGGCTGGCGAAGTCGGCCAGGATCGCACTGAGGCTGGGGTAATCGGCGCAGCGGTACTTGCGGTAGGACAGAACATCGATGGCCTGTCCTTCATCCGCTCCTGGCTGGATCAAGCCCACGCGGACATGGGTGCCGCCGACGTCGGCAGCGAAGAAAGGCCGGGTGGCACAGTTGTGAAAAGAGGTCTGCAGTGGGGGGGCGGCAGCGGTCACTCGGTTTCCCTATGGCGATAGCCAGCGCCCGACAGGACGCCATTCGGGGGCCGAGTCTGTAACCCTCCTGACAACGATGTCAACGAATAATTACAAGTTTCGATGCTGCAGCGCAGCGGTTTCGCGCAAACCCTGCAGTGTCCATATTTGTTGCATCGGATAACTTCGCCTACGTTGCATCAGGGGTTTCGCAAGCGAAACCCTCAGCGGCTCTGCGTTATGCCGGTTCGGGGAGGTATTGCGGTGTTCTGCTGGCTGCCCGGTGTTGTTGACAAACCTGTCGGCACCAAACAATAAATGTGACAACGTTGTTCCCACACGATCACTCAACGGCCCGACCGTTTCCCGCACTCGCAGGAGCCTTGCCCATGTCTGCTGTTCCCGCCTCATCGCCGCGTGCCAGCACGGCATCGTCCATCGCCGTCGTCGGCGTGCTGTTCTTCATTCTTGGATTTTTCACCTGGCTCAACGGGCCGCTGATCACGTTCGTGCAGCTGGCTTTCCAGGTCAGCGAGATCTACGCCTTCCTGGTGTTGATGGTGTTCTACCTGTCGTATTTCTTCCTTGCCATCCCGGCGTCGTGGATCCTGCGTCGCACCGGCATGAAGAAAGGCCTGGCGCTGAGCCTGATCGTGATGGCCGCCGGTGCGGCGGCATTCGGCCAGTTCGCAACCTGGCGCATTTTCCCGGGCGCACTGGCCAGCCTGTTCGTGCTGGGCGGTGGCCTGGCGCTGCTACAGACCTCGGTCAACCCGTACATCTCCATTCTTGGCCCGATTGAAACCGCCGCGCGCCGCATCGCATTGATGGGCATCTGCAACAAGATCGCCGGCATCCTGGCGCCGCTGCTGCTGGGCTCGCTGGTGCTGCATGGCGTAGGCGACCTTGCCGAGGAAGTGGCCAAGGCCGACCCGGCAACCCGCGAGGCGCTGCTGAATGGTTTTGCCGGCGGCATCCACAGCTTCTACATGGTCATGTTCGGCATCCTGGTGGTGGCATCGATCGCAGTACTGCTTTCGCCGCTGCCGGAAATCAGCGCCGAAGAATCCAATGCCGCACCGGAAAGGGCGGGCGGCCCGGCCAAGCAGAGCATCTTCCAGTTCCCGCACCTGTGGCTGGGCGTGATCTGTCTGTTCCTGTACGTGGGTGTTGAAGTGATGGCCGGCGACGCCATCGGCACCTACGGCCACGCCTTCGGCCTGCCGCTGGACCAGACCAAGTTCTTCACCTCGTTCACCCTGTTTGCGATGTTGCTCGGCTATCTGGCCGGCCTGGCCCTGATCCCGCGTTACATCTCGCAGGAAAAGTACCTGGCGGTATCGGCGGTGATGGGTGTGCTGTTCACCCTGGGCGCGTTCTTCACCCAGGGCTATGTGTCGGTGGGCTTCGTGGCCGCGCTGGGCTTTGCCAACGCCATGATGTGGCCGGCGATCTTCCCGCTGGCCATCCGTGGCCTGGGCCGCTTCACCCAGACAGGTTCGGCCTTGCTGGTGATGGGCATTGCCGGCGGCGCGATCATCCCGCAGGCCTTCGCCCTGCTCAAGCATGCGTACCCGGAACACTTCCAGCTGGTGTTCGCCGCACTGATGGTGCCGTGCTACCTGTACATCCTGTATTTCGGCACGGTTGGACACAGCGCGGGCAAGGCACGTGGCGGCTGAATCGAGCATCATGGCGGCCATCAAGCCAACGCAGGAACAGGTTATGCGTAGACCCACCATCAAGGATGTTGCCGAGCGTGCCAAGGTGTCGTTGAAGACCGTCTCGCGGGTCATCAACAACGAGCCTTCGGTGATGCAGGCCACCCGTGCGCGCGTGCTGCGCGCCGTGGCCGAGCTGGATTACGAGCCGGACCCGTCCGCCCGCAACCTGCGCAGCAACACCACCTTCGTGATCGGGCTGGTGTATGACAACCCCAACCCGTACCACATCATTGGTGTGCAGAACGGCGTGCTGTCGGCCTGCCGCGAAACCGGCTTCGGCCTGCAGATCCACCCGTGCGATTCCACCTCGCCGATGCTGGCCGAGGAACTGGCCGACTGGGTGCAGCGCTCTCGCCTGGCCGGGCTGGTGCTGACCGCGCCGATGTCCGAGCGCCCGGAGCTGGTGGCTGCGCTCAATGCGCGCGGCATCAAGACCGTGCGCATCATCGCCGCCACCGAAGACCCGGGCGATGGCCCGTGCGTGTTCGTGGATGACCGCGATGCGGCGTATGAGATCACCGAGCACCTGATCCAGCTCGGCCACCAGCGCATCGGTTTCCTGTGGGGCGGCACCTCGCACCATTCCAGTGGCGAGCGTTACGCCGGCTACGAGGCGGCGCTGAAGGATTACGGCATCCCGCTGGACAAGCACATGGTGATCCCCGGTGACTACACCTTCGACGACGGCTTCCGTGGTGCGCGCCGCCTGCTGGCCCTGCGTGAGCCGCCCACCGCCATCTTCGGCTCCAACGACGAGATCGCGGCCGGCGTGCTGGCGGCGGCCAATTCGGCCGGCCTGAACGTGCCCTACGACCTGTCCATTGCAGGCTTCGAGGACAGCCCGTTCTCGCGCCAGTCCTGGCCGGCACTGACCACCGCCAAGCAGGCCACCGGCGATATCGCCCGGCATGCCGCACGTCTGCTGATCAGCCAGCTGCGCAGCGATGCCTACGACGACACCCCGCTGCAACTGCAGAACCAGGGCTTCGTGCCGCAGCTGGTGGTACGCGGTTCCACCGCGCCGCTGCGCCAGCAGCCCTCGCGCCCCCCTTCATCCCCCCCCGACCTTACCGAGTAACGATCCATGGCTCTGCCGAGTGAGACGCAAACCCTGATGTTCAACGAGGCCGCACAAAGCGCCTCCGTCATCGCCGCCCAGTTCGCCCGCAACCGCGACGTGGTGCAGGCGCTGGCCGCCGACCTGCGGCAGAACCCGCCGCCGTTCGTGGTGACCTGTGCACGCGGTAGTTCCGATCACGCGGCAACCTACGGCAAGTACCTGTTCGAGACGCAGCTGGGGTTGGTGACCGCCTCGGCGTCGCCGTCGGTGGGCTCGGTCTATGAAGTGCCGGTGCAGGTGCGCGGCGCGCTGTACATCGTGATTTCGCAGTCGGGCAAGAGCCCGGACCTGCTGCGCAATGCCGAGGCCGCCAAGGCCGGCGGCGCACGCGTGGTGGCGCTGGTCAATGTCGAGGATTCGCCGCTGGCGCAGTTGGCCGACACGGTGATCCCGCTGGGCGCCGGTGCCGAGCGCAGTGTTGCGGCAACCAAGAGCTACCTCGCTTCGCTGGCCGCGCTGCTGCAGCTGGGCGCGTACTGGAAGAACGATCCGCAGCTGATCGCCGCACTTGATGCATTGCCGGCGGCGATGACCGAGGCCTGGGAATGCGATTGGACGGCCGTAACCGATGGCCTGGTCGATGCGCACAACCTGTTCGTGCTCGGCCGTGGCCCCGGCCTTGCCGCGGCGCAGGAAGCGGCGCTGAAGTTCAAGGAAACCTGCGGCCTGCATGCCGAAGGCTACAGCTCGGCCGAAGTGAAGCACGGGCCGATGGCACTGGTCGGCAAGGATTTCCCGGTGCTGGCGTTTGCCCAGCCGGATGAAACCGGCGCCGGCACGCGCGCAGTGGCGGAAGAATTTGCCGCCCGTGGCGCCCAGGTATGGCTGACCGGCGAGGGCGGCAACCTGCCCACGGCTGCTGCACCGCATCCGCTGTGCGCACCGCTGCTGACCGTGCAGAGCTTCTATCGCGCCATCAACGCGCTGGCACTGCGCCGTGGCAACAACCCGGATCTGCCACCGCACCTCAACAAGGTGACGGAAACGGTCTGATGAAAACCGCACTGCGCAATGGCCGGGTACTCGCCGGCGAGGACTTCCGTGACGACGTTGCGGTGCTGATCGAAGACGGCCGCGTGCTCGCGGTCGTTGCCGCCGATGATGCGGCGGTTGCCGCCGCCGACGTACAGGTGGACCTGGGCGGCGGCTGGCTGCTGCCGGGTTTCATCGACGCCCAGGTCAACGGCGGCGGTGGCGCGTTGTTCAACAACCAGACCGACGTGGACGCACTGCGCACCATCATGGCCGGCCATCGCCGCTTCGGCACCACCGGCATGTTGCCGACGCTGATCAGCGATGACGCCGAGGTGATGGCGCGTGCGGTGCAGGCCACGCGCGAGGCCATTGCCGCCAAGGTGCCGGGCGTGCTCGGCATCCATCTGGAAGGCCCGTACATCGCGCCTGCCCGCAAGGGCACGCACGATGCCGGCAAGTTCCGCGTGCCCGATGCCGATGAAGTGCGCATGGCCACCGCGCTGGACAACGGCGTCACCCTGATCACGCTTGCGCCCGAGCGCGTGCCGGTGGAAACCATCGCGCAGATGGTGGCCAACGGTGCCATCGTCGCGGCAGGCCACACCGCAGGCAGCTACGACGAAATCCGTGCCGGGCTGGATGCCGGCGTGACCGGCTTCACCCACCTGTACAACGCGATGTCGCCGCTGCAGGGGCGCGACCCCGGCGCGGTGGGCGCGGCGCTGGAAGATGCCGGCAGCTGGTGCGGTGTCATCGTTGACGGCGTGCATGTGCACCCGGCCAGCCTGCGCGTGGCGCTGGCGGCCAAGCCGCGCGGCAAGGTGTTCCTGGTCACCGATGCGATGCCGATGGTTGGCTCGGACAATCCCGCCTTCGAGCTGTATGGCGAAGTGATCACGGCAGTCGATGGTGTTGTTCGCAATGCCGCCGGATCGCTGGCCGGCTCGGCGCTGGACATGGCCACAGCCGTGCGCAATACGGTCAATCTGCTGGGCCTGCCGTTGGCCGAGGCCTCGCGCATGGCCTCGACCTACCCGGCGCAGTTCCTGCGGCTGGAAGATCGCTACGGGCATATCGCACCGGGCTACCAGGCCGACTTCGTGCTGCTCGACCAGAACCTGCAGGTGCAGGCCACCTGGATTGCCGGCGAGCGCGACTGAGCGCCCTAGGCATGAACAAGCCTGCCCGTTTTGCTTCGGTCGATGCCCTGCGGGGCATCACCGTTGCAGCCATGCTGCTGGTCAACAACCCCGGCAGCTGGAGCCACGTCTACGCGCCGCTGCTGCATGCGCAATGGCATGGCTGCACGCTGACGGACCTGGTGTTTCCGTTCTTCCTGGTGATCGTGGGCGCGTCCATCGCGCTGGGCGTGGTGCCGCGGGTGGAGCAGGGCGCTGATCGCCGCGCCTTGTCCCGCACGGTGCTGGCGCGCGCGCTACGCATTCTTGGTTTGGGCCTGCTGCTGCATTTTCTGGCGTGGTGGTGGCTGGACTTGCCGCACTACCGGCCGTGGGGCGTGCTGCAGCGCATTGGCCTTTGTTTCGCGGTGGTGGGCATGGTGGCGATCTGGCTGCGCCCGCGTTGGCAATGGTTGTGCCTGGCGGTGTTGCTGGGCGGCTATGCCGCACTGCTGGCAGCCGGTGGCAGCGTGGCGCCATGGCTCAACCTGCCCAGCCGCGTGGACACGGCCTTGTTCGGTGCGCTGCTGTACCAGTACGACGCCGCAACCGGCCTGGGCCATGATCCCGAGGGCCTGGTATCCACCTTGGGTGCATTGGCTTCCACGCTGATCGGGCTGCATGCCGGGGCCTTGTTGCGCAGTGGACGCACGAAGCGTCTGTTGCTGGATGCGATCGCATTGTTGGCGCTGGGTGCGCTGTGGTCGCAGTGGTTGCCGTTCAACAAGAACCTCTGGACGCCCTCCTATGTGCTGTGGACCGCAGGTTGGGCATTCGCCGCGCTGTGGCTTGCGCATGCGTTGATTGATCGACGCGGTTGGCCCGCGCTGGGCCGCCGCTTTGGCGTCAACGCCATTACTGCCTACGCCGGTTCGTCGGCGATGGTGCTGGCGATGATGGCCACCGGCGGCTGGGGCTGGCTGTACACCAACGTGTTCGACCGGCTGTTCACGCCGCTGGCCGGCGCGCCGTTCGCCTCGCTGGTGATGGCCTTGAGCTTCGTCGCGCTGTGGTGGGTGCCGATGGCGTGGATGGACCGGCGCAGGATCTACCTGAAGATCTGACGCACACCGCTGTGGAACAGTTGCCGTTTTGTTGCGCCTGAGTAGCTGGGGTTTGCCGAACCGTATTCTGCGGTCGCATCTGCAAGCAGGGCTGACCAGCCGGCGATGAGGGCGCGGGAAAGCCGTGTTTTTTTCGATTGGGTGATGGTGCCGGACGTTGTCCTTCGGATAGTTTTCTGTGCGACGAACGTCGCCTTCGGCGTTTGTCACGGGGGAGTTCATCGGCCCTGGCGGGTCGAGGAAAGGAATTTCAAATCATCAAAGGGACTTACATGATCAAAGATGCAAGCAAGGCAGCGATGCTGGCTGCTGTTCTGTTTACCAGCACGGCACGGGGCGAGGATGCGCCATCGGAGCCTTCATTTGTCTACGAATTCAGCACACATGGGGCGGGAAGGGCAGGCCGCAACCACGGTGATGAGGTGCTGCGTGTCGTGCGGCGGGAGCACACGGGCAAGGCCATCGGTCTGCAGGTGCTTACCAGTGTGTTGGCCGGTGGTGCCTACGGCGGCGGTTTCAAAAAGACACAGCTGCATGGGCAGAAGATCAAAGACATCCCCAATCCCGGCCAGGAGCTGTTGTTGGCCGAAGTGCGTCGTCAGATCGAGCAATGGCAGGCCGCCAACCCAACCAGCGTTCCGCAGGAGCCGGTAACGGTGAGCCTGGTTGGCAGTGACTGGGTGCTGCTCTATCAGGAGTTGGATCAGGACCTGACACCCTACGAGTTGCGCTACCGCACGGGTCTTACGCTGCGGTCTTCGTCACGCGGCTTCTTCAAGGGAGGCAAGGCCTATGGCAGCACGGAATGCGGGCCGGAGCCGGTGGTGCAGGGGTATGAGGCATGGGCCGACAATGACTTTGCCGGCGTAAAAGAAGTGCAGCAGAGGTATGTGGAGCAATGCGCTGCCAAGTTCGCAGAGCTTCTGCCGACGTGGCTTGCTGCGGTGCCGATGCAGGAAGTCGCCGGCGCGGAAGTTGTGGTCGTGGCATCGGCCGAAGCGGTCACGGAGGAGGTTTCGGCTGCTGCGCCTGAGGCCGCGTTGCAGAGTGAACCGGAAACGTTGGAGACCCCACAGGATGCGGTGCAGGTGTCGCCGCCCAGCGAGCTGGACGCGGAAGCAGGCTGAGTGTCTTCGCCCGGTGCATCCGACGATGGCGTCGGCTGCACCGGACTCCATATCGGCCGTCAGCGCGCTGCGCTGATTGCCGCAATCCGTGCTTTTTTCAGGGCTTCGCCAATGGCGGGGCCCTTGAGGCCGTCGGTGCTGATGTCGCGAGCGTTGATTGCCAGCGCGGCGGCGTGCAGACGTTGCAGGGTGGCGCGCTGTGGGTAGTCGCTGTCTTCGGAGCCGAGGCGGCCACGCTTGTCGCATTCGCAGACCAGCGCCATCTGCGTGATGCGCTCGGGGCGCCGGAAGCCGTCGCAGCGCTGGATCAGCTCCAGCACGGTGGCATCGCGCAGTTCGTCGATGCGGTGCACGTTGAGATGTTCGCGGCAGACGGCTTCGGCCAGCAGGCGGTGGTCAACCGGCACCTTCAGCCGTTCGCACAGTTTGGCCAGCGGCTTGAGCCCGCGTTGCTCATGCATGATGTGGCGCGGTAGCTCATCAACCGGCGTCAGCGCCTTGCCCAGGTCGTGGGTGAGCGCGGCAAAGCCGATCAGGTCATCACCCGGCGCCAGCTGCGCGGCCATGTCGCTGACCATTTCCTGATGCACGCCTGTGTCCACTTCAGGGTGGAATTCAGCGCGCTGCGGCACGCCGTACAACGCGTCCACTTCCGGCAGGATCGCTTTCAGCGCGTGGGTGTCATGCAGGCAACGCAGGAACGCCGAGGGCTTGGGCAGGGCCAGGGCGCGGCGCAGTTCCTGCCAGATGCGCTCGGGCACCAGTGCATCCAGTTCGCCGCTGGCCGCCATCTCCCACATCAGTGCAGCGGTTTCCGGCGCCAGGGTGAAACCCAGTGGCGCGAAGCGGGCCATGAAACGCGCCGCACGCAGTACACGCAGCGGGTCTTCGATGAAGGCCGGGCCGACATGGCGCAGCACGCGTTGTTCGATATCGCGCACGCCGCCCCAGGGATCGATCAGTTCGCCGCTGGCCTCGTCGCGGGCGATGGCGTTGATGGTGAAATCGCGGCGCTGCAGGTCTTCTTCCAGCGACACCGATGGATCGGCATCGACCACGAAGCCGCGATAGCCGCGGCCGGATTTGCGCTCGGTGCGTGCCAGCGCGTATTCCTCGCCGCTGTCCGGGTGCAGGAACACCGGAAAGTCCTTGCCCACGGCCTTGAAGCCGAGTGCTTCCATTTCTGCTTGCGTGGCGCCGACCACCACCCAGTCACGGTCGCCGGGCTGCTGGCCCAGCAACGCATCGCGAACGGCGCCGCCTACGAGATAGATTTTCATGCGCGCATGATAAGTCGGATGCGGCGCTGCGCATGTAGTGCCGAGCGTTGCTCGGCAAGGGAGTTAGCAAGGCGTCGTCTTGTAGGAGCGGCTTCAGCCGCGAAGCTGACAATGCTTGAAGGCCTCAAGAGCCAACCCCTCCCCAACCCTCCCCTTCGCTGTGCGAAAGGGAGGGGGCGGAAGCGGTAGTGCCGAGCCATGCTCGGCAGGGGCTGTACCGGGAAGGCCTCAGCCGAGCATGGCTCGGCTCCACAAGTGTCAGGGGGTCGATTGGCAGCTGAAGTTCTTCCGCGCTCCCTCAATTCTGCCGACCATGCGGTCGCTCAGGGTCAGGGCGTTGCCGTTGAGGCGCCAATCGTAGATCACGCTGAAGGCCAGCACGCGGGCAACGTACTCGCGGGTTTCCTTGTAGCTGATGGTCTCGATCCAAAAATCCGGATCGTAGTTCGGGCGCTGCGACTGCCAGCGTGCGGTTGGCGTGGGGCCGGCGTTGTAGGCGGCGATGGTGACGTAGGGCTGGCCGTTGTACTTGTCCATCAGCTGGCGCAGGTAGGCAGTGCCGATGGCGATGTTGGTGTCCGAGTCGTACAGGCTGGCTGCGCCACCGTAGCCGCTCAGGCCGATGCTCCTGGCCACGCTGGCGCCGGTGGCGGGCAGCACCTGCATCAGGCCCATCGCGTTGGCGGGCGAGCGCGCCTTGGGGTTGAAGATGCTTTCGGCGCGGATTTCGGCGGCCACCCAGGCCGGGTCCAGTGCATTGCGGCTGGCTTCGCGGCGGATGCTGTCGTCGTGGTGCAGCGGGAAGCGCAACGTATACAGACGCTGTTCCTGCGGCCCCTTGAGCGCGAACACGGCGCGGTCGAACCAGCCCTCGTTGCTGGCCACTTCCACGGCCAGGCGGCGCTGGGTGTCGTCGAAACGGGTGAGGGCATCGGCCCATTCGCGGGCAGCCCAGCTCGGCCGCTCGATTTTGTTCAACTCCAACGCGCGCACCAACGCCGGGTCGCGGGCGACGGCGGCCTTGGCCTGGGCGCTGTCATTCGGGGTCCACGGGCACAGTGCGTAGGGCTGCTTGAGTTTGTCTGCGGCCAGGAAGCCGTGGAAGGTGGGCTCGGTGGCGGCAGCGCGGTACAGCGCGGTAGCCTCGGCCGGCTTGCCGGTTTTCTCCAGCAGGCGCCCTTCAAACCAGCGCCAGCGCGAATCATTGCGTTGGCTGGCCGGCATTTTGCGGATGGCGGCCAGCGCGGCCGGCCAGTCGCCGCGCGCCATCGCTTCGCGGGTGCGCCATTCGTGCAGGCGCTCGTCATAGGCGGAATCGGGCACGGCCGCCAACCGGCGCGCGGAGTCGGGCAGGTAGGAGGCCACTGTCCAAAGTGCGATCTGGTACTGCACCTGGCCCTGCTGCGCGGCGCTCAGGCCCAGTGCCTGCACATACTGCGGCAGTTGCTGCTCAGCGGCGTCCGGGTTGGCCTTGGCCAGCTTCAACAGGCCATCGGTGGCGATGCGCCGGCTGCGTTCGTTCTTCGGCCAGTTCAATGCGCGGGCATCGGGCTTGTCGACAAAGACGGCGTAGTCATTGGCCTGGGCCAGCTCGGCGGCGGGCAGGCCGCGTGCCGCCGAGCGCATCACCGCTGGCTGTTGTGCGTCGGCGGCAGCGTCGATGCGCTCCCAGCGCAATGCCGGTGACAGCCCGCCGCGGCTGCCGAGCACCGCGAAGACCGCATCGCAGGCATCGGGCAGGGATTTGCCGCTGCTGCGCCACAGCGCCTGGGCATCGCTGGTCCATTGCGCGTCGGCCTTGCCGGTGGCCTGGCGTGCGTTGAGTTCGGCACAGCGCATGCCCACGTCGTTGCTGGGCTTCCAGTTGGCCAGCAGCGTCGGCCAATCCTGGCGGCGCGCCAGTGCCGGCAGCCACGCCGCGCGGAAGGTCTCGGCCACGGCCTGGCCCTGGTAGCGCTTGAGGAAATCCTGCGCCTGGGAGGTGCTCAAGGTGTCGAGGTTGCGCCGCAGCGCGCTGTATTCCAGCCAGCCGTACAGCGGGTGGTTGCGCAGGGCGCTGGCGGCGTTGGCATCGAACTGGCCACGTTCGGCGTTGTCGATGGCCGTGCGCATGGTCGCGCGCTGCGCCTCCAGGTTCTGGGCAGGAGCGGCGCTGCAGGCCAGCATGGTGAGGGCAGCCAGAGGCATCAGGGAAAGTCGATTCATGGTCGAAGCATAACGGCCGTGGCGTCAATGGCCGAGCAACAATCCGGCTATGGGATGAATGAGGCAGATGGTGTTGTCATCAGGGTTGGAAGACGCGAAAGGAACCTGCGTGCCTGAACGGCGGGTGCCGGCTAGTGCTCGGACCAGCTTCTTTCCCGCGGATGGGGGAGAGGCTTGCCTTCTGGGGGCTGAACGAGGGGCGCCAAGGCAGATGGCAGCGGTCTGGGGCGAGGGTAGCGTCGGCGGTGAGGCAGCCGGCCTCGCTCTGGGGAACTGGATATGGCATTCAGCGCAGCAGGCAATTCCGGACGTCCGTTGGCCGACATCAATGTCACCCCGCTGGTGGATGTGATGTTGGTGCTGTTGATCATCTTCATCGTTACCGCACCGATGGTGGCTGTGCCCATTCCGGTGGACCTGCCGCAGCACACGAACCGGCTCATCGACCGCCCCGAGCCGCCACCACCGATCGAATTGCGGGTGGATGCCGGCAACCAGTTGTACTGGAACGGTCAAGTTCTGGCCCGCGCGGAACTGCAGCCGCGCTTGTCGGAACAGGCGCAGCTGCATGCAGGCAATCTGCCGGAACTGCGCATCGCCGCCTCGCCGGATGCGCAGTACGACATGATGGCCAAGGTGCTGGCCGCCGCCAACAACGCGCACATGGAGCGCATCGTGTTCGTGCAGTAGGTGCTGCACGGTGTACCCGCGGGCCCTGGGGGTTCGCGGGTGCACGCCTTACAGCGGTATCGCGAAGCTGCGCTTGAGGGTGTTCATGGCCACCGAGGTGCGGAAGCGTTCGATGTTGTCATCGTTGCCGAACAGGTGCGCGCTGATGGCTTCGTATTCCTCCATCGAGGCCAGTGACAGCACCAGCAGGAAGTCGCCGTCGCCGGTGATGGCATAGCACTGTTGTACGGCGGGCTCTTCGCGCACACGTCGCTTGAACGGTGCGACCTTGCTTCCCTGCTCGCTGATCACCCGCACTTCGACGATCACTGTCAGCGAACGACCCAGCAGTTTCGCGTCCAGCACCGCCGTGTTGGCCGCGATCACACCGCTGTCCTGCAAGCGGCGGATGCGCCGCTGCACCGCGGGTGCCGACAGGTGAACCGCCTCGGCAATTTCGCGCTGTGGCGTGCTGTTGTCCTGCTGCAGCAGCGCCAGGATGGCGCGGTCGAAATCATCAAGAACGGGTGGCTTGGCCATGGTGAGCGGAAGTTGCGCGGTGGGGGCCTCAATTGAGCCAAGCACTCGCGGCGAGCGCAATACACTACGCGCCATGCAAACTTCTCGATTCGCGCCGCTCCTGCCGGTGCTGGCGGTGCTTGGCGCGGTGACTTCACTGGCCATTGGCACGTCCTACGCAAAACAATTGTTCCCGTTGATCGGCGCCCAGGGCACCAGCGCATTGCGCGTGGGTTTCTCGGCGCTGTTCCTGTTGCTGCTGTGGCGGCCCTGGCGTTGGCACACCAGCCGCATCGACGCGGCCGCGATCCTGCGCTACGGGTTGACGCTGGGCGTGATGAACCTGTTGTTCTACATGGCCATCCGCACCATTCCCTTCGGCATTGCGGTGGCCATCGAGTTCACCGGCCCGCTGGCGGTGGCGATGTGGTCCTCGCGACGGGTGATCGACTTTGTCTGGGTGGGCTGCACGGTGGTCGGCTTGCTGTTGCTGTTGCCCCTGGGCGGCGCGCAGGCGCTGGACCCGGCCGGCGTGGTGTACGCACTGGGCGCGGCGGCGTGCTGGGGCCTGTACATCGTGTTCGGCAAGCGCGCCAGCCACCTGCATGCCGGTCATACCGTGTCGCTGGGCCTGGCGGCTGCGGCCCTGGTGGTGGTGCCCATTGGCGTTGTACATGCCGGCAGCCTGTTGCTGGACCCGAAAATCCTGCTGGCTGGCGCCTTGGTGGCGGTGGTGTCCAGCGCAATTCCCATGTCACTGGAAATGATGGCGCTCAAGCGTTTGCCGAAGGAGACGTTCGGCATTCTGATCAGCATGGAGCCGGCGGTGGCGGCGCTGTGGGCGATGTTGCTGCTGCACGAGCAACTCACCGGCCTGCAGTGGCTGGCAATCGGTTGCACGGTGCTGGCGTCGGTGGGCAGTACGGTGACGGCGCGCCGGCCGCGTGCTGCGGCCATTCCCGCAGGTTCGTAGGCCGCCGGCTCAGCGCAGGCTGTTGCCGGGAACTTCGACTTCCATTTCCACCGCCAGGTGGTCCGAATGCGCGGCCGGTACGGCGCGGGTATCGACGACCTTGAGCGTGTCGCTGGTCAGGATATGGTCGATGGCGCGGTCCGGGCCCCAGCTGGGAAAGGTGTGCACCAGGCAGCCGGGTGGCTGCAGCCGGGTCTTGCGGTAGAGCGACTGCATTTCCGGGCGGTCGGCGGTGCAGTTGAAATCGCCCATCAACACCGCGTTGGGGTGGTCGCTGAGCAGGTCGGAGATGAAGTCCAGCTGCGACATGCGCGAGCTTACGCCCAGCGACAGGTGCGCCACGGCCACGGTCAGGCCTTCCTCGCCATCGCCGAAACGTGCCAGCAGCACACCGCGCCCACCGAGGCGGCCGGGCAGGGCATGGTCCTGCACTTCCACCGGCTCCAGCCGGCTGAGCAGGCCATTGGCGCTGGAGGCTACGCCGCCCATGCGCCGGTTGGGCTGGTGGCTCCAGTAATTGAAGCCGGCCCGCTGTGCCAGATAGTGGGTTTGATTGGTGAAGCCCGAGCGCAGGCTGCCGGGGTCGGCTTCCTGCAGGCCCACGATGTCACGGCCGCTGGCCAGCTTGGCGATGGTGTCCAGGCTGGAGCGTTTCTGGCCCGCAGGCAGGGCATGCGACCAACTGCGGGTCACATAGTCGCTGTAGCGGCGGGTGCTGGAACCGGCCTGGATGTTGGCCGTCAGCAACCGCAAAGTTTGAGTGGGGGATTTCACGGCTTGCAGATCGGGGGCCCCGGAACCGAGGCCCCCGTAATACCTTACTTGGCGTTGGCAGCGCGTTCGCGTGCGATCAGGTGGTCGGCGATGCGGAGCATGTCGTCATAGCTCTTGCCCTTCACCAGGTACTTGCCGTTGACGATGATCGACGGGGTGCCGGCAATCTTGCTGCGCTGGGCGAACTGCTTGGCGCGGTTGAACTTGGCGGTCACCGAGAAGCCGTTCATGGTGTCCAGGAAGGTCTTGGCGTCCACGCCGTACTGGCCGTAGAACTTGGCGATGTCTTCCTGCGAATCCACGCCCAGCTCACCCTTCAGGGTGCGGTCAACGTGAATGGCGGCGTACATCGGGTCATGGGTCTTTTCCAGCACGCCGAGGGCTTCGGCGGCGTAGAAGGCGCGTGCGTAGTTGTCCCAGGTACCGCCAAAGCCGGCCGGCACATAGACAAAGTTCACGTCAGTCGGCAGACCGGCCTTCCACGAGCCGACCAGCGGCTGGAAGCGGGCGCAGGCCGGGCAGACGTAACCGAAGATCTCGGTGACCTCGATCTTGCCGGTCGCCGGCTGGAACGGCTGACCGCCTTCGATGGCCACATAGTCAGTGCCTGCAACCGGCTCCGGGCCCACCGGGCGGGCCGGGGCCGGCACGGGGGTGTTGTTGCCGGCGGCAGCTTCAGTGCTGGCACCTTCGGCAGGCGCCGGGGCAGCAGTGTCGGTGGCGGCCGGTGCAGGCGCGGTTGCCGGAGCGGCTTCAGTGGCGGCGGGAGCAGCGGCCGGAGCGGTGGTTTCGGCGGTGCCGTCCTGGGCCTTGCAGGCCACCATCAGCGGAATCAGGGCCGTCAGGGCCAGGGCGAAGCGGATATTCATCGGGTTGGATCTCCAGCGAGGTTTCGTTGATGCATCAGGCCGCTGCACCGCGGCGGGCGCGGGCATGATGCCATTATTGATGGCTGCGCCTGAACCGGCGGCGCGTGGTTTCGCGCCGCCTTGCCGGGCTCAGCGGCCCTTGCTGGCAGCGCGTTCGCGGGCGATCAGCGCATCGGCGACACGCAGTGTGTCATCGAAGGTGCGGGCGCGGACCAGGTACTTGCCGTTGACGATCACTGCCGGGGTGCCCGGCACCTGGGTGCGCATGGCGAACTCGCGGGCCTTCTTGATCTTCTCGTCCACCTGCGGGCTGCGCAGGGCGTCGATGTAACGCTGCGGTTCCACGCCGTAACCGGCATAGAACGTGGCCAGCTCCTGCGGCGAGACGCTCTGCATCGGCAGGCTGCGCTGCACATGCAGGGCCTTGAACACGTCGCCATGGCTGCGCTTGAGCACGCCCACCTGCTCGGCGGCGTAGAAGGCGCGGGCATAGGCGTCCCAATAGCCGCCGAATGCCGCCGGCACCGGGGTGAAGCGCACATCGGCCGGCAGCTTGGCCGTCCAGGCTTCCAGCTGCGGCTCGAAGTTGGCGCAATGCGGGCAGGTGTACCCGAACACTTCCACCACCTCGATCTTGCCGGCCAGCGGCTCGAACGGGCCGGGTGTGGCGATCAACTCATAGTCCTCGCCCTGCACCGGCGCGGCGGGCGAGGCGCAGGCGGCCAGCGGCAGTACGAAGGCAAGCAGCAGGAACAGGCGGGGCAACAACTTCATCGGGGGGATTCTCCAGTGGAAAAAGCAGACGCCGACCTCGCGGGCCGGCGTGTCTGCAGACAGCAGCGTTGCCGGCCGCCGCAGCGGCTGGCGGGGTCAGGGTTGGGCGGCAGCGGCAACTACCTTGGCGTCGTTGGCGCGATCATGCAGGCCCTGCACATAGCTGGCCAGTGCCTGGATTTCCTGTTCGGTCAGGGTCTTGCTGACCTGTTCCATGATCTTGAACTGGGCCGTGTCGGTCTCGTGGGTCTGCCCGGCCTGATAGCGCTGCAGGCGCTGGGCCACGTAGCCGGCGTACTGGCCACCGATATGCGGGTAGGCCGGGCCCGGGTTGCCGGCACCGGCCGGGCCGTGGCAGGCCATGCAGGCCGGGATGTTGCGGCTGGCGTCGCCGCCGCGGTAGAGCTTCTGGCCGACTTCATAGAATTTCATGCCGGCATAGGGGCCGTCGGCGACCACGGCGTCGTCGGCTACGCCGGCACCGGCCTTCTGGGTGGCGAAGTAGGCGCCGAGGTCACGCATGTCCTGCGGTGTGAGGTCCTGCACGAACGGCATCATCGCCGCCACCGCGCCTTCATTGCGCTGGCCGTTGGCGATGAGCGCCAGCTCCTTGGCGATGTAGCGCTCGCTCTGGCCGGCAATGCGCGGGTAGATCTCCACCGACGAATTGCCGTCGGCGCCATGGCAGGCGGTGCAGGTGGCCGATTTGGCCTGCCCGGCCTTGGCGTCACCGGGCTTGGTCTTGCTGAAGTCCACTTCCAGCGAAGCGGTCTGCACCGGCGCGTTGTCCGGAACCGGGGTGACCGAACTCTGGGCGAATGCAACGGCGGCGATGACGGGTACGACAAGTGCGGTAACGGCAAGAACACGAGCATGGCGCATGCGGAAGCTCCGTGTGGACCGGGCCGGGCGGGGCTTCCGCCGGCATCGGCCGGATTATCAACGCCGCTTTGCGGCAGGGTCAACGAAGCAGTGCAGCAAAAACCGGCACCGGGGGGCGGCGCCTGCAGCGGCCAGGGCCCGATTGCACCGACGCGTGGCACCGCAACATGCGATCCTATGCACATGTCACAGCTCCTCGAAAATGCCCGTTACCTGCTTTCGGCCCACAACAGCCGGCAGTTGCCGCCTGATGACGGGGCCGAAGTCGCATTCGCCGGCCGCTCCAATGCCGGCAAGTCCAGCGCCCTCAATGCACTGACCCGCCGCAATGCGCTGGCGCGTGTTTCCAAGACCCCGGGCCGCACCCAGCAGCTGGTTTTCTTCCAGGTCACGCCCGAGGCGAGCCTGGTGGACCTGCCGGGCTACGGCTATGCCAAGGTCCCGCAGGACCTGCAGGCGCACTGGCAGGCCTTCATTGACCAGTATTTCCGTACCCGCCAGGCGCTCAGGGGCCTGGTGGTGGTGATGGACATCCGCCATCCGCTCAAGGAATACGACCGGCAGATGCTGGGTTACGCCGTGCAGCGCGGCCTGCCGGCGCACGCCTTGCTGACCAAGGCGGACAAGCTTGGCCGTGGGCAGCAGATGCAGGCCCTGCAGAAGGTACGCAAGGAATTGTCCTCGGCCTTCGGCGATACCGTTGGCGTGCAGTTGTTCTCCGGTGAGTCGAAGCAGGGCGTGGATGAAGCGCGTCTGGTCATCGGCGGCTGGCTGGGCTTGAACCCGCCGGTCGTGGAAGCCGGTCCGCAGGACGGTTAAGGCCTGAGGCCGCGGCGTTTCCGCGGCGGCAAAGGCAACAAGCGACCCCTCCCCAACCCTCCCCTTGCCCGGATGCTATGGGGGGAGGTTGGGTCGAGCGGCTACTTAGGGCCTGCGCGCCGACGGCGCCAACCCGCGAGCACCCG
>NZ_JBRRDL010000048.1:0-23585 GCF_056759635.1 Stenotrophomonas sp. STEN056
GTCCTCCGGTGCGGCGATGACGCTTGCATCCGGCAGCACGCTGGATGTGCAGCAGCTGAGCAGCGGTGCTGATCTCACGGCAGATGCGGTGGGCACCTTGTCCATCGCCGATGCAAAGGTGACCGGCAATGCAGCCATCGACGGCCAGTCTGATGTGGTGATCGGGCAGGCCGCCGTGGGCAAGGCGCTGGCAGTCAAGGCCGCTAACGATCTGACCGCGACCACGCTGGATGTCGCAGGTAACAGCACGATGAGCAGCGGCGGCAATACGTCGGTGACGAGCTTCAACGGCCAGGGCGATCTTTCGGCCACGGCCGGTGGCAATGCCTCGTTCGGGACTGCCAGTGTGGGTGGCTCCATGAACCTGCAGGCTGGCAAGGCCATCGAGGTCGGCACGGCGGTGATCGGTGTGGATGGCACGTGGGTGGCAGGCACCGACTTGACCGCCGACGAGGTGACGACCGGCTGCAACTTCAGTGGCGAGGCCGGTGGCCGCCTTGCGCTGGGATCGGTGCAGGCGGGCTGCGCGCTGCAGTTGGCTTCGACCCAGAGCCTGTCCTTCGACAGCCTGCATGCCGGGTCCGACATCGGGCTGACTTCGCATGCCGGCGATGTACTGGGCCGCAGTATTGATGCGGGCCGTTCACTGGGCGTGCGTGCGGCCAACGACATCGATATCGGCAATGCGAACGCAGGTGCCGACATCACGGCCGACAGCGGCGGCAGCCAGCAATGGGGCAGCTATCGTGCCGGGCGGGATGCGTCGCTGGTGGCAGGCCGTGACGTGATGATCGGCGGCGGTGACAGTGGCAGCCTGCAGTCGATCATCTCCGGCGGCAGCATCCACTTCGACCGTATCCAGGCGGGGACCACCGTGAGCATGGATGCACAGGGTGGCGCAGTGGACGGCGGCCAGTTGCGCGCGGCATCGGCGGCCTTGTCCGCACGCGACCATCTGTCGCTGGCGAACGGCATCGTGGATACGCGGTTGAACCTGGCTGCGAGCGACATCACGGCCCACATCGCACAGTCCAACGAGGGGCAAGGCCCGTTGACGACCACGCTCACGGGCTATCGCAACGGGGTTGCACGCAAGGTGGTGGTTGAAGTGGATCCGCGTGATGCCTGGTTGATCGACCAGATCAAGGCCGTCGATGCACAGCTGGCCTCGACCGCAGCACGCGCCGAGATCGCGCAGGGCTTCATCGAAAAGACCATGACGCTGAAGACCGCCGGCATGAACCTGTTGATGGACAACACCAGCCCGGTGTTGCGACCGGCGGATGTGCAGCTGACCCAGTTGGACAAGACGTTCCGGCTGTCGGCTGACGGCACGTTCCTCAATACCAATGCCTACGTCGTGCGCTTTGCCGATGGCTTCCGCGTGACCAGCCCCAACTACAACCCGGAGCATGTCGACGGAGGCCCGAGCTACCTGGGCGAGAGTGCGGTGCGTTACATGAACCGCATGCTCAAGCTGGATACCAATGGCCGCAGCAGCATGCCTGCCTCGCGTTGGCTTGATGACGAACCGCAGCAGGACGATGTCGTGTCCTCCGCTGCCGGTGCGGTCAACCTCGGGGCCCCCAACTGATGAACGACAGGAACAGAAACATGTACCGAGGGATGCTCCTCATCGGCAGCGCGCTGTTGCCCTGCTTTGCCAGCGCGCAGTCCAAGACGACAAGCGAGGGCCAGGCCGCCGCACAGCGGATTGATGGCTACTACGAGCAGCGTCAACCACTGCAGCCGCGCAAGCCGGTTGTTGATCCCCTGCAGCAGGAGGCGCCGGCCAGTGATACGCCGGCGTCGGCTGACGCCACCACCCGTTTCCTTCTGCGGGATGTGAGCTTCAGTGCCTCTGAACTGCTGGCTGCCGAAACGCTGGATGCCATTCGCGCCCGCTATCAGGGGCGTGAAGTGAGCCTGGCGGAGCTGAACCAGATGGTTGCCGAGATCAACACGGCCTATGCCGAGCAGGGCATCACGACCGCCAAAGCCCTGTTGCGGGAACAGGCCATCGAGGACGGGCGCGTTGAAGTCACCTTGCTGGAAGGGCGGCTGGGGCAACTGCAGGTGACAGGCGAAGGCAAGGTGCCGGTGCGCTTTGTCGAAAAACGCATTCACCAGCCGGTGGGTGAAGTGGTGCAGACCAATCGCCTGCGCGATGACCTGGTGTATCTCAATCGCACCAGCGATCTGCAGGTGCGCGCCCTGTTGCGCCCCGGTGAAACGGCCGGGCAAACCGACATCGTGCTGATGACCGAGACACCGGACCGCGGCAACTGGGGTGTGTTCGTTGACAACTCCGGCGTGGAGAGCACCGGCCGCGAGCGTTACGGTGTGCAGGGCCAGTTCTGGGGCCTGGCAAGCATCAACGACCTGTTGTCCGGCTCGGTGGCGTACTCGCGCGGGGGCCTGGAAGGGCGCGTGTCGTATTCGGGCATCATCAACAAGCGCAATGGGCGGCTGGGCGTGAATGTCTCGCGCAACCAGATCAACATCATCGACGGCGCCTACCGTGACCTGGATATCACCGGCGAATCCACCAACTACGGTCTGGACTTCACCCAGCCGTGGATTGCCAACCAGCATTGGATACTCTCCACCACAGCCAGCATCGGCCGCAGCAATTCCATATCCGAAATTGCCGGCGTACGTGTTTCGGAGATTGATTCAACGGTCATGACGCTGGGGGTGAGCACCGGCTACCGCAACGACGGCTATGACTGGACTTTCTATCAAGGCGTTTCACGCATCCAGACCGATGAAACCCTGGCCAAGGGCCGCAACTTCACCACGGCCAACGGCAGTACGTCGTGGACACAGCGGATTGGTGCCAGTGGCTTCCTGTATCGCGCGCAGCTGGGCTGGCAGTTCACCAATGGTGATTTCCTGCCATCGAGCAATCTGTTCCAGGTCGGTGGCATCGGCAGTGTGCGTGGCTACGTGCGCGGTGCCTTGTCCGGGGTGAAGGGTTACTACGGCAGCGTGGAACTGCACCGTCCCTACAAGCAGGCGCACGATGTGTACGTGTTCTTCGACCACGGTGATGTGCGCGGCGATTTCCCGACGGCCGCCAGCATCAGCAGCGTGGGCGTGGGCCTGAACGGCCAGTTCGCCAGCCGCTACAGCTACAGCCTGGATCTGGGCCACCCGTTGGATGACGTGCTCAAGGACCAGGACAGCGTGCGCGCGGATTTCCGCATCAGCGCACGCTGGTAATCACGCCCTGCAAGGCGCGGGCAGTGGCAGATCAGCCCTGCTCGCGCACGATGTCCACCAGCCGCTGGCCGTAACGCGAAAGCTTGCTGCCACCTATGCCGCCAACGCGGCCCAAAGCATCGATGCTGGTCGGACGTTGCTCGGCGATGTTGCGCAGGGTGCTGTCGTGGAAGATCACGAAGGCCGGCACGTTCTGTTCGCGTGCCAGTTCCGCACGCAGGCCGCGCAGGGCGTTGAACAACGCCAGGTCTTCCGGCTGCACCGGCAGGCCGGTGCGCGGGCCGCCGCTGCGCTCGCGTTCGCGCGCGGGTGGGGCTTCGCGGCGCATCATCATCTGCCGGCGGCCCTTGAGCACATCGCGGCTGGCGTCGGTCAGGCGCAGGCCGCCGTGCGCTTCGGGGTCCACTTCCAGCAGGCTGGCAGCGACCAGCTGGCGGAACACGCCGCGCCAACTGCGCGCATCCAGGTCGCGGCCGATGCCGTAGGTGCTCAATTTGTCGTGGCCGAGCTGGCGCAGGCGCTCGGCGTCGCTGCCACGCAGGATGTCGATCAGATGGCCCACGCCGAAACGCTGGCCGCTGCGGTACACACAACTGAGCGCCTTCTGCGCCGGCACGGTGGCATCCCAGGCGGCTGGCGGAGTGAGGCAGTTGTCGCAGTTGCCGCAGGGCTGGGGATAGGTTTCGCCGAAGCCGGCCAGCAGCACCTGACGACGGCATTGCATGGATTCGCAGTAGCCCAGCAGGTGGTCGAGTTTGGAACGTTCGAGTTGCTTGCGCTCCTCGCCGGCCTCGGACTGTTCGATCATCTGCTTGAGCAGCACCACGTCGCCCAGCCCGTAGCACAGCCATGCTTCGGCAGCTTCGCCATCGCGGCCGGCACGGCCGGTTTCCTGGTAGTAGCCTTCCATCGACTTGGGCAGGTCGGTATGCGCGACAAAGCGCACATCCGGTTTGTCGATGCCCATGCCGAAGGCGATGGTGGCGCACATCACGATGCCGTCCTCGCGCAGGAAGCGGCGCTGGTTGGCCGCGCGCACTTCGGCAGGCAGGCCGGCGTGATAGGGCAGGGCGTTCATGCCCTCCTGGCACAGGAACTCGGCCGTTTCCTCCACCTTGCGGCGTGACATGCAGTACACGATGCCGGCTTCGTCGCGGTGGCCCTTGAGGAAACCCAGCAGCTGACGCTTGGCATTGTCCTTCTGCACCACGGTGTAACGGATGTTGGGGCGGTCGAAGGAGCTGACGAAGTGCCGCGCCTGGGCCAGGTCCAGGCGCTCGGCGATCTCGCGCTGGGTGGGCGGGTCGGCGGTGGCAGTGAGCGCGATGCGTGGAATCTGCGGCCAGCGTTCGTGCAGTACCGTCAATTGCCGGTATTCCGGGCGGAAATCATGGCCCCACTGCGACACGCAATGCGCCTCGTCGATGGCGAACAGCGCGATGCGGCTGCGCCCAAGCAGCGACAGGAAGCGGCCGGTCAGCAGGCGCTCGGGGGCGACATAGAGCAATTCCAGTTCACCGTCGAGCAGTTGGCGTTCCACCCGAGCAGCGGTTTCGGCATCGAGCGTGGAGTTGAGGAATTCGGCACGCACGCCGGCCTGGCGCAGGGCTTCCACCTGGTCCTGCATCAGCGCAATCAGCGGTGAAATGACAATGCCGCAGCCATCGCGCAGCAGCGCCGGGATCTGGTAGCACAGGGACTTGCCGCCGCCCGTGGGCATCAGCACCAGGGCATCGTTGCCGCTGGCGACGTGTTCGACGATGGCCTGCTGGTCGCCGCGGAAACTGTCGTAACCGAAAACGCTGGAAAGCAGCTCTTGCGCGGGACTGTGGGGCATCGCGCTAGTTTACGGGATTGGCGGAATCGGGAGGCTGCTGCATTTGGCCTCTCCCCTTGCGGGAGAGGATGCCGAAGGCAGGAGAGGGGCCGGCACAGCCGTGCTTTTGGACTCTTTGGGAAAGCCCCTGGCCGAGCATGGCTCGGCACTACAGGCAGACAGGTCGCGTAGCGAGTGCGCGCCGAAGGCGGGGGGATCTGGCTGGCAGATGAAGCAGGGTCCGTGGTTCCGCAGGCGGAACCACGGAAATCCCGCAGGGGCGAAGGCCCGAAGGAATTACTGCAGCAGCGAGCGCAACATCCAAGCGTACTTTTCGTGGGTCTGCAGGCGCTGGGTCAGCAGGTCTTCGCTGGGGGCATCGTCCACGTCATCGGCCACGTCCAGCACCTTGCGCGCGGTGCGGCAGACCGCTTCGTTGCCGGCTACCAGCTGGCGCACCATCTCCTGCCAGTTGGCACTGTCGTTCAGGCCCGGCTCTTCCGCGATGGAGGTGAGCGCGGCGAATTCGCGGTAGGAACCCGGTGCGGTGAAGCCCAGTGCACGGATGCGCTCGGCGATCTCATCCAGCGCGGCCCACTGCTCGGTGTACTGGGCCTCGAACATGGTGTGCAGCGAGTTGAACATCGGCCCGGTGACGTTCCAGTGGAAGTTGTGGGTCTTCAGATACAGGGTGTAGGCATCGGCCAGGAAGTGGGACAGGCCGTCGGCCACCTTCTTGCGGTCGCCGTCCTTGATCCCGATATTGACCCCCGGCGCCGTCGGGGCGGCGGCTGCCAGCTTCTTCTTGCCAGCTTCGACCTTGCTGCTGTTTTTGGCTTTTGCCATGACGCATTTCTCCTTGACGGGTTGAATGGCTTCACAATACCGCTCCGGCCAACATACCGATATTTCAAGTTTTCTCGTTGAACGATTGATGAGCACTATCGAAAAAGACACTGCCGCGCGCCTGCGCGACGCCCGCAAGGCCATTGACGGTGCAATGAGCCGGGACCGCGGACGTCTGCTTGGCCTGTGGTCGCGCTGGCAGGGCAAGCCGGCCGACGCTGCCAATGAACAGGCCTTCGCCCAGCTGCTGGAGCGCTCAAGTGCCCAGCGCCAGCGGCGTGCCGCGCAGCAGATCGCCATCACCATGGACGATGCGCTGCCAATCGCGCGTGAAGCCGAGCAGATCACCGCACTCATCCGTGACCACCAGGTGGTGGTGATTGCCGGCGAAACCGGCTCGGGCAAGACCACCCAGCTGCCCAAGCTGTGCCTGGCGGCCGGGCGGGGCGAGGCCGGCATGATCGGCTGCACCCAGCCGCGCCGGATTGCCGCCCGCGCGGTGGCCGCGCGCGTGGCCGAGGAGCTGCAGACCGAGCTGGGCTCGGTGGTTGGCTACCAGGTGCGCTTCACCGACAAGGTGGGCGAGGACAGCCGCATCAAGTTCATGACCGACGGCATCCTGCTGGCCGAGATCGCCTCGGACCGCTGGCTGTCGCGCTACGACACGCTGATCATCGACGAGGCGCACGAACGCAGCCTCAACATCGACTTTCTGCTGGGCTACCTGAAACAACTGCTGCGCAAGCGCCCGGACCTGAAGCTGATCGTCACCTCGGCCACCATCGATACCGAGCGTTTCTCGCGGCACTTTGGCAATGCGCCGGTGGTGAGCGTGGAAGGCCGCACCTACCCGGTGGAAGTGCGCTACCGGCCGCTGGATGAAAAGCCGGGGTCAGAGTCGGATTCTTCCAACGCCGATGCGGGCGGACGGGGCCGGCGCGAGGAGCCTGACGGTGATCCGGTGTCGGCGATCGTCGCGGCAATGGATGAAATCACCCGCGGCGATCCGCGCGGGGATGTGCTGGTGTTCCTGCCGGGCGAGCGCGAGATCCGCGACACCCATCAGGCGCTGGAACGGCGCAAGTACCGCGAAACCGAAGTGCTGCCGCTGTATGCGCGCTTGTCGGCCAAGGACCAGGACCGCGTGTTCAACCCGGGGCCGAAGCGGCGCGTGGTGCTGACCACCAACGTGGCCGAAACCTCGCTGACGGTGCCGCGCATCCGCTATGTGATCGACCCGGGTTTCGCTCGAATCAAACGCTACAGCCCGCGGCAGAAGCTGGACCGCCTGCATATCGAGCCGGTGTCGCAGGCCAGCGCCAACCAGCGCAAGGGCCGCTGCGGCCGTATCGCCGAGGGCATCTGCTACCGGCTGTATTCGGAAGCCGATTTCCAGTCGCGTGCCGAATTCACTGATCCGGAAATCCGCCGTTCCTCGCTGGCCGGCGTGATCCTGCGCATGTTGCAGCTGGGCCTGGGGCAGATCGACGAATTCCCGTTCCTGGAAGCGCCGGACGAACGTGCCGTGGCCGACGGCTGGCAGCAGCTGGCCGAGCTGGGCGCCATTGGCGAGGAGCGCAAGCTCACTGCCATCGGCCGGCAGATGGCGCGCCTGCCGGTGGACGTGAAGTTGGCACGCATGCTGGTGGCCGCGCAGAAGGGCGGCTGCCTGCGGCAGATGCTGGTGATCGCCTCGTTTCTGGGCATCCAGGACCCGCGCGAACGCCCACCGGAGGCGCGTCAGGCAGCCGACAACGCACACGCGCTGTTTGCCGATGCACGTTCGGAATTCATTGGCATCCTGCGTTTGTGGGAAGGCTATCGCGTTGCCCACGAAGACCTCACCCAGTCCAAGCTGCGCGACTGGTGCGGCCGGCATTTCCTGGGTTTTCTGCGCATGCGCGAGTGGCGTGAGCTGCATCGCCAGCTGCGCTTGTTGTGCGATGAGCTGGGCTGGGAAACCAATGAAGGCGAGGCGTTCGGTCAGGCGTTGTTGTCGGCACCGGCGCCGCTGCCCGCCGGCGGCGATGCTGAAGCCAAGCGCAAGGCCACGCGCGGCGAGCAGCACAAAGCCGCACGGCTGGCGCGTGAGGGAAAGAAACCGGGGTCCGAGTCGGGTTTGCCGGTTGTTGCTCCCGTGTCGGAGAAAAATGCGAGGAGACCCGACTCTGACCCCGGTTTTGCTTCCATCCCCGACAAGGTGCGTATTGCCGCCTACCAAGCGCTGCATCGCGCGATCCTGGCGGGCTTGCCGACGCAGGTTGGGCATCGCACCGACAAGGGTGACTTCCAGGCGCCGCGTCAGCGCCGCTTCCATCTGTTCCCCGGCTCGGTGCTGGCCAAGCGGCCGCCGCCGTGGGTGCTCAGTGCCACCTTGCTGGACACGCAGCGCGTATGGGGCATGACCAATGCCTCCATCGAGCCGGATTGGGTGATTGCCGAGTTGCCGCACCTGCTGGCGCGCAAGCATTTTGACCCGCACTGGTCGCGTGCGCAGGGGCAGGTGCTGGCGTCGGAGCAGATCAGCCTGTTCGGCCTGGTGCTGGCGCCGAAGAAGCCGGTGCACTACGGCCGGATCAACCCGGGCGAAGCGCATGACATCTTCGTGCGCCAGGCGCTGGTCACCGGCGAGATCAACGCGCGCGCCAGTTTTGTCGCCGACAACCTGAAAGTGCTGGAGCAGGCACGCGAGGAAGAAGCCAAGCTGCGCCGCGCCGGCATCGTCGCCGACGAGGACTGGCAGGCGCGTTGGTACCTGGACCGCGTGCCGTCCCACATTCACTCGGCCAATCTGCTGGACGGTTGGTGGAAGACGCTGGCGCCGGAACAACGCCGCAGCCTGCAGTGGTCACTGGTCGATCTGTTGCCGGGCGAGGGCAGCGAGCAGGATCGCTATCCCAGGTACTTCCCGTTGGGCGATGCCCGTCTGGCGATGCACTACCGCTTCGAGCCGGGTGCCGAAGACGACGGCGTGACCCTGGATGTGCCGTTGCATCTGCTCAATGCGCTGGACGCGGCACGCTTGTCGTGGCTGGCGCCGGGCTTTGTCGCCGAAAAGGCGGCTGCGCTGATCCGCAGCCTGCCCAAGGCAATGCGCCGCAACTATGTGCCGGCGCCGGATTTTGGCCGCGCCTTCTTCGAGGCCTGGGCCGAACCGTCGGCCGATGACATCCGTGGCGAGCTGGCGCGTTTTCTGAGCAAGGCCACCGGCGCGAGCGTGGCGGCGACGGATTTTGACGTGGAGGCGCTTGACCCGCACCTGCGCATGAACCTGCGGCTGTTTGAAGCAGCGTCTCCCTCCGTTCGCGCAGCGCGAAAGGGCAAGCCCGGTGACGAAGCACGGGGTGAAGGGCGCGCGTCTTCCAACCCTGCCGCCGATGCCAATGGCCGGGAGCAGGGCAAATTGCTGGCAATGTCGCGTGACCTGGACGCATTGCGTGCGCGTTTTGGTGAACGCGCTGGCAGTGCGTTCGCGGCGCGTGCGGGGCAGGCCCTGGCCGCCGAAGGCCTGCGCGAATTCCCGGCAACCGCCATTCCCGAACAGGTGCCTGGCGAAGCCGGCGTGCCGGCGTACCCGGCGCTGGTGGACACCGGCGAAGCGGCGGCGTTGCGCATCTTTGCCGACCGCAAGGAAGCCTTCCAACTGCATCCGCTGGGCGTGCGCCGCCTGCTGGAAATTGCCCTGGCCGACAAGGTCAAGCAGGCCCGCAAACAGCTGCCGGTGTCTCCCAAGACCGGCCTGCTGTATGCGGCCATCGAATCGCAGGAGCGCCTGCGCGGTGATCTGGTCGATGCGGCGATGAACGCCGTGCTGGCCGACGGGCTGGAAACCCTGCGCTCGCCCGACACGTTTGAGCTGCGTCGGGCCGACGCCGCCAAGCGCCTGTTTGGCGAGGCGATGGAACGGCTCAAGCTGGCTGAAGCCATCCTCGGCCTGGTCGGGGAGTTGAAGCCGCAGTTGGAAGCTCCCTTGATGGGCTGGGCGCGCGGCAACCTGGACGACATGGAAGCGCAGCTGGCTGGGCTGGTGCATGCCGGTTTCCTGCGCCAGACGCCGGCCGATGCGCTGGCGCAGTTCCCGCGCTACCTCAAGGCGATGATCCTGCGTGCCGAGCGGGCCAAGCGTGATCCACCGCGCGACCAGGCACGGATGCTGGAGCTCAAGCCATTCGTCGATGCTTTGGACGATGCGCGCGCGCAGGGTTTGGCCGGGCGCCCGGAGTGGGCTGCGCTGCGTTGGGACATCGAGGAACTGCGGGTGTCATTGTTCGCGCAGGAACTGGGTTTCCGTTCCGGCATCTCGGCCAAGAAACTGGCACAGCGTGTAGCTGCCCTGCGCAGCTGAGCGGCGCACTGCACAGGCCGGGATCATGCAGTGGCTGATCCCGGCCTGCAGAACCTGCCTCAGCGCGCCGGTGCCTGTGCCGGGCGATGCATCTCCAGGCAACGCTGGCGCGCGGTGTTCATCTGCGTATGCGCGTTGCCATGCTCGCGGGTGATGGCCTGGCGGAGCGTGGTCATGCGCGTGCGCAAGGCCTGGCTGCGCTGCGCATCCGGGGCATTGGCCAACTGCTCGCTGAGCAGCGTCATCTGCTGCTGCAGCGTGCTCACGCGGTCGTTGGACGGGCCGTAGACCGACGCGGTGGCGTTGGCGATGCAGGCGCGCTCGGCGGCGCGGTTGGCTTCCAGTTCGCTGTTGCTGGCGGTGCCCGGCCCCTCGCTGGCCGGTGCGGGCCCACCGTCTGCCCTGGGCTCGGCGACAGGGGCGGTGGCGACCGGCGTCGGCGGAGCATGCTCACGCAGCTTCATCGGCTCGGCGCGGGCATCGCAGGGATGCTCGGAGTACATGGTCTCGCCGGATTTGCCCTTGCACTTGTACACCTGGGCAAAGGCGCTGGCCGGGAGCAACAACAGGAGCATCAAGAATAGGCGCATGGGTGATGTCGTCTGGCGATGGGCGGGTTGCTGCCGCCGTACCCCTGTCCGGGCGTGGCAGCGGACCGGGGCGGCGAGCGGCGGGTTTGAGGGTTACTTGGTGCGGCGCACCTTGGCGCGGGTATTGAGCCCGTCCACCTGCAGGTACCACACGCCCATCAGGCCGGGGGTGATGCGCACGTCCGGTGTCTGCTTGCGCACGCCGGCCACGCGGGCGTCATCGGTCTGTTCCCAGACCTGGCCGTTGTCCAGGGTGAACTGGCGGCCCTTGCCGAACCCGGTGAACTCTTCGGTCAAGCGCGACTGGATGGGTTCGCTGGAGCCAAAGTCATGGAAACCGCGGTTCTTGACGATGACTTCCTGGCGGCCTTCTTCGCGGGCCTGTTCCAACGCGACATTAGTAGCCTGCTCCACCTTGCCCTGCAGCCAGTTGTTCAGCGAGGACAGTTCCTGCGCACTGAGCTTGTCCAGGCCGGCAGCCTTGAACTCGGCCTCGGACATCTGCTGTTGCAGGTCGCCGGTAACGGCGCGCTGGGCCTGCGCGCTGGACATGGCAGAAAGTGAAAGAGCGGTGAAAGCAAACAGTACAGCCAGGCGCGGAAGCTTCATGGGCAATTGTTCCCGAATGCGGTTGAGCGCTAGTGTAGGGGCAACCGCCTGTAATTGAATGCTGTGAACCGCACCTCCTCCCCTGACCTGGATACGCTGCTGCAGCGCGCCTCCACCCGCGCCCTGTCCGAACCGCTGCGGCAGGCGTTGCTGGCCTGCTGGCAGCAAGCTGAAACCGAACACGCCCCGCGCCTGTCCTGGCCGGTACTGGCCGACACCCTGGATTCGCTGGCGCTGCTGTCGGCCGATGAAGGTGTGATCGTGGCTGCCCTGCTGTTCGACCTGCCGGGGCTGCGTGCGCGCCTGGCCGAGCTGCCGCTGGGGGCGTCCGCTACTGCCGTCAGCGGCCTGCTCGATGGCCAGGAGGCGGCGGACCAGGTCTGGGCGCTGCACGCCGGGCGCGACGCCGGGCGCAATTCCGAAGGGCTGCGGCGCCTGCTGCTGTCCATCATCCACGACCTGCGGGTGGTGCCGATCCTGCTGTCGCGGCAGTTGGCCTGCATGCGCGCGGCCGACAAACTGCCCGACGCCGAGCGCCGTGCGCTGGCGCAGCTGACCCGCGACATCCACGCGCCGCTGGCCAACCGGCTGGGCATCTGGCAGCTGAAGTGGGAGCTGGAAGACCTGGCGTTCCGTTTCCTGGAGCCGGACACCTACCGCCACATCGCGCGCGAGGTGGACGAAACCCGCATCGCCCGCGAGCGTTATGTCGAGGCGGTGAAGAAAAAGCTGTCCACCGCGCTGGAAGAGCAGGGCATCCGTGGCGAAGTCAGCGGCCGGCCCAAGCACATCTACAGCATCTGGCGAAAAATGCAGAAGAAGCAGCTGGCCTTCGAGCAGCTGTACGACCTGCGTGCGGTGCGGGTGATGGTGGACGACGTTGCTGCCTGCTACGCCGCGCTGGGCGTGGTGCATGCCTTGTGGACGCCCATTCCCAGCGAGTTCGACGACTACATCGCCCGGCCCAAGGCCAATGATTACCGCTCGCTGCACACCGCGGTGATCGGCCCGGAAGGGCGCACCATCGAAGTGCAGATCCGCACGCACGAAATGCACGCCCAGGCCGAACTGGGCGTGGCCGCGCACTGGAAATACAAGGAAGGCGGCAAGGGCGCGGAGAAGGCCTTCGACCGCAAGATCACCTGGATGCGGCAACTGCTGGAGCACGCACAGGACCCCGGCAGCCCCGAGGACCTGGCCGGCGCGCTGGATGCCGAACTGATCGAAGACCGGGTCTATGCACTCAGCCCCAAGGGCGAGGTGATGGACCTGCCGGCCGGCGCCACGCCACTGGATTTTGCCTACCACGTGCACACGATGGTCGGGCACCGCTGCCGTGGGGCAAAGATCAACGGCCGCATCGTGCCGCTGACCTACCGGCTGCGCAGCGGTGACCGCGTGGAAATCCTCACCGGCAAGGAGGCCGATCCCCGCCGCGACTGGCTGCTGCCGGCCAACGGCTTTCTGGCCAGTGGGCGGTCGCGCGAAAAGGTGCGCAACTGGTTCCACAAGCTGGACCGCGCCCGCAACGTGCAGGCCGGGCGCGACCTGCTGGACCGCGAACTCAAGCGGCTGGGCCTGCAGCATTCGGACCTGATGGTGGCCGCGCGCAAGTTCCACGCTGACAGCGTGGACGACCTGTACATCCAGGTGGCGCTGGGCGACACCGGCCCGAACCAGGTCAGCCGCGCCTTGCTGGAGGCCGAAAAGGCCGCGCTGGCACCGCCGACGACGCCGGCCCTGCCGCGCCCAACGGCGCGCCGTGGCAGCACCGGCAAATCAGACTTCACCGTGCAGGGCGTGGGCAACCTGCTGGTACAGCTGGCGCGTTGCTGCCAGCCGGTGGCCGGCGAGCCGATCCAGGGCTACCTCACCCGCACCCGCGGCGTCACCGTGCATCGCATGGACTGCGCCGCGCTGGCACGGCTGGGCGCCGCCCATCCCGAGCGCGTGTTGCCGGTGGAGTGGGGCCGTACCGGCACGGGTTATGAAGTGGACGTGATGGTGCGCGCGATGGACCGACGCTGGCTGCTGAAGGACATCACCAACCTGATCGCCCAGGAAGATGCCTATGTCACCGACATCAACAGCGACAACGTGCGTGACAGTGGCCGGGTGCAGTTGCGCCTGCGGCTGAAGGTGAATGACTACGGCCAGCTCTCCACGCTGCTGGGCAAACTTGATGCACTGCCGGGCGTTGATGAGGCGCGCAGGCTGGGTTGAGCGGGTACCGGAACACGTTGTAGACAGCGTCTGCCAGTAAGCTGTTGCGATGGAAAATTGGCGGCAGCGCTGCAGACAAGGATTGGAAACGCTCGGCGAACGGCTGCGGCTGTACCTGCGCTGGTGGGTGGCGCGCGGCTGGAACAGCCCGCGCGCATGGCGTTGGATCGCCCTGGGTGTGGCCGTGTTGGCGGTGGTGCTGGCGGTCTTCCGGCAGCCACTGGCCGACACGTTGTGGCCGGAAACCAAGGTGCAGAAGTTGCTCGCTGAAGGCCGCCAGGCGCTGCAGCAAGGTCATTTGAGCGCGCAGGACGGCAGCGGTGCGCGCGAGTTGTTTGAAGCGGCCATCGCACTGGATCCAGACCGCAGTGATGCCCAGCAGGCGTTGGCGTTGACCGGGCAGGCCGCGTTGAAGCAGGCCCGGCTGCATCTGGCCGCAGGTGACTATCCTGCTGCGACCGCTGCACTTGAGCTGGCACGACAGCTGCAGGCCCCCGCCGCGCAGATCGAACCGCTGGCCGCCGCACTGCCGCGCAGTGCGCACGAACGCGACAGCGTCGAGCAGTTGCTGCACCAGGCCGAGGCCGCGCAGGCCGCCGGCCACCTGGACGATGGCCCGGACAGCGCATTGCCGCTCTATCAGCGCGTGCTTGCCGTGCAGCCGGATCGCATGCGCGCGCTGGAGGGGCGCGATGAGGGCTTGTCCGACCTGTTGGCGCAAGCCACGCAACGTGTGGCTGCCGGTGATGTCGCGGCGGCTGCCGCATTGCTCAAGCGCGTGGAAAGCTACGATCCCGGGCATGCCAACCTGCCATCGGCCAAGGCTGCATTGAACGGCGCGCTGGAACGCCGCAGCCGTCAGGCCGAGCGCGATCTCGCACGCGGGCAACTGCAGAAAGCGGCCGCGGGGTTCCAGCAGGTGCTGGCGGTCGGCGAAGACCCGGTCGCCCGGCAAGGGCTGCAGCGGGTGGTGCTGCTGCAGACCCAGGAAGTGGCGCGGCTGGCCGGGGATTTCCATTTTGAACAGGCCGAGCAGGCACTGGCGCAGGCCCGGGAACTTGCCCCGGACAGCCCGGAGGTCATCGCTGCCAGTCGCGCGTTGCAGCGTGCACGCGCTGCGCAGCAATCCATGGAGGCACCGCTGCCGGAAGCTGGCCGCGAGCGCCGCTTGAAAGAGCTGCTCGCGCAGTTGGAGGTGGCCGAAGCGCGTGAACAATGGTTGCTGCCGCCGGGCACCAGCGCGTATGACAGGTTCAAGGCGGCGCAGGCGCTGGCGCCGCAGGACGCACGGGTAAAACGTGCGGCGGCACGCATCCTGCCAGCGGCGCGGACCTGTTTTGAAGACAACCTGCGCGGAAACCGGCTGCGCGCGGCACGCACCTGCCTGGATGCGTGGCAGGCGCTGGCGTCCACCGATGCCGGCCTGGCGCCGGCCAGACGCCGGCTGGCGCAGCGTTGGCTGGCCGTCGGCAGTGAACGCCTGGGGGCAGGTGATACGGCCTTCGCCGCACAGGCGCTGGCGCAGGCACGGGAGATAGACGGCAGCACCCCGGAAATCCGTGACTTCGCCGAGCGCGTGCGCAGCGTGGTGCCCTAGCGCCGAAACGCTGCGGCCGGCATCAGTTGCCGCGCGTGTTCGTCACGGGGGAGAAGAACACGCGCTTCACCGCCTGGCGTGCGGCATCCATCGAGAAGTGTTGGGCGATGTTGCGCAGGCCGTTCCCGGAAAGCTGCTGCCAGAGCACTTGATCGTTGTACAGGCGCACCACCGCATCGGCGAAGGCCTGTGAATCGTCGGCGACCAAAACGTCCTGGCCATCGCGCAGGTGCATGCCTTCCACCGCACAGGTGGTGGCCACCAGCGGTTGCCCGTGGGCCATGCTCAGGTTGATCTTGCCTTTGACCCCGGCACCAAAACGCAGCGGCGCAACGGCAATGCGCATGCCATCCATGTAGGGCGTCACGTCCGGCACATAGCCGTGGACGGTGACGCCGGCCTGGCCTGCGGCCAGCGTGCGGATGCTGTCGGGTACATCGGCGCCGATGCAGTGGAAACACACCTCGGGCAGTTGCCTGCGGATCAACGGGAACACTTCGCCGATGAACCACTGCATCGCATCCAGGTTGGGCAGGTGCAGGAAGCCACCGACAAACACCAGGTCGCGGCGCTGCGCCCAATCGGCGCCATGGCCTGCAATTTCATGCAGGTTGGAGATCAGCTCGACGTTGACGTGCGGTGCGTCCGCAGCCAGTTGTTCCTGCTCCGCAGCGCTGACCAGCACGGTCACATCGGTGGCATCCATCACGGCCAGTTCGCTGGCCCGGGTGCGCTCGGCGCTGCGCAGCAACCCGGCGTCATTGGCCACTTCCGCGCCGCGTCGTTCACGCAGGTAATGCAGATCCACCGTGTCGAACACGGTGCGTGCCTGTGGTGCGAACTGCTTGACCAGCGACAGGCATTCGTTGGCGACGTGGTAGCGCACCATGGCCACGACCGAGAAGCGGGTGCCGTTGTCGCGGAGCCAACGGGTCACGCCTTTGAGGAACGGCGCATGCCAGACTTCGACGCCCATGGCCTGCAATGCTTCGGTGGCCTTGCCGGCATGCAGGCCACGGGTGGGGACGAACACCACATGCGCGCCGTCTTCCAGCAGCATGCGGATCAGGTTGACCTGGCGCAGCGATGCCGAGTCACGGTCCGGCTGCGGCACGGATTCATCCAGGATCAGGATCTGCGGTTGACTGCGGTGCTGGTTGGCCGGGGCCGGCACGGCGCCGACCGGCAACTGCTGCTCCAGTGCATCGCGCCATTTCGCAGCGAACACCTGTTGATTGCGCACCTGGTAGGCCTTGATGCCGCTGCCGGTATCGGTGCCGTTGCTGGTGCCTTCGTCGTGCACCACGCGGCTGGCCGGTTGCACCAGCACACGGCGGCCGGCGGCACGGACCTTGAACGCCAGGTCGGTGTCTTCGTAGTAGGCCGGGGCGTAGCGGGTATCCAGCCCGCCGAGTTGTTCAAACAATTCGCGGGGGATGGCCAGCGCCGCGCCCGAGCAATAGTCGGTATCGCGCAGGCTGGCGAAGCGGGGGTCTTCGGCCGATTCAAACCGGCCATAGCTCCAGCAACTGCCATCGGCAAACACCACGCCGCCGGATTCCTGCAGGCGCCCATCCGGGTACAGCAGCTGCGCGCCGATCAGGCCGGCGTCGGGGATGCGCGCGAAGGTATCGAGCAGTGCGTCCAGCCAGCCCGGCTGCGGAATGGTGTCGTTGTTGAGCAGTACCACGTACTGCCCGCGGCTCAACCGCAGGCCGTCGTTGCAGGCGGCGATGAAGCCGCCGTTCTGCGCACGCACGTGGTAACGCAGGCCTGTGATCTGTGGCATCCACTCGGCCGTGGTATCGCTGCTGCCGTCATCAACCACCAGGATCTCGCAGTCGGCGATCGGCGGGTGGGCGGCCAGCGCACGCAGGCAGGCCAGGGTGTGGGCGCAGTGGTTGTAGACCGGAATGACGATGCTGGCCCGGGGGCGGTCACTGGTGGGCACGCTGAAGGGCGCGAACGGACCGCTGGCGGGCACATACAGGGGCTCACGGCGTGGCGGCGGTTGTTGCCGGGTACGCACGCCCACCCGGTGCAGGGTGGCGCGCCAGCCACGGGTGCGCAGGCTGGCCAGGCCGCGGCGGATCAGGCCGATGACGCGTTTGAGGTGATACCGCGCATCGGCCAGTGACATCGACATTCCTTCGGAACTCCAGCTTAAGCAGGAAAACACCCAGCGCCGCGCCAGAGGATGGCGCTGCGTTAGACTCGTGACAAACCACATTCTCGCATCCCCGTGCCACGACGCTACGATTCAGACGACTTCGACGACGATACCGACGACAGCAGGCTGTTGTGGCGCAACCGGCTCATCACCTGGGGATTGGCCGCCGTTGCGTTGGGGCTGGGCTTTCTTATCCCGTACACGCTGTACCTGAACAGCCAGGTCACGCAGCGGTTCGGTGAGCTGCGCTGGCAGATCCCCACCCGTGTCTATGCGCGCCCGCTGGTGCTCAGCCCCGGCGTGGCGATGAACGTGGCCACGCTCAAGACCGAGCTGGCCGCGTCGGGGTATCGCGACGATGGCACCGGCAGCAGCCCGGGCACCTACAAGGTGCAGGGCGGCACGCTCACCATTTCCAGCCGTGGTTACAACGATGTGGACGGCCGTGTGGCACCCCGTCAGGTCGTCGCCGCGGTGTCTGACGGGCAGGTCGCATCGGTGCGCGAAGCCGGCAGCAGCAAGGCGATCAAGGCCGCGCGGCTGGACCCGGCACGTATCGCCACGCTGTACGGGCAGAAGCAGGAAGAGCGCCGCCTGGTGCGGGTCACCGAAACGCCGGAGCTGCTGGTCACCGGCCTGCAGGCGGTGGAGGACAAGGACTTCGCGCGCCACCACGGTATTGACCTCAGTGGCATCGCACGCGCGGTGTGGGTGGCGGTGCGCAGTGGCGGGCAGACCCGGCAGGGCGCCAGTACGCTGACCCAGCAGCTGGCCCGCAGTGGCCTGCTCGGCATCGGCAAGGAACAGACCCTCACCCGCAAATTCAACGAGGTGTTGTACGCGCTGATCATGGAAGCGCGCTACGACAAGACCACCATTCTGGAGGCCTACCTGAACCAGGTTTACCTGGGGCAGCGCGGCGGCCAAGCCATCCACGGCGTGTCCTCGGCGGCTGAGTTCTGGTTCGGGCGCGACCTCAATGCGCTGACCACCGAACAGGTGGCGCTGCTGATCGGGCTGGTGAAGGGCCCGTCGCACTACGACCCGCGCCGTAATCCGGAGCGGGCGCTGGACCGCCGCAATTTCGTCCTCGGCAAGCTGCTCGAAAGCAACCTCATCGACGAGGCCGAGTACCAGCGCGCACTGAAGGCACCGCTGGGCGTATCCAAGACCGCCGGGCTGGCTGCGGCCAACCGCTTCCCGGCCTATATCGACCTGGTGCGCCGCCAGCTTGGCAATGACTACCCGGAAAGCGCGCTGCAGGGCGCAGGCCTGAATGTCTTCACCGGGATGTCGCCGTCGGCCCAGGCGTATGCCGAAGGCGCGGTGGCGCACACCATCAAGTCGCTGGAGAACAAGCGCCGGCCCGAGCTGCAGACCGGCCTGGTGGTGACCGACGTCCACAACGGTGACGTGCTGGCGGTGGTTGGCAGCCGCGACGTGGCCGAACCGGGCTTCAACCGCGCCATCGAAGCGCAGCGTCCGGTGGGCTCGCTGCTCAAGCCGTTCGTGTATCTGCTGGCGCTTGCCCAGCCGGATCGCTTCTCGCTGGCCAGCTGGGTGGATGACTCGCCGGTCACGGTCAAACTGAGCCGCGGCCGCAACTGGACGCCGGGCAATGCCGACAACCGCAGCCACGGCACGGTGCGGTTGATCGACGCGCTGGCGCGCTCGTACAACCAGGCCACGGTGCGGGTGGGCATGCAGGTCGGGCCGGAGCGGCTGACCCAGCTGATCAATGTGCTGGCCGGGCTCAAGGCCGATTCCAATCCCTCGGTGATTCTGGGGGCGACCGACCAGAGCCCGTATGGCATGGCGCAGCTGTATCAGTTCCTGGCTTCCGGCGGCGAGATCCAGCCGCTGCATGCGGTGCGTGGCGTGGTTGATGCACAGGGCAAGCTGCTCAAGCGCTACGACAAGAACCCGGCACCGGCGCAGGAAGGCGATTCCATCGCCGCCAACCTGATCAGCGTCGCGCTGCAGCAGGTGGTGTCCAGCGGCACCGCCGCGCGGCTCAATGCCGATGGCCTGTCGCGCTTGCAGGCGGCAGGCAAGACCGGCACCTCCAATGACGGCCGCGACAGCTGGTACGCCGGCTACACCGGGGACCATCTGGCGGTGATCTGGATGGGCAACGACCAGAACGAGCAGACCGGCCTGTTCGGTTCCACCGGCTCCATGCGGGTGTGGTCGGGCATCTTCCGCAACCTGCCGAGCAAGCCGCTGCAGGTGAACAACAAGGGGCTGGACTGGCAGTACGTCGAAGCCGCCGGCAGCAACGCCACCGATGAAGGCTGCCCTGGCGCGCGTCGCTTCCCGTTCGTGGTGGGTTTTGCCCCGCAATACCTGCCCTGCACGATGCCGTCGGAGGCTGCGCCGGGCGAAGGCGAGGCGGGCGCTCAACAGGGCGGCGGCTGGCGCAGCTGGTTTGGCCTGGAGCCGAAGCCGGCTGAACCGGCAGCCACCCCAGCTTCAGAAACACCTGCGCAATAATGCAAGCCATGAACAACATTTCCCTGATCCGTTCCGCGCTGGCAGCCAGCACTGCCGGCCTGCTGCTCAGCGCCTGTGTCAGCGCACCGCCGGTCACGCCAAAGCCGGTGGACAGCACCACGCCGGCGCAGCGCCTGGCGGCCGTTGAAGCCATCGCCGGCGTCGATGACACCGAGTTGTCGGTGCAGCCGCTGCGCGATGCGCAGGTGGATGACCTGCATGCCTCGGCCATTGCCATGCGCAAGGCCGGTGATCTCAACGGCGCCGCTGATGCCTTGAACCAGGCCTTGCTGCTGGTCGACAACGACCCCAGCATCCTGCAGGAGCGTGCCGAAGTGGCATTGCTGCAGGCCGACTGGCCGCGTGCGGAGGCGCTGGCGAAGAAGGCCGTGGACCTGGGCTCGCGGACCGGCCCGCTGTGCCGCCGCCATTGGGCCACCATCGAGCAGTCGCGCCTGGCCCGTGCCGAAAAGGAAAACGCCATCTCGGCACACGCACAGATCGAAGGCTGCACCGTGCCGGGGATCAAGCGGTTCTGATCGAGCAGGGATTGGGGCGGTGGGATTGGGGATTGGCAAGCCGCAATGGAAGGCCTGCCGCCACGACCTGCAACTCCATGCAGTTGCAGGGCTGGTGACGGTTCCTGGAAGGCCGCTCGCCAATCCCCAATCCCGATTCCCCAATCACCGCACCAACACCATGTCCTCGCTAGCCACCGCCAGTTGTGAAGCACTGAGTGAAGGTGGGGCGCTTGCCCGCGCGCTGGATGCGTTCGTGCCGCGTCCGGCGCAGTTGCGCCTGACCGGCGCCATTGCCGAGGCCTTCCAGCAGCGCGATGTGCTGCTCGCCGAAGCCGGCACCGGCACCGGCAAGACCTTTGCCTACCTGGTGCCGGCGCTGCTGTCGGGGTTGAAGACGATAGTCTCCACCGGCACCCGCGCGCTGCAGGACCAGCTGTATCACCGTGACTTGCCGCGCGTGCGCGCCGCGCTTGGCGTGGGCCATCGTGCCGCGTTGTTGAAGGGGCGCTCCAATTACCTGTGCCGCTACCGCCTGGATCAGGCGCGTGGCGAGCCGCGTTTCACCAGCACCGAACAGGTGGCGCAGTTCCAGCGCATCGTCACCTGGTCCGGTCGCACCCAGTACGGCGATGTCGCCGAACTCGATGGCCTGGCCGACGACTCGCCGCTGTTGCCGACGGTCACCTCGACCGTGGACAACTGCCTGGGCACCGACTGCCCGTTCTGGGACGACTGCTTCGTGGTGCGTGCGCGGCAGCGTGCGCAAGAGGCCGATCTGGTGGTGGTCAATCACCATCTGCTATTGGCCGACCTGGCACTCAAGCAGGAAGGTTTCGGCGAGATATTGCCGGGCGCGCAGACCTTCATCATCGATGAGGCGCATCAGCTGCCCGAACTGGCGGCGAATTTCTTCGGCGAAGGTTTTGGCATGCGCCCCTGGCAGGAGCTTGCGCGCGATTGCCTGGCCGAATGCCGCAGCGTTGCCGGTGCGCAGGCCACGTTGCAGCAGCCGGTTGCCACGCTGGAACTGGCATTGCGCGAACTGCGCGATGCAATGGAAAAGCTGCCGCAGCGCGGCACCCGCTGGCGTGCGTTGGCGGTGCCGCAAGTGGCCGAGGGGTTTGATGCAGTGGCTGCGGCACTGGCGCAACTGCGCGATGCCCTGGCGCTGCTGCGCGAAGCCTCGCCCGGCCTGGATGCCTGCCATGCGCGTGCGCTGGAAGGCGTGGCGCGGCTGTCGCGGTGGCTGGATGAAGGCGGCGACGCTGCGGTCGATCAATGGGATATCGACGACGCGCCGTCCGCTGCCGCGCCGCCGTTGCTGGCGATGGAGCCAGACGCCGCCCTTCCCGATTCCCTGTTCCCCGTTTCCAGCCCCAACAACGATGTGCTCTGGTACGAACTCACGCCGCGCGGCTTCCGCTGCCAGCGCACGCCGATGGATGTGTCCGGCCCGTTGCGTGAGCACCGGGAACGTTCCATGGCGGCGTGGGTGTTCACCTCGGCCACCTTGACCGTCGGTGGGGAATTCAGCCACTTGGCCACGCGGCTGGGATTGGATGACCCCAATACGCTGATCCAGCCCAGCCCGTTCGATTGGCAACAACAGGCGCTGTGCTATCTGCCGCAGCATTTGCCCGATCCGGCTGCGCGCGGTTTCGGCACCGCTTTGATCGCCGCGCTGACGCCGGTGCTGGACGCCTCGCAAGGGCGCGCGTTCCTGCTGTTTGCCTCGCACCGCGCACTGCGTGAGGCGGCCGAGGCGCTGCGCGGCGGCCCGTGGCCGCTGTTCGTACAGGGCGAGGCGCCGCGCGCCAGCTTGCTGCAACGTTTTCGCGACTCCGGCAATGGCGTGTTGCTGGGTTCGGCTAGTTTCCGTGAAGGCGTGGACGTGGTCGGCGACGCACTGAGCGTGGTAGTCATCGACAAACTGCCGTTTGCCGCGCCGGATGACCCGGTGTTTGAAGCGCGGCTGGACGCCATTCGCCGCGACGGCGGCAATCCGTTCCGTGACGAACAATTGCCGCAGGCGGTGATCGCGCTGAAGCAGGGCGTCGGCCGGCTGATCCGCAGCGAAACCGACCGTGGCGTGCTGGTGCTGTGCGACCCACGTTTGCTGAGCAAAGGCTATGGCCGCGTGTTCCTGGATTCGCTGCCGCCGTTCCGCCGCACCCGCGAGTTGGCCGATGTGCAGGCCTTCTTTGCGCGACAATGGGCGCCGGAGCACGCTGCCACGGCCGATCAGGCCGACGCATTGCCTGCCGACGCGGATTCCGCCGCACCGCCTTTTTTCCTGTCGTGACTGTCCTGCCATGAAGCTGCTTGCCTTTGAAACCGCCACCGAAGCCTGTTCCGTTGCCCTGCATGTCGATGGGCAGGTGCTGGAGCGTTTCGAGGTTGCGCCACGCCGGCATGCCGAACTGAGCCTGCCGTGGGCCGAGCAATTGTTGGCCGAAGCCGGCATCAGCCGCAGTCAACTCGATGGCATTGCCTTGAGTCGCGGCCCCGGCGCTTTCACCGGCGTGCGCCTGGCCATCGCCATCGCGCAGGGCATCGCACTGGCGCTGGACCGCCCGTTGTTGCCGGTATCCACGCTGCAGGCGTTGGCAATGCGCGCGCCGCAAGCTGCAGCGCAGGTGCTGGCCAGCATCGACGCGCGCATGGGCGAAATCTATATCGCGCGTTTCGTGCGTGATGGCGAAGGTGCCCTGCAGCTGCAGGGCAATGAAGCCGTTATTGCCCCGGATGCGGTTGAGTTGCCCGCCGGTCAATCCGGCTGGGCCGGTGTAGGCACCGGCTTCGGCGCCATGGAAGGCGTGCTTGCAACGCGCTTCCAGTCACAGCTGGCCTCGCTGGATGCACAGGCGCTGCCCTGCGCATCGGATGTATTGAAGATTGCCGTGCCGGCCATGCTGCGCGGCGAGGGCATCGCCCCGGAACTGGTGCAGCCGGCCTACCTGCGCGACAACGTTGCGCTCACCCTGGTTGAACAGCAGGCACTGCGCGATTCCAAGCGTTGAGCCAGTGGCCTGGTCGTGTGTAGGAGCGGCTTCAGCCGCGAAACCATCGACGTGGAAGGTCGCCAGCGTATCCGTAATTGCAGCCGCGTCCGGTATCGGGAGTGTTGCTTGTTTCGCGGCTGAAGCCGCT
>NZ_JBRRDL010000049.1:0-22840 GCF_056759635.1 Stenotrophomonas sp. STEN056
GTGCGAAAGGGAGGGTGGTTCCTGCTTCCTGGAAGATTGACCGGCGCCTGCTCCTGCTCCCTCCCTTTCGCACCGCGAAGGGGAGGGTTGGGGAGGGGGAGAGCCGCCTCCTTAGTGCCAGGCCAAGCTCGGCCTGTGGTTTACAACGCGACGCCGAGCAGTTGGCCGATGCTCGCGGCCGCGCCCATCGCCAGCGCGCCCCAGAACATCACCCGCAGCGCGCCACGCAGCGGGGCGGCGCCACCCGCGTATGCGGCGAGCGCGCCGGTGATGCACAAGCCGATGAGGGTGGAGGCGGTGGTGATCTGCGCGACATATGCGTGCGGGGCAAACAGGGCCGTCAGCACCGGCAGGGCGGCACCTGCGATGAAGGCGGTGGCGGATGCGGCGGCGGCCTGCAACGGGCGGGCGCGCAATTCCTCGGTGATGCCCAGTTCGTCGCGCGCGTGTGCGGCCAGGGCATCATGTGCGGTGAGCTGTTCGGCGACCTGGCGTGCCAGCTCCGGCGAAAGGCCGCGATGACGATAGATGGAGGTGAGTTCCTCCAGCTCACTGTGCGGGTCTTCGTGCAGTTCGCGGCGTTCCACCGCCAGGTCCGCGTGTTCGGCATCGGCCTGGGATTGCACGGACACATATTCACCGGCGGCCATCGACATGGCGCCGGCAACCGTGCCGGCCACGCCGGTGGCCAGCACCGTGGAGGCTGAAGCACCGCTGGCGGCGATGCCCACCACCAGGCCGGCGACGGAGACGATGCCGTCATTGGCGCCCAGTACGGCGGCGCGCAACCAGCCAACGCGGTCGGAGCGGTGCACTTCCGGATGTTGTGATCGGCTCATGCGCGCAGTTTAGGACGGGGCGCCGGTTGCAGGCGGAATGACTCGCAGGTGCAGTCGCATTTGCGGGGGAAGGCACGTCAAGCCAACGCCGGTGGGATGCTGAAATCCGCCACGGTGACATGATGGCAATGTGCGCCGCGATATAGTGCGCCCTTGCGATGGCGGGGGTTGGCCCCCACCTTCCCGCCCTGACCAGCATCCAGCGAGCCTGCCCTTGTCGAGCCCCAGCCACGTCGCCGATACCCCCATCACTGACCGCGACCAGTTGGTCCAGAACATTGCCTCGGGCGAAAAGCCCAAGTCGCAATGGCGGATCGGCACCGAGCACGAGAAGTTCGGGTTTCGCCTGGATGACCTGCGCCCGCCCACCTTTGACGGTGAGCGCGGCATTGAAGCGCTGCTCACCGGGTTGACCCGTTTCGGCTGGGAGCCGGTGCTGGAAAACGGCCGCACCATTGCGCTGCTGCGCGACAACGCCTCGGTGTCGCTGGAGCCGGCCGGGCAGCTGGAGTTGTCCGGCGCGGCGCTGGAGACCATCCACCAGACCTGCGTGGAAACCGGCACGCATCTCAATGAAGTGGCGCAGGTGGCCGGCGAACTGCAGCTGGGTTTCCTGGGCATGGGCTTCCAGCCCAAGTGGCGCCGCGATGAAATGCCGTGGATGCCCAAGGGCCGCTACCAGATCATGAAAAGCTACATGCCCAAGGTCGGCTCGCTCGGCCTGGACATGATGACCCGCACCTGCACGGTGCAGGTCAACCTGGACTACGCCTCCGAGGCGGACATGGTGAAGAAATTCCGCGTGTCGTTGGCATTGCAGCCGATTGCCACCGCGTTGTTCGCCGATTCGCCGTTCACCGAAGGCAAGCCCAACGGCTACCTGAGCTACCGTTCGCACATCTGGACCGATACCGACGCCGACCGCACCGGCATGCTCGATTTCGTGTTCGAGGATGGCTTTGGTTACGAGCGCTACGTGGACTACCTGCTCGACGTGCCGATGTATTTCTCCTACCGCGACGGCATCTACCACGACGCCAGCGGGCAGAGCTTCCGCGACTTCATGCAGGGCAAGCTGCCGGTGCTGCCGGGTGCGATGCCCACCTTGCGTGACTGGTCCGATCACATGACCACCGCCTTCCCGGAAGTGCGCCTGAAGAAGTACCTGGAAATGCGCGGTGCCGACAGCGGCCCGTGGAGCCGCATCTGCGCGCTGCCGGCGTTCTGGGTGGGCTTGTTGTACGACCAGACCGCGCTGGATGCAGCGTGGGATCTGGTCAAGGACTTCAGCCTGGTCGAGCGCAACGTGCTGCGCGACGGCGTGCCCAGGCAGGCGATGAACCTGCCGTTCCGCAACGGCACGGTGCGTGAGCTGGCCGCGCGCGCGCTGGAGATCTCACGCGATGGCCTGCGCCGTCGTGCCGCGCTCAACGGCGATGGGCAGGACGAAACCCGCTTCCTCGACGTGCTGCAGGAGATTGTCGATTCCGGCAAGACCGCCGCCGAGCGCAAGCTGGAGCTGTTCCATGGCCGCTGGAACGGCAATGTGGACGAGTTGTTCGGCGAGTTCGCCTACTGATCCACGCAGCCCGGTGGCGTGCTTGAGGCATTTCGCCGGGCCGTGTTAGCGTCGCCGCCAGACACGGTGTGCAAGGACGCGCAATGAATCGAACTTTCGGGTTGCTGTTGCTGCTGGGCGTGGCCGGCGGCGCGGTGCATGTGTACAAGCGCCATGACGCAGCCAGGCAGCAGGAACAGGCCGTGGCTGCTGCACGGGTGCTGCCGGACCGCGATGTGATTGATGTCTATGGCCGGCCCGGCTGCTCGTATACCCGCCGCATGCTGTCCGAACTGGAGCAGGCCGGCGTGCCGATGCGCTTCCACAACATCGACTACCCGCAGACCCAGGCCGCCTTCCAGGACCGCTTTGCCGGTAGCGGCTTGGCCACCTCGCGTGGCTATGCACTGCCGGTGATCGCCGTGGCCGGGCAGGAGCTGGCGCGGCCGCAACCTTCCAGTGTGGTCTACGCCTACCAGCAGCGCTGACGGCTGCCACCCCGGCGGTTATAGACTGCGCGCTCCACCCGCGGAGTCGCACGCATGGCCAGTCCTGTCGAGGAGATTGTTTTCTACACCCACCCGCAATCGCGCGGCCGCATCGTGCGCTGGATGCTGGAGGAGATCGGCCAGCCGTACCGCACCGAAGTGCGGGGTTACGGCGAAAGCATGAAGTCGCCGGAATACCTGGCCATCAACCCGATGGGCAAGGTGCCGGCCATCGTCCATCGCGGCACGGTGGTGACCGAAGGGGCGGCCATCTGCAGTTATCTGGCGGATGCGTTTCCCGCAGCGCGGCTTGCGCCGGCCTTGGATGACCCGCGACGCGGCAGTTATTTCCGTTGGCTGTTCTTCGCTGCCGGCCCGGTGGAAGCGGCGGTCAGTGCCAAGGCGCTGGGTTTGCTGGCACCGCCGGAGAAGGCCGGAATGGTGGGATACGGCAGCTTCGAGCAGATGGTTGATACGCTGGAAACCGCGGTTTCCGGTGCCTCGCCGTGGCTGCTGGGCGAGCACTTCAGTGCAGCCGATGTGTATGTCGGCAGCCAGGTGTTGTGGGGCCTGCTGTTCAAGACCTTGCCCGAGCGCGATGCCTTCACCATCTACGGTCAGCGCCTGCGGGCGCGTGAAGCATGGCAGCGTGCGGCGGCGCTGGATGATGCGTTGATTGCCCCGCGCAGTGACGCCTAAGGCGTGTGCGTTTTGGCCATGCTGACGGCAATGGCGAACAGTCACCCTGTTCGCCACGCTGGGTGAAATCGCCTGCCGGGCATGCGTGGGTTGGCATCCTGGCTGGGCGCATCGAGCAGAGAGTGGCCGCTGCGGCGGCGTCACATGCCCACTGTCGTCTGCCTCATTCGAGCAGCAGGTCCTCGGGCTCGGCTTCGATCTGTGCAAGGGATTCCCGCAGCAGCGTGGGGAAATCCGCGCAGACGTAGTCCATTGCATCGGCATCATGGGTGAAGGCGATGATCTGCCCGGCCTTGCCGTGCGCCGAGGGCGTGTGGTCCAGCACCAGCAGCATGGTGGGTGCGGAGAAGCCGGCAAACGGCAGCCAGCCCGCCTGGAACCAGCCATCCAGCAGCCGCGAATCACGCGGGTGTGGCTGTTCGTAGCCGGCATAGCGCGGGGCACGTTGACGCATGCCGCGCCATTGCTTCATTGCCGCATCCAGCGACAGGAATTCATAGCCGGTGAGGTAACCGCTGCGGGCGAAGACGGTCTGCCAGGCGCTACCGCCATTGGCGACCTGCCACGCGGCCTTGAGTGCCGGGCAGATCGCAAAGCCCAGTTCGGCTTCGGCCAGTGCGATGTCGGCGGCGCTGGCCGCCGGCTGCAGCTGAAGTGATTGCTCGTTGGCGGCGTACAGGGCCGCCAGTGCAGTGGAAAACTCAGGGAACTGCATTGCTTCATCCAAGGTAATGGCGGCCGGTCGTGCTCATCCTGCATCTGATTTCAGGTGGCTGAAATCACGCGCGGCGAGGCGATTGTTTTCGATGAAAACCATCAGCTTGTCGCCGTCGTGCCAACACCAGTCGAAGGCATCGTGCGAGTGCACGGTGAGCAGCGGGCACCAGCCGTCACCGGGCGTGGGGTCGTAGCCGAGCGAGTAGTGCGAGGGATGGCCGAGCAGGTAGTCGTCGGGCAGCGCTTGGCCGACAGCTTCGAGCAGGTCAACATCGAACGGCCAGTCGCTGCGCAGCTCGCGATGACGTGGCAGATCGGCACTGCCCTGCAGGTGGATGCGCTTTGCGGGCGCAGGCTTGCCATGTGGTGATGCCATCGGCACCAGCACGCTGGGGTCGGGCCAGTAGAAGCCGAGAATGTAGCCGTCATCGCCCCAGAACACTTCGCCCTCTTCATCCTGGGCATGGAACAGCGAGAGGATGCCTTCGTCCGGGAGTGATGCGGGGCGGTCGATGATCCCGGCAAAGTCGATATGACCCAGGAAAACGTACTCACCAATGTCATGGCGCGGCCATTCAAAGCCAGGGGCCACCAGCGGATTGCCACCGAACCGGCTCTGGTGGCCGTCTGGGCCCTGCGCGTCGATGCGGATGACCACGCTGGGGCGGGCGATGCGCTGCAGGTAATCGCGGTGTGCGGTGAGTTCGGGCTGTGCGGCGAGTACGGTATCGATGACCTTGTTGTGCATGGCGTTCCGTGGAGTGGTGGTGCGCAGGGGCCAAGGCTTCACGGCGAATGCCGGAGCCTTGCGGCCTGCCATGATGACGCGTCCGGATGACGGATGGGTACGCTGGCTTCGGCCATCACTGCATGGAAACGTGGCCGATCAGCGGAGTGATCGGCCACGCGTCAGGCACCACTGAAACGCAGAAATTATTTCGCTGCGGCTTCCTGGTTCCAGGCCGCAACCTGCGTCCTGGCAGTGTCGAGCATCGCGTCCAGTGCCGCGCGGTCATGCACCTGCCCACGCAGGATCACGGTGTTGATGGTGCGGGTAGCGTCGATGTCCTGCAGCGGGTTGCGCTCCAGCAGCACCAGGTCGGCGGCCTTGCCCACTTCCACCGAACCGTAGCGGTCGAGCTTGCCGAACCATGCCGGGCCGGCGCGGGTGGCGGCGAGCAATGCCTGCGGCGCGGTGAGGCCTTCGCGCACGTACAGCTTCAGTTCGTTGTGCAGGCCGATGCCGGGATAGTTGTACGAATTGAGAAAGCCCGCATCGGTGCCGGCCATGATGTTTACACCGGCTTCCTGCAGCATCGGCAACACGGCGGCGACTTCGGCGTAACGCGCGTGGCGTGCCTGGATCTGTTCCGGCGTGGCCTTGGCCGCGCGCTCCACGCGCCATTCGTAGGTCTTGCGCAGGCCCGGGCCGATGTAGGCCAGGTAAGCGTCGTTGTCGCGCGGCTCGACATCGAGGAAGTCGATGATGCGGCCGCCGTCCAGCGTGGGCGTTACCGCCACGCCGAGCTCGGCAAAGCGGCGGTAGGCCGCCATCGCGGTGTCGCGGTCAAAGCCGGCATGCAGGCGACGGTTGGCTTCGGCGCGGTCAATGCGGCCGGCAGCGAAGTCGGCGGCAATCGTGGCCTCGTCCTTCACGCCGGCCTTGTAGGCGTAGTCCAGGTGCTCGATGGAGCTGATGCCGGCATCCACGGCCTGGCCTACGGTCAGCGCCATCGGGATGTGCCCGGACGTGCGCAGGCCGCGTCGCTTGGCTTCAGCCAGCGCATAGAGGAACAGCTCCGGCTTCAGCGTGCTGTCGGTGATCTTGACGAAATCCACCTGGTCGCGCTGCTCGCGGTCCAGCGCGGCATTCACGCCGGCCTCGTCGCCCGCTTCAATGGTGCCTTTCCACACCGGCTTGAGGCCTTCGATCTTGGCGCCGGAGGTGAACAGCTGTGGCCCGAACAACTGGCCGCTGGCGATCTGCCCGCGCCATGACAGCACCTGCTCGGCGAGGTCGCCGGAGGCATCGCGCACGGTGGTGATGCCATGCGCCACATACAGCGGCAGCAGCGCCTTGTTCTCTTCGATCAACGCCGGGCCGCCGCCGAAATGCACGTGCATGTCCCACAGGCCGGGGATCAGGTAGCGGTTCTTCGCGTCGATGTTTTTGGCGGCGCGCCACTGGCGGGCGAGGGCCTGGTCGTCACCCACGGCGACGATGTCGTTGCCGCGGATTACCACCGTCTGCCCGGCGCGGGTGCTGCCGTGTTCGACATCGACGACGGTGGCATGGCGGATCAGCACGTCGGCGTTGGACTCGGCAGCGACGGCAGGCGCCGCTGCAGCGAGCAGGGCGGACAGGGCAAGGGACAACGGGGTTTTCATGCAAGCGTTACCTGTGTTGTACGGCGGGTGCGGTTGAAGTGCGTGTGCTCAGCGTGCGTTGGCGGCAAGCAGCAGGCGGATGTTTTCGGCCTGCCTGCGTTGGCGGGCGTGCTGAAGTGGGGTGATGCCATCGCCATCGGCCAGGTTTACATCGGCGCCGGCGGCGATCAGCTGTTGCACGATGGCGACATGCGGCGCGCCGCCATCGCCGAGGATGATGGCCTCCAGCAGGGCGGTCCAGCCCAGGTTGTTGACGTGATCCACGGCCACGCCGGCCTCGATCAGGGTGCGGACCACGTCCACATGCCCGCGCTCGGCTGCTGGAATCAGCGCGGTGCCACCGTAGCGATTGGTGCTGCGCAGGTCGGCGCCGTGTTGCAGGGTGGCGCGCAGGATTTCCAGCTGACCGCTGGCCCCGGCCAGCAGGTAGGCGCTGTCGTTGATGGCGTCCTTGGCGTTGACGTTGGCACCGGCGTCGATCAGGGCCAGCGCGGTGGCGGTCTGGCGCTCGCGCACGGCGGCAAGCACCGGGGTTCGGCCCTGGTCATCGCGTGCCTCAAGGTCCGCGCCGGCGGCCAGCAGGCGCTGGACATCGGCAACCTCGCCGGTGCTGGCGGCGTGGTGCAACTGCCGGCCCTGCGGCCCGGCATCGGCGCCTGGCGCGCAGGAGGCGAGCATCGCAGCCAGGGCATGTGTGGTGATCCAATGTCGGGCTGCCATGGGGTTCTCCGGTTGCATGACGGCCTGCGCAGCCTGCCGGACGCGGCGGCACGGGCGTTTACGCCGACCATGCGCCGATGCTACAAGTCGGCTGCTCCATCCAGAAATTAAATATGCAGATGGGTGACATTCCGAAATCAAATAGAGCGGCATTCGACCTCGACCTGCTGCGCGCGCTGGTGACCGTGGCCGATTGCGGCAGTTTCACCGTCGCCGCCACGCGCCTGCATTCCACCCAGTCCACCATCAGCCAGAAGCTGCGGCGGCTGGAGGACCTGGCCGGGCACCGGCTGCTGGACCGGGGCGTGCGTGACGTGCGCCCAACCGACATCGGCGAGACCGTGCTGGGCTACGCGCGGCGGATGTTGGCCCTGAACGAGGAACTGGCCGAAGCGTTGTCGAGCGGCGGTGCGCCCATCACCCTGCGCTTTGGCGTGCCGGAGGATTTCGCTGCCGGCCGCACCACGCGCCTGCTGGCCGAGTTCAGCCGCGATCATCCGCACGTGAAGCTGGAAGTCAGCAGCGGGCTGAGCCGTGCCCTGGGCGAAGGCTATGACCGTGGCGAGTTGGACCTGGTGCTGGTCAAGCAGCGCCGCGGCAGCCGCGAAGGCGTGGCGTGCTGGCCCGAACCGATGTGCTGGATTGATGGCGCCGCCAGCCCGGCATTCGGCAACGAGCCGGTGCCGTTGGTGGCGTTCCCGCCGCGCGGGCTATACCGCGAAGACATGATTGATGCCATCGAGGCATTGGGCCGGCGTTGGCGCATCACCTTCACCAGCTCAAGCCTGGGCGGCATCCAGGCCGCAGTGGGCGATGGTCTGGGCATCAGCCTGCTGCCCGCCCGCGCGGTGACCGCAGCGCATGTGGTGCTGGGCCCGGAAAGCGGCCTGCCGCTCATCGACAGCATCGAGCTGGTGTTGCTGCACCGTCCCACCGCCGACCCGGAGGTCAAGGTGCTGGCGGCAATGTTGCAGCGGATGCTGGGAGAAGCGTCGGGTTGAGCAGCTGTCGCGCCGGCAAACTGCAACGGTGGCAATTCCATTGGCACCGTTCAACAACGTATGCGGCCAGTGCCTTGGATATGCCCATGCGTGTTTGACGCTGATTGCAGAAGTAGCTGAAAGCGGTTTGTTCTTCCACGGGCACTGCTCACACTGACCGCTGCCGGTACGCAGCACTGTGGATTCGCCTTGGTCGCATGCTCACGATGCCGCGTGGCCATCGTCGGTTTGCTGCCAAAGGTTTGGCAGGGCACCGAAGTTCCGGTGAACTCGTTGTTGTCCGACGTACTGTCCTCCGATTTCGATGGCATGCGGATGCCCGTTGGTGATCAATACCGCGCCGCCGTCAGCGGCATATCGGCCCATTGCCAGGCTTTTGTCTGCTGGCGTGAGGTTTCTGTCGCTGCTTCCGTCTGGCCCAGGGTCTGCTGTGCCTGCGCCAGGCCATACAACGACCAGCCATTGAGTGGATAGGTCTTCAGATCCTGTGCGAATGCTTCCACCGCACCTTCCGCATCACCGGCATCAAGCAGCGCGGCGCCCAGATAGGGGCGCACGGGCAATGGCCAGTCGGCCGGTTCGTTGTAGGCAAGCCCATCCTCGGCCGCAGCAGCCTCGCGCAAGGCTGCGATGGCCTGGGGATGTTTGCCCTGCGCACGCAGCACCTCGCCACGCAGCAGTGCGTCGGCCACTTTCAGCACGCCGTCGGCATGGTTGATGTCGAAAAAGCTGACCTGTGCCATGGCGGGGTCCATGGCAATCACATGCAGTGCATCGGCTTCGCGCGTGGCCTCAGCCAACGCACCTTTGCGTGCATGTGCCATGCCGCGCGCGAAGTGCCGGATGGCAGCCGGGTAGGGCAGTTCCGGTGGCGTACTGGTATCGCCGAGGATGGCATCCCAGTCGCCAAAGCGGACCTGGGTAAGCGTGGGTGCCACCACAAATTGCTGCATGAACTGCAGGGGCGCTGCGCCCATCGCCGCACGGTCGGCGCGGTCGGCGGTTTGACGGGCGGCCTGCATGGCCAGCGTGCGCGAGCCGGTGAGGCCGGTGGTCATCGTGGCGAAGTGCCAGTTGTGCGGCACGTAACCGAGTGGATAGACACCGTTGCTGCCACGGCATACCGCCAGGAAGTCCTTGTCGGCCGTGGTTGCCGCCAGGTTGGTCAGTGTGGCGTCGTGATAGCGGCCAACGCGGATGTAGATGTGCGCCGGCATATGCACCAGGTGGCCGGAGCCCGGTGCCAGCGCGGCAAGCGCGTCGGCCTGCGGCTCGGCACGTTGCGGTTCGGGCGAGGCCTCGATGGCGTGGATGTAGTAGTGCATTGCGCCGATATGGCGAGGGCTGCGCGCCAGCACGCGTTCCAGCTCACCGACAAGTGTCGGCGTGAACTGGGCAGGCGTACCGTCCGCTTGCCAATACGCCCAGGGCGAGAGATTCATCAGTGCTTCGGCATACAAGGTTGCTGCATCGTCGTCATCGGGGAACTGTGCAACCACCGCAGCCATCGCTTCGGCGTATCGCTGGTCCAGCGGTTTGCGGTCGTCGGGAGCTGGATCCGCGTAGCGCACCTGCAGTGCCTGGATCAATGCGCGGTCGGCAGGCGTGGCATGGCTGGCCAGGCTGCCAGCCTTGGCGGCGAGTGCAGTGGCGTCCTTGGCCAGGGACGGATCCATCGGCAGGTTGATGTTCGGCCCCAGCACCAAGGCTTGGCCCCACACGCATATCGCACATTGCGGATCCAGGCGCGCGGCTTCGGCAAAGGCGCGTCCGGCTGCTTCGTGGTTGAAACCGTAGGTCAGGCGCAAGCCTTGATCGAAATAGCGCTGCGCCGCAGGCACCGGGGTGGCGATATCGCGGTGCAGATCGCCGAAGGTGTCGAACAAGGGCACGGTGGCGGTGGAACGCATCGCCGTATCGTTTTCGCTACCGGCGTTCCTGGCGGAATCACAGCCTCCAAGCAGGGGCAGAACCAAGGCTGAGGACAGCAGCGGCAACAGCAGGCGACGGTCCATTGCGGCTTCTCCGGGGCGGATGGACGCGACGATACTGCTGTGCAAACGGGCAGGTGATACGGCGTCGTGAAGATGGTTCCTGCAGCCTATTCAGCTGGGCTGGGAGATGCCGTTTGACCCGCTCGCGGGGCTCTTTCGCCGCCCTCCCGGTAGTTCCCGGAGCGGCGTGTGGCCGATGAAACGGACATGACAGCCGGCAAGCGCGCAGGCCGCGTCGCCGATGCAAACCAGCGCGCCATCGTGAGGCTTACCTGCCCAACTGCTCGCGCACTGTGTCCTCGAATGCCTTGCCGCTTCTTTCCGCGCTGCGGGCATCGCCCGGGCGCAGCAAGCCAGCGCTGAACGCACCTTCGATGGCAGGCTGCGGGGCACCGACGATCCACGCGGTCTGGTCGCCGGTGTGCAGGGAGGCAAGGCGTTCAACCCGGCCCTTGTCTTCCAGCATGGCATTGAGCAGACGCAGCATCGCCTCGACGTCGTACCAGTCCCCCAGATTGAGGGCGGCGGTCTGGTAGCGCTTCCCGTCGAGATAGGCAACAAGGCGGTAGGGGCCGGTCTCGTCTTCCGGGAATTCCTCTTCGAACACGGCACCTGTCAGTGCGGATTGCACCAGTTGCGCAAGTGCGCGCAATACGGAGTCGTGAGCGTTCGGGAACTGATCGGTTTCGGCGTCAAAACCATGGATCCGGCCGGCCGCCATCAGAATGACTTCTGGATCCGCACTGGTAGGCGGCTCAAGTTCCGCACCCTGTGTGAGCGGAAAGCCAAGTTGCTCAAGCCGATTTCGCATGGAGTCAATAGCGGCGGTGGAATCCTTCAGCACAGGCGCAGGTTCTGCACCTGCCTCCGCCGGACGGGGGCCGGAAGCGCACATCAGATGTGGCCGCTTCATGGTGGTGCATGTCCGCGAGGCAACAGCGTGCAACTCGGGCGCGCCTGTACGGAGGAACGCCATCGCAATCTGGTCGGCTTGGTCGCGGTCCGTCATTTGGGCATGCATGGCGCGCAGGCTGGCCCAGGCCTCGGGTTCCGGGCGATCGGCCAGTGCCCACATGGCCTGCCGCACTTCTCCGGCGTCGCCTGCATCGGACGCACGACGTGCCGCCACTATCAGCGGCTGGAGCTCCGTGGGGGCTGGATAGTTGGAAAACCCTGATTGATAGCTTTCGATCACCGCCCAGTAGGGCGTGTCGGAACGCAGTACATGGGCGATGTCCTGGGGGGCGTGGCAGGTAGCCGCATACACGCCTGCCAAGGCATCGCGCAGTGGCGTGTGTTGTCCATCCATCACCGGGCGCACGGTGTTGCAGTAGGCGGGTGATCCTGTTTTGAACGCCGTCAATTCCCACCAGGCCCTGGCCCAGCCATTGGCCTGGTCAGCCGCCACGCCTGCCGCCGAACGCTTGATCGCAGCGAGCATGTCAGGCTCGCCCTGCAGAAGGAGATCGATCACATGATCGACGGGTGGAAGCGTCGCGTCGTGCCTGGCCCAAGTCTTCATCCCTTGAATTGAGGATGGCAACGGTTCGGAATACCGATCCGGCAGTGCGGCATGCTCGATGATGACCCTGCTTGATACATCGACAGTTGAAGTAGCGACGCTCTTTGAACACGCGGAGGTCGCCGTGAGATACAGCGCGATGAAACATCCAAGAACGATCCTGTGGTCCCGCACGACGTGGACTCCTTTTCCACCCCACCGATTGGTGGACGGCTGAGTATATCGATGCCTTGGGAGGCAAAAGTCCACTTCTGGCCGCAGGACGCTACGCGACCGGAAGCGATCATCCACCTGGGTTCATTTCATTTTGGGCGGCGGGCCTGGTCGCCATTTGGATTTGGCCCGAGGTGGGTTCTGCGCAGCCTTTCAGGAGGGCGAAGTGCGATGACCAGGCCAATCTGGCCCTAGGTTTGTTGCGCCCCTTCACTGGGCTGTCTCGCCCCCGTGGCATTACATGCCTTGGTCCTTGGTCAATTACCCACTACCGTTATCGTGCTTTTCAAGCACATGCCTGGTGCCTGAAAATCGGAGGAAACGCGCGTTGCATTACCGGGCCGCCATCGTGCGCTGATGCTGGACGCACGCACTTCGCAGGCAGGCCTTGTTCCAGAGTTGGGTGCCATGAGAACGCTCGCACTGATCCTATTGATCCTGTTGTCACCGTCGGTATCTGGGTCCCGCCCGGTCATGGAAGATGAAGCATTGGCCTGCGTAAGTGGCGTGGCGCCAGACAAGGTGGGAGAAGTTCATACAGTCTCGTTCAGTAACGGCTACGAAATGGATGTCCTGCGCCCCGATACGCTCGCGTCCATGGTCGTTCTCAAGTCGTCAGGGGCATATAGCGCAGCATTCAAGGTGAATGGTTTGACCACCCAGACGATCGACTTCAACTTCACTGGTTTCTCTGAGAGCAATGTCTGTTTCAGCTATGACAACTCCAGCGGGACCTGGCTTGTCAGCAGAACCTCCCGGGACTTTTGCCATGAATGCGTGGTCAAAAGCGCGGGTATCTGACAGTTCATTCAACTTGACGCTATAAACGGCTGCTTCTGGCCGAGATCCAGTCGGCCCGGGGTCGAGCCATACAAAAGCGGCGCAGCGCTTTGCGGCATGTTGCTGGTCGGCTTGATCAAGGCGTGGGGAATACGGATGAGACATCAACGTGCGCGTGCCAAGGCGGACTTGGCGTTCTTGGATGCCAAGACCATTCGCTTGGTGGTTCGGCCGCTGTTTCGTCGCCGTAACGATTACAGCCAAGCCACGCTTGACGAGCTGCCCTCCGAGCTGAGCAGGTTTGGGATATTGACGGTCAAGGATCTGCGGCGCTTGATGAAGAAGCACCGACGGGCTCTTTTGGACAATGAAAACGTCAGGATCCGTCGCAGCGAAATTGCATGGCTGAAGCAGGAGGCCGATTTTGCGGGTCTTGACGCATTCGCGGGCAAATCCTGGTTTGCCCTTCCAGGGCTTGTGCGGCAAGCCATGGTGTTGGAGTTTGGCGAGGATGCGGCTGACCATGTTCTGGAGCAGTCGTTCCAGGGGAAAGGTCTGAGCAAATAACTCAGTCCCCCGGATTGCCGTGCCTACGCGGATGCCGCAGGCCAAGCGGCCGAAAAGCCGGTGACTTCCGGGCCCAGCTTTGCGCCGCAGGATGGCACTTCCCGTTCTGCTGCTCCATTTCGGACAGGGAAATTTCACGTCGCGTGCGCCTTCGGCGGCCCTGTTGTTCGGCGTCACCGAGGGTCAATTGCATGGGCGGATCTGGCTCTCAAATCGTGGACTTCAGTCTGGCAGCTCCGGGTGAGTTGTTCAGAGCTTCCCTGGCCATAGTTTGTATGTGAAGCACTGACGATGCCTATCCGTACACGTGAACGCTTCGTGGCAATTCGATGGTCGGCTCAATATACTATCCCCCAGTACAGGATATGAGGCCGGTCGATGCCGCACTCGCCGGAAGAAAAGAAGAAGGTCCTTGCCCGGGTCAAGCGCATCCGCGGCCAGTGCGATGCACTGGAGCGCGCGCTGGAAGCGGGTGCGGACTGTAACCCGGTGCTGCAGCAGATTGCCGCCATCCGTGGTGCCGTCAACGGGCTGATGTCCGAGGTGATGGAAGCACATCTGCGTGAAGAATTCGGCCAGCCGGCGCGTTCGGAAACGCAGCGCGCCGCGCGCGTGGCCGAGATGTCCAGCCTCATCCGTTCCTATCTCAAATAACCGCGCGGCGCATTGCGCCGTGTTGCCCATTTCGCAGGAGAACCATCATGAAATCACGTGCCGCCGTCGCCTTTGGCCCGGGCCAGCCCTTGCAGATTGTTGAGATTGATGTCGCACCGCCGAAGGCGGGCGAAGTGCTGGTCAAGATCACCCACACCGGCGTCTGCCATACCGATGCATTCACGCTGTCAGGTGATGATCCGGAAGGCTTGTTCCCCTGCGTGCTGGGCCATGAAGGTGCCGGCATCGTGGTGGAAGTGGGCGAGGGCGTGACCTCGGTGAAGGCCGGTGACCATGTCATTCCGCTGTACACCGCCGAGTGCGGCGAGTGCCTGTTCTGCAAGAGCGGCAAGACCAACCTGTGTACCTCCGTGCGCGCGACGCAGGGCAAGGGCGTGATGCCCGACGGCACCAGCCGTTTCTCGTACAACGGCGAGCCGATCTACCACTACATGGGCTGCTCGACATTCTCCGAGTACACCGTGGTGGCCGAGGTGTCGCTGGCCAAGGTCAACCCGGACGCGAACCCGGAGCACGTCTGCCTGCTGGGCTGCGGTGTCACCACCGGCATCGGCGCGGTGCACAACACGGCCAAGGTTGCCGAAGGCGACAGCGTTGCGGTGTTCGGCCTGGGCGGCATTGGTCTTGCCGTGATCCAGGGCGCACGCCAGGCCAAGGCCGGGCGCATCATCGCCATCGACACCAACCCGTCCAAGTTCGAGCTGGCCAAACAGTTTGGTGCCACCGATTGCGTCAACCCGAAGGATCACGACAAGCCGATCCAGCAGGTGGTGGTCGAGATGACCGGCTGGGGCGTGGACCACAGCTTTGAATGCATCGGCAACACCAGCGTGATGCGTGCGGCGCTGGAATGTGCGCACCGCGGCTGGGGCCAGAGCGTGATCATCGGCGTCGCCGGTGCCGGGCAGGAAATCTCCACCCGTCCGTTCCAGCTGGTTACCGGCCGCAAGTGGATGGGCACCGCGTTTGGTGGCGTGAAGGGCCGCAGCCAGCTGCCGGGCATGGTTGAGGATGCAATGAAGGGCGATATCGAACTGGCACCGTTCGTTACCCACACAATGGAACTGGACAAGATCAACGAGGCCTTCGAGCTGATGCACGAAGGCAAGTCGATCCGTTCGGTCATTCACTACTGAGAGCAGTACGATGTTGAATAAAGATGTTTTGGCCGCAGCGTTGGCCGGCGTGGGTGAAGACCAGGAAGGCCGTGAGGCGATCGAGCGACTGCAGGAGCAGGATCTGGTGAAGATCGATCAGTCGATTCTGTCGTCGCTGGGCCAGGCGTGGAAGAACGCGGGCTTCGTTATCGCAGGTGTGTTGATCGCAGCGCCTGACGAGTACGAAGACATCCCGGAGTCGTTCTATGCGTTGCGCATCGGCACCCTGGCCGACCAGGCACGCATTGAAATGAAGGGCAGCCTGGACGCGCTGAAGACCTGCGAGATCCGGTTGCCGGCGGCATCGTGAGGTGACTGAAATGACGGCAGAACGTATCGAACACCGTGCCTGCTTCGGCGGCTGGCAGGATGTCCATCGGCACACATCGAAGGTGCTCGGCTGTGAGATGACGGTGGGTGTGTACCTGCCGCCGCAGGCCGAGCACGGCCCGTGCCCGGTACTGTACTGGCTCAGTGGCTTGACCTGCACCGAGCAGAACTTCATCACCAAGGCAGGTGCGCAGCGTTATGCAGCCGAGCACGGGCTCATCCTGGTTGCGCCCGATACCAGCCCGCGCGGCGACGCGGTGGCTGATGCCGACAGCTACGACCTGGGCAAGGGCGCCGGCTTCTATCTCAATGCCACGCGTGAACCGTGGGCGCAGCACTACCGCATGTACGACTACATCGCCGAGGAACTGCCGGCGTGGGTGCAGGCCAACCTGCCGGCCAGCGAGGTGCGCGCGATCAGTGGTCATTCGATGGGCGGGCATGGCGCCTTGACCATCGCATTGAAGAACCCGGGCCGTTACCGCAGCGTGTCGGCGTTCTCGCCGATCGTGGCGCCGTCGCAGGTGCCGTGGGGAAAGAAGGCATTCAGCGCCTATCTGGGTGAGGACGAATCGGCATGGCTGCAATACGACGCGACAGCGTTGGTTGCCGGGGCGACGGAGCGTTTGCCGTTGCTGATCGACCAGGGCGGTGCGGATGAGTTCCTCGACAACCAACTGCGGCCGCAGCTGTTGCAGGCCGCATGCGAAGCGGCCGGTCATCCGTTGGAACTGCGTATCCAGCCCGGCTACGACCACAGCTATTACTTCATCAGCAGTTTCATCGGCGAGCACATCGCCCATCACGCCAAGGCGATGCGCTGAATCCGTAGTACGGCGCCATGCTCCGCTGGGGGTTTCCCGGCGGAGCTGCTGCCAAGCATGGCTCGGCACTACCGCAGCGGTTTCATTGAGCAGTGCAATGCACAAGCGATGCGCTGACCGCACTGTTTGATGTGTGGAGGCCGCGTTACCCGAAGTGCGGGGGTTTTATCCCCGCCTATGCAAGCGCCTGCAGCGCGAAATCCGTGTACGCGTACCGCGATTCACGCAGCACGGTCTGCCCCTGCGTCAGTGCAAGGGCACGGCTGAACATCGGCCCGGCGCTGACACAGGTATGGAATTCGCCGTTCTCGCCGCAGGCATCAATGCCGGGCGGCAGCGTTTCCAGCAGTGAATGATCGAAAGCACGGCCGGCAAATGCGGCATTCAGATGCCGGGTGTCCACGCAGCACAGGTGGGCGCGCAGTCCGCCGTCGATCATTTCCTGCGCCAATGCGCGGGTATCGCGGCCAAACAACGGGAATGATGTCTTCCAGCCCAGTGCAGCGTACTGCTGCTCGCGCCAGCTGCGGATGTCCTGCAACAGCAGGTCGCCGAAGGCCAGTGTCTGCACCTCCGGCCAGCGTTGCCGCGCCTCATGCAGGGTGGCGGTCATGCGCTGCAGGTACAGCGCGTTGTCGCAGGCCTGTGGAATCCACGAGGACAGCAGCGGCAGCCCGGCGGCATCGGCCTGGGCGTGCAGAACCGCCGCGCGCACGCCCTGCATCGACGCGCGTTCATGGCCTTCGGTGAGGGTGGTGAGCAGCGCGACCACATGCACATCGTCACGCTGCTGCAGATGGTGCAGCGCCCAGGCGGCGTCTTTGCCGCCGCTCCAGGACAGCAGGACCGGCGTGCTCAAGGTTCAGCGCACATCGCGCAGTTCCCAGTGGCTGCCGGCCAGCAGGCGCAGGCGCTGCTTGAAGACATCGCCCGGCAGACTGGTGGTGGCCTGCAGGTTGATGCGCAGATCCGCCTGCTCGCCGGTGACGGTGGCCTGCGGGTCGATGGCGGCGAAGGACGGATCCACATCGTCCGGCTCGTCCTGCAGGGACTTCCAGCGCTCGAACAAGTCGGTGGTGCGCAGCGCCGCCTGCAACTGCTCGGCAAAGGCGTCCGCACCGCTGGCGGTGAAGGACAGGCGCGGGTCGTTGCCGCGGGCCTTGGCCGGATCCGGGAGGGAGATTGAATAGAGCACGGACATGCAGGGTTCTCCTTGAGGGGGATGCAGCCTAACGCGGCGACTGTTGGAATGCCGTGGACATGGCCGCGCACTCAGGGGTCGAAACCATGGGGGCCATCGGCAAAACCAATGGTCACCGCACCCTTGCCGACGTTGACCATGCCGGTCAGGCTCATCACCGCTTCCATCAGCGTCACCCCGTTGGCATCACAGGTGCTGCGCAACTGCGCATAGCCGGGCAGGGCACGCAACTCATCCAATGGGCCGCCATAGCTCACGCACACCACCGGCGTTATCAAGCCGTGGGTGACACGTTTGCCGACGAAATCGAACAGGGTCTGCACGGCATTGTCGAAGCCCTTGATCTTGGCCACCGGCGCGGTTTCGCCACGGTAGCCGTGCAGCACCGGCTTGATGTCCAACGCACTGCCCAAGGCGGCACTGAACAGGCCGACACTGCGGTCGCCCTTGTGGCGGGCGCGGGCGCGCATGTAGTACAGGTCGCGGGTAACCATGTAGCCATGGGTGTTGATGGCCACCTGCTCCAGCCGTTCGCGCATCTGTTGCACGGTGGCGCCGGCATCGCGCATGCGTACGGCTTCCACTGCGCTCACCGCTTGGGCGGCGAAGAGGTTCTGGGTGTCGATCACGCGCAGGCTGAAAGGCGAGTTGTAGCCGGCAGCCTGACGGATTGGCTTGTACTCGTTGAGGATGCTGTAGCCGGCCTGCACCGCGTTGTCGTACAGCGGGCTGCGGGTGCGGGTGATGGTCAGGCAGAACACCTGGTCGAAATCGGTGACCAGTCGTTTGAGGAACAGCTCGCGGATCTGCCCGGCGGTATAGGGGATGGTCTCGGCCTCGGCGCTGTGGTCGCTGAGCGGGCCCTGCAGGAAGGCCAGGGTATCGGCTTCGTCGCGCTGGTCGGGCAGCACGGTCTGGCCGATGCGCACGTCGATGGGCAGCAGCACGATGTTGTTCTGGCGCAGGTAGTTCATCGGCAGGTCGCATGCCGAGTCCACCACGATTCCTATCCGCATACGGAGCCCTCTGGTGATCCGTGTTGTCTTGGGCGAAACCCTAGCGCAAAAACCGGCGCCGGGGCGGAGTCCGTGGCCCGGGTCGCAGTTGGGATGTGTCTTATTTCACGCCTCGATCATATCCACATGCGCTGCAGCCCATTAAGCTAGCCCCCAAGCGCGCCGGGCCAATGCCGGTGTTGCGACGGGATTGGCTGGAATTGGCGCTGCCTGAAGGCAGGCAGTGGGGCGGGGACGCAGCAATGGAATCAATGCAAGCGGTGGTGGATTTCTGGCGTACAGCCGGGCCAAAACGTTGGTTTACGCGTGACGACGCCTTTGACAATGAGTTCCGCCAACGCTTTGAGAGCCTGCATTGGCTGGCGGCCCGCCGTGGTTGCGAGGAATGGCTGCAGTCGGCCGACGGTGCACTGGCGCTGCAGGTGCTGCTGGACCAGTTTCCGCGCAACTGCTTCCGTGGCACCGCGCACTCTTACGCGACCGACGGCTTGGCGCGGCATTACGCCATGCGCACCATCGAGGAAGGCCTGGACCGGGAATTGACCCCGCAGCTGCGCGCTTTCATCTACCTGCCGTTCGAGCACTCCGAGGACCCGCAGGACCAGGAACGCTCGGTGGCCATGTTTGAAGTGCTGGGCGACCTGGAGTATCTCAAGTTCGCCGAGCTGCACCGTGACATCATCCGCCGCTTCGGCCGCTTTCCCCACCGCAATGCGGTGCTGGGCCGGATTCCGACCCCGGATGAACTGCATTTTCTGGCTGAGGGTGGTTTTGCGGGGTGAGCGGGAAGTTGTCTGGCTGACGATGCCGCCTGCGGCTGTCCGCTCTCCCCAACCCCCGCCCCGCGCCCCGGCCTTCGCTAGACGCGAAGGCGCAAGGAGAGCAGCGAATCAATGATTCGCAAGCTGCTCTCCGTCGCCCCGCAAGGGGAGAGGGGTTGGGGAGAGGGGGCTTCTGGAAAAGAAAAACGCCGGCAATGCCGGCGTTTTCCGTTGCAGCGATACCGCGGACCGATCAGTACTTCGGCACGCTGTTGTCCACGTTTTCCGACCAGGCATCAATGCCGCCGGTGACGTTGAACACGTTGGTGAAGCCCAGTGCCAGGAACTGCTCGGCGGCCTGGGCGCTGCGGCCACCACGGTGGCACAGGAAGGCCAGTGCGGTGTCCTTGGGCAGTGCTTCGAGCTTGGCGCGGTTGTCGCCGTCGAAGGTTTCAAACGGGGCGTTGACTGCGGCAATGGCGCGCTCGTCGGCCGGGCGCACGTCCACCAGGGTGATGGTGCCGGCACGCAGCTGGTCATCAGCGCTGCGCACGTCCAGTTCCTGCACCGGCTTGGGGGCGTTGGGGTTGTTGATGGCCAGGCCCTGGCCGCGGATGTCGTCCACCCAGTCGATGGTGATGCCTTCGGCGCGGCGCGCGCTGGCAAGGTCGAACTGGACGCGCAGGCCGTTGGATTCGGCGGCGATGGCATTGGCATCGTGCGGGGCCAACTGGAAGTTGGGCTGGAAGCGGGCGTCGATGCTCAGCTGCAGTGCCGCGCCGGGGGAATCGGCCAGCGCGCCCTTGAGCATTTCCACCGCTGCCGGGGTAACGGTGATGCTCGGCGGGGTGCGGTCCGGTGCGGCCAGGCCGAGCAGGCTGCTCAGCTCACCGCTGCTGGCCATCTGCAGGATGATGTCGCTGCCGCCGATCAGCTCGCCATCCACATACAGCTGCGGGATGGTCGGCCAGTCGCCGTAGGCCTTGATGCCTTCACGGATTTCCTGGTCGGCCAGCACGTTGACGTGGGCGAACTCGACGCCCAGGTCCTGCAGGGCACCGACGGCCTTGGCCGAGAAACCGCACTGCGGCATGGTCGGCTGGCCCTTCATGAACAGGACGACGCGGTCAGCGCCGAGGAGGGTTTCAATGCGCGCGCGCAGGGCGGGATCCAGGGACATCATGTACTCGTGGAAGTGGTCTGGGACAAAGGCCGATTCTACGCTGCGTGGCATCATGGGGCATGACTGCCACGCAAACTCTACATCGCATTCCCGCCCGCCCGTGGCGCTGGGTACCGTGGCTGCTGGTCTCACAGCTGCTGGTCGCGCTGGTGTGGTGGCAGTGGGGCTGGGCCTGGGGGCTGGCCTTGATGGCGGTCAGCCACGCCTTGTTTGTGGTGCCGGTATTCCTGCCCAACAGCCGTTTCTATGCCCCGGTATTGAGCCGCGTGCCCGGCCCGGCGGTGTGGCTGACGATTGATGATGGGCCGTCGGACCAGACCCCGGCCATTCTGGATCTGCTGGATGCGCACGGCGCCCAGGCCACCTTTTTCATGGTCGGCGAACGGGTCGCCGCGCGGCCGGAGCTGGTGCGCGAGGTGCTGCGGCGCGGCCATGGCATTGCCAACCACAGCCAGTCGCACCCGCAGGCCCGCTTCTGGGCGCTGGGCCCGGGCGAGATGGCGCGCGAAATCGCTGCCTGCCAACAGGTGTTGGGTGATATCGCCGGTACGCCGCCGCGCTGGTACCGCTCGGTGGTGGGCATGACCAACCCCTTCGTCGCCGCTGCGCTCAAGCGCCACGGGCTGACCCGGGTGGGCTGGAGCGCGCGCGGTTTCGATGGCGTGGGCTGCGAACCGGACGTGGTGGTGCAGCGGATTGCCCGCGATCTGGGGCCGGGGGCGATCGTGCTGCTGCACGAGGGCGCTGCCCATGGCCACAACCTGGCCATCATCGCCGCCGTGCTGCAGCAACTGCAGGCCAAAGGCCTGCAGGCACGTCTGCCACAGGGAACGGCGTAGACTCGCCTCCCGTTCGCGTTTCCCCTGGATCACCGCCCCATGCCTTTTTCCCGACTCGGCCTGTCTCCCTACGTGTTGCCGGCGCTGCAACAGGCGTTGCAGCAGGCCGGGTATGCGCAGCCGACGCCGATCCAGCAACAGGCGGTTCCGCTGATCGTGCAGGGCCGCGACGTGGTGGCCCTGGCGCCGACCGGCTCAGGCAAGACGGCTGCCTATGTGTTGCCGGCGCTGCAGCGTTTCATGGTGGCACCGCCACGCAAACCGCGTGTGCTGGCGCAACTGGTGCTGGTGCCCACCCGCGAATTGGCGCAGCAGGTGGCCGATGTCTTCACCACCCTGGGCCGGTACCTGCAGCGGCAGCCGCGGGTGGTGTCTGCAGTGGGCGGGGTGTCGATCAACCCGCAGATGATGGCGCTGCGCGGCGGCGCCGATGTGGTGGTGGCCACGCCCGGGCGCCTGCTGGACCTGCTGGCGCACAACGCGTTGTCGCTGAAACAGGTGCAGTTGCTGGTGCTGGATGAAGCTGACCGCCTGCTGGACATGGGGTTTGGCGACGAGCTGCGGCAAGTGCTGGCGGCGTTGCCGGTACGCCGGCAGACGCTGCTGTTCTCGGCAACCTTCCCGCCGGATATCGAAGCGCTGGCCGGTGCCGGCCTGCACGCACCGCAACGCGTGCAGGTCAGCGAACAGGCGCAGCCGGAAATCACCCAGCGGGCGATCCGCATCGACAGTGATCGCCGCACCGAATTGTTGCTGTCGTTGCTGGAAGCGCCGGACTGGACGCAGGTGCTGGTGTTTGTCGGCAGCCGCCGTGACAGCGACCGCTTGGCTGGCCATCTGCGCACGACAGGCGTGGGCGCGCAGGCACTGCACGGTGATCTCTCGCAAGGGCGGCGCATGCGTATGCTGCAGGCGTTCAAGGATGGCGAGCTGCAGGTGCTGGTGACCACGGACCTGGCCGCTCGCGGCATCGACATCGCGCGGCTGCCGGCCGTGGTCAACTACGAGTTGCCGCGTTCGCCGGACGATTACCTGCACCGCATCGGGCGCACGGGCCGCGCTGGCGAAAAGGGCCAGGCGGTGAGCTTTGTGGATGCCGCATCGCTGGCGCATTGGCGCTTGATCTGCAAACGCAATGCGCTGGAGGTGGCGGTGGAGGAGCTGGCCGGTTTCGCGCCGACGCAGGTCGCACAGACCGCACCGCGCGTGGCCGACGACAACGGCGGCATCAAGGGCCGCCGGCCGAGCAAGAAGGACCGTCTGCGGGCAGCGACAGCGGCGAATCCGGTGGAGTGACGCTGTTGTTTCAGGCTGTCGATTTCTGCTTTCCAGCCGTCATTCCCGCGCAGGCGGGAATCGCTCTTGCTT
>NZ_JBRRDL010000050.1:0-19634 GCF_056759635.1 Stenotrophomonas sp. STEN056
TTTGGAGTGCGGCGCCCCAACTCCTACACGTGCTTGTGCGCACCGCGGCATAACGGGCTGCCGCACTCCGCTCTCACCTGCAAACCTACTCCGGTGGCAGACACAAGCGGCTTCAGCCGCGAAACAAGCAACACTCCCGATACCGGACGCGGCTGCAATTACGGATACGCTGGCGACCTTCCACGTCGATGGTTTCGCGGCTGAAGCCGCTCCTACCCCAACTGCCAGCGGCCTTCCAGCTGGTAGCGGCTCTGGCCGAGGAAGCTGCGGATCAGCACGAATTCACGCACGAACCAACGCAGCGGCTGCACCGGCTGGATCGGCATGCGGCGCTTGTCGTACAGCAGCGTCATGTGCGGGGTGAAGCGCGGGTCGGTCTTGCCGCCCACGCCCTGCAGGCAACGCGCCAGTTCTTCATGCAGGCCGGTCAGCAGTTCGGCGCCGTATTCACTGCGCAGCACGAACGGGTTCTGCCGGTTGCCGGCAAAGCTGCCCACCTGGTCGAAACAAACCTCGAACTCCGGCATCCGCACCCGCCCGGCGGCCTGGCGCATCTTGGCCAACAGGCTGGGCGGCAGGCCGGCATAGTCGCCGACGTGGTGCAAGGTGATGTGCAGGCGTTCGCAGGCCAGTGGGCGCCCTTCCAGCCCATGTTCGTCCCGCAGCCCTTCGGCCAGCTCGGCAACCCGCTCGGCGGTGAGCGGATCCGGCAGCACCGCAAAGAACAGGCGCTCGGTGGGAATGTCACTGCCAATGCCCAGCGAGAGCTGTGCCTGGTCAGAGGGAAGGAACTTGTTCATGGTTTCGCGTCGAAAGCCGCGGCTGCGCCGGCATGTCGCGGCCGCCGATACTGACTGGGGCCGCGGATACTAGCAGACCCCACCCGTCACCGGGACGCCGTCTGGACAAAATATGGCCACCGTCTGGCAAGCCAGGCGTTTCAGGGCCTGCCGCAGGTTATCCACATGTTTGCCAAGGGCTGATCCACATCACTTGTGGATTGCCGGTTCTGCCGGCCAGGGCCGGCCGGGAGCACTGCCAATGGCCTTGATCGGCGCAGCCTGGTCACACCCCCGCCTGCGTGATCCGGCACTCACGCCAGCCGGCGCGCGCAGGCATACACTCGGGCTGCCGCAGCAACCTCCAGGTGGTCGCCATGATCGGTTGGAACGCTTTTGCCCTGCTCGCCGTCACCTCGCTTTCGCCGGCCCCCGCTCCGCAGGTCATCGTGGAGATCCCGCCGCCCGAGCAGGTCATGGCCATTCCGCCCGAGGTCAAGACGCTGCTGCGTGAACGGGTTACAAGCACCACCAATTCACCGGAAAACCGCCTGCAACGGCTGGTCGAACTGGTTTTTTCCCCCGACGGTCTGGGCCTGCGGTACGACACCGAGGCAACCCTGACCATCGCCGAGACCTGGCAGCAGCGCCGCGCCAACTGCCTGTCCTTCACCCTGCTGTTCGTCGCCCTGGCGCGTGAAGTCGGGCTGGAAGCACACGTGCAGGAGGTCGGCCAGGTGGTCACCTGGTACCAGGAGCAGGGGCTGATCTTCAACGCCGGCCACGTCAACGCCGGCCTGCGCGTGAATGGCCGCGTCGCAACCATGGACCTGGACAGCAACGTGCTCTACGACAGTCGCGGCCCGAGGCAGATATCGGACCGGCGCGCGCTTGCGCATTTCTACAACAACCGTGGCGCCGACCAGCTGGCCGCGCACGACTACCTCGCCGCCCGCCGCTATTTCGACCTGGCTCTGCAGATGGAGCCGCGTTTCGTGCCGGCCTGGAGCAACCTGGGCGTGCTGGATTCGCGCGTCGACGACCTGGCCGCCGCCAGCCACGATTTCGACGTGGCACTGTCGATCAACAAGGACCACGCCCCGTCACTGCACAACGCCTCCAAGCTGTACCTGCAGATGGGCGACAGCCGCCGCGCCGCGCAGCTGCAGACACGCCTGGAGCGCTCACGCAGCAAGGATCCGTTCTATCAGTTCATGCAGGGTGTGATCGCCGAGCGCAACTCAAACTACGCATTGGCGGTCGACTACTACCGCAAGGCGGTGCGGCTCTACAGCCGCGCCCACCAGTTCCACTTCGGTCTGGCACGGGCCTACTTCCTGAGCGGCAACAACCGCCTGGCCGAACGCGAAATGACCCGCGCCCGTGCGCTGGGCGGCAGCGACGAGCAACGGGCCATCTACCAGAGCAAGCTGGACAGCATCCGCCGCCTGGAAGCGCGACACGCGGCACATTGAGGCCGGCAACGAACGCCGGCAACGCGGAATCGGAAACAGCAAGGGCGGCGCGTCAGCAGCGGCGAACAGGCCGCATGCCCCCTTGTTTCCGATCAGATTCGTCAGGCCTTGCGCAGGAAGCAGGTCTTCAGCACCAGCCCCTTGATCTTTTCCGAGTTGCCTTCGATGTGTTCGGCATCGTCCTCGACCAGACGGATGTTGCGGATCACCGTGCCCTGCTTGAGCGGGATCGAGGAACCCTTGACCTTCAGGTCCTTGATGACGGTGACCGTGTCGCCGGCGACCAGCACGTTGCCATTGCTGTCACGCACGACCAGTTCATTGGCCGCTGCTTCACCCGGCGCCCATTCATGGCCGCAGTCGGCGCAGACCCACAGCGCACCATCGGGGTAGACATTCTGCAGCGAGCATTGCGGGCAGGAAGAGACGGACATGACAACTCCCGGAAAATGAAGGGGGCCGCCGATTGTAGCCGCTCACGCCCGCACTCACGCCGGCAAGCCGGCCGCGTAGTAAAGTGCGCGGCCGTTTCCGCCGCACGAATCCGCTCCATGAAACTTGGCATTGACTTCGGCACCAGCAACTCGGCCGCCGCCGCCCACGTCCAGGGCAAGGTGATTCCGGTGCAGTTCGGCGACGCACTGCAGTTCCGCACCACGGTGTATTTCCCCGAGGTGATGCGCGACCCCAACGATTTCGAGTTGACCCCCGCGCTGGAACAGCAACTGGAGGAATTGATTGAATCCGGCCGCCGTGACGCGCGCGCGGCCGGCACCAACCGCAGCCACGAACAGTTGCGCAGCGATGCCATGCGGGTGGTGCGCCGGCAATGGATGGAAGAACGCATCCGCGAGCCACAAAGCTCCACCACCCTGCTGCAGAACGCCGTCTACGGTGACGATGCGCTGGAAGCCTACTTCGAGGAGAACGAAGGCAACCTGGTGCAGAGCCCCAAGTCGATGCTGGGCTACAACCTGCATCCACGCGCCAAACAAACCATCACCGGCATCGCCACGCACATCCTCGAACACATCCGCCTGACGGCTTCCAGGCAGTTGGGCCAGAACGTGCGCAGCGCCCTGCTCGGTCGCCCGGTGCAGTTCCGCAGCTCCATCGGCGAGGCCGGCAACGCCCAGGCGCTGGACATCCTGCGCGGTGCGGCCCTGGCCGCCGGTTTTGACGAAGTGGAGTTCCTGGAAGAACCCGCCGCTGCGGCAATGCACTACCACGCGGTCAGCGACACGCGCCATGAAGCGGTGATCGTCGACGTCGGCGGCGGCACCACCGACATTGCCCATGCCAGCGTCGGCGGCAACGAGGCACCGCAGATTAACCGCGCCTGGGGTATCGCGCGCGGCGGCACCGATATCGACCTGGCCCTGAGCCTGGCCGGCTACATGCCGCTGTTTGGGCGCGGCATCACCCGCGTACCGGCCCATCACTATGTGGAAGCGGCGATGGTGCAGGACATGCCGCGCCAGCGTGATTTCCGACAACACGACTATGCGGCGGTGGAAGCGCCATACGGGTCGCGCCTGCAGGCGTTGCAGGACACCGGCAACACGGCGCGCCTGTATCGCGCGGTGGAGCACTGCAAGATCGCACTGAGCAGCAATGACCATCACGCCAGCGCGCTGGATTTCATCGAGCCGGGCTTGAACGTGGACACCGATGCCCCGCACCTGGCACAGGCCGCGGGCAACTACCTGGGTGAACTGGAAGCCCTGTTGCAGCAGGTCCGCCAGGACATCGGCCATGACCCGGCCGCCGTGTTCCTCACCGGCGGCATGTCACGCGCCGGCTATGTGCAACGCACCGCAGCGGCGGCCTTCCCCGGTGCAACCCTGGTACACGGCGATCCGTCATTCGGCGTGGTGCAGGGCCTGGCGCTGGCGGCGGCGAAGGGCTGAGCGCGGAGCCGCTGCAACAGTACGGCTCTCGTCTGTCCAACGCGGCACATAGCCCCTCTCCCGCCTGCGGGAGAGGGGTTGGGGTGAGGGGCGCTGTTGATTTTCGACTGGTAGCAAAAATCAGTGACCGCCAATGCAAGAAAGGGACAAAGGCTCCCCTCATCCGCCCCTTCGGGGCACCTTCTCCCGTAAACGGGAGAAGGGAAGAAATCGAACATTGCGGAGACACTGGCCGCTTCGCTGAAAACGTGATCTGGCACCGCAGGCGGGGATGAAGTTTCAACCTCTCGCAGTCCAAGCCTCAAACATCACGTTGAACAGCCGACGCTCAACGCCCGCCCAAACTCACCCGCACATCGCCCGAATGCGAGTTGATGGAAATATCGCCATCACCGCTGCCGATGCGCGCATCCAGGCTGCTGCCCGGGCCGTAGCGCGGGCGCTCGACCTGGCCCATGTCGGATTTGATGTCACCGCTGAACGTGCTGGCCTTCAACTGCGCCGAGGTGCGCGCCGGCAACGACAACGTAACCGCCCCACTCACCGTCTGCAGGCTGATGCGCCCGCCCGGCTGCAGCCCCGCACTGCGGATGCCCAGGTTGCCCGAAACGGTTTCCGCATTGAGCCGCTGCACGGCAGCCAGCTCCAGTGCAATACCGCCGGACACCGAGTTGGCCGTCACCTCACCACCGCTGCCGCCACTGCTGTTGATGCTGCCGCTGACCGTGCGCAGTTCCAGCCGCGGGGTACGCAGCTGCGAGCGGATCGAACCGCTGACCGTGTTGAACTCTGCCTCGCTGGCCTGGCCGTTGGCGGTGATCGCGCCGCTGACCGTTGTGGTCTGCAGGCGGCGCAGATCCACTTCCGCCACATCCACACCGGCGCTGACCGTGTTGGTCTGCAGTTGCGCCGCACGCGGAACCCGCAGCTCCAGGGTCGCGCCACGGCTGCTGCGTCCCTGCGGATACACCACTTTGAACTGCACGCGATTGGTGCTGTTTTCCACATCCAGCCGCTGGCCATCGCCCAGGGTTCCGGTGAGCTGCACTTCATCACGGTCCCAACCGCGCACAGTCACCGAGCCGGCAACGTTGCTCAACTCGACACGCCCGCCGCTGGACAGGGGCAGACGCTGGTTGACCGTGCTTTGCGCCAAGGCAGAAGACAGGGGGGCCAGCAGCAGCGCAACGGCCAGCACATTCCTCAACGAGGCTTTCATGGATTGCTCCTTCAGATGGTGAGCCCGGCGCCATCAAGGCCTTGCCGGGTGAGTTCAAGGCGCAGCGCGTAGGTGCGCTGCAGTTGTCCCAGCAGGAAACCGGCCTGCGGGCTTTGTGCAATGGCCTGGCGGATGTCGCCGGCGGTGGTGTCCAGTTCGTGCAGCGCCGGCAGCAGCTCCGCCGGCACGCTGTCCTGCGGAATGGTGGCGATGGCCAGCCGGTATTCATGGGTCAGTGCGTTGGCCTGCGCCTGCAGCAGCGAGGGCGGTGCCGGGCGTTCCTGCGGCAGCCACAGCCCGGCGGTACCGACCAGTGCCAACACGGCCGCCGCAATACCGGCATACCAGGGCCAGCGGCGCGGCTCCCGGTGCACGACCGGGCGCAGCATCGAAGGCGTTATCCGCTCCGGCGTGGTGTGCCTGGGCTGCTGCAATTCGGCGGCGATGCGCTGCCACACCACTGCCGGTGGCACGCGCTCCGCAGGCAGCGCGCGCAAGCGCAGCGCCAGTTCGTCGTTGTCGTGTTCGTTGTCGTTCTGATTCATCCTGCTTCTCCAAGCCGCGCCCGCAGCAGGCCACGGGCGCGATGCAGCTGTGCCTTGGAACTGCCAACCGCCATCTGCAGTTCCGTCGCAATTTCCTGGTGTTTCCAGCCTTCGATGTCGTGCAGTACCAGCACCGCCCGGGCACGCGGCGGTAGGGTCTGCAGCGCCCGCTCCAGGTCCATGCCGGTGGCATGGCAGCGCGTGGGCGCGGCGACATCGGCCAGCAGCGCCATGCCGTCCTCACCCACATCCAGTGACTCAAAGGCGGCGCCGGCGCGCAGTTCCATCAGCGCCGTGTTCACCGCCAGCCGATGCAGCCAGGTGCCCAGCGCACTCTCAAAGCGGAACTGCGGCAACTTGCGCCAGGCCTGGATGAAGGTCTCCTGCAGCACATCCTCGGCACGGGCGGCATTGCCCCCGCACAACCGCCACAGCAGCGCATTCAACTTCGGCGCATGGCGGCGGTAGATCCGTTCGTAGGCGTGAACGTCACCGGCAGCGGCGGCCCGGGCCAGCGCGGCGTCGTCCACGGCGGGCGATGAAGAGGTGGCGGTGGTCACGGTCGCGTCGAGCATATCCATTGGATGCAGGCGCCGCGTAAAAGGTTTAAACGCCGGTGCGTTGGCAGCTACGTCCGCATGGCCGACAATCCCCTCCCCACGTTGCCGATTCATGTACCGGGCACCAGACCGCCGCCGGCGGCGGCCCACCAGGATGCGGCACTACGATCACCACGCCGGCAGGCCGGCACGCTGCGGATGCTCCAGGCACCCGTGGCCCGCAAGGAGAAGATTGACGATGAAGCAGTACCTGCCACCGGCGATGCACGAATGGGTCGGCCCGCTGACCACCGGCCTGAACATCGTCGCGATCCTGTTGGTGGCTTTGCTGCTGCGTCTGCTGACCCGTCGCCTGCTGTCCCGCCTTGGCCGCCATTACACCTTGCCGCAGCCCATCGAGATGGCCATCCGCCGGCTGTCCAGCTTCATCATCTGGACGGTGACCCTGCTGGCGATACTGAACCAGATCGGCGTGCAGCCCTCGGTGCTGTGGACCGCGTTCACCGGGTTTGCCGCCGTCGGCGCGGTGGCGTTCTTCGCGGCGTGGAGCGTGCTGTCCAACATCTTCTGCACGTTCCTGATCTTCACCACGCGCCCGTTCCGCCTGGGCGACCAGATCGAGCTGCTGGAGAACGGCGAGAAGCCGGGCCTGAAAGGCAGCGTGATCGACATCAACCTGATCTACACCACCCTGCATGAAATCGGCGGCCCCTCCGAAGGCGCCCTGATGCAGATCCCCAACAGCCTGTTCTTCCAGCGCGGCCTGCGCCGCTGGCGCGGGGGCGATGTTGCCCCGGGCGTCATCGAGGGTGATGGCTGAGCGATTCCCCGGCACGCAGCGGACAGGGCCTTCCCGTTCCCGGGCGCGCCCTGACATCCGGCGGTCTTCGCCCCGGCCATCGCCACTGCCGTTATGCTCCCCACCGACAGCGCAACGGGGCAGCCGATGGACTCAAGCAACACACTTCGCCAAGCGACCGCGGCCGATGCCCACGCACTCAGTGCGTTGGTCACGCCATTGGCGCGGCACCTGCTTGATGCCGATACCGGCGCCAGCGCCCACGCCTTCCTGGCTACGCTCACGCCTGACAGTTTTGCCCAGCGGCTGGCATCACCGCAGTTTGCCCATTACCTGGTCGAGGACAACGGCCAGTTGTGCGGCATGATCGCCATGCGTGATGGCAGCCACATCCATCATTTATTCGTGAGCCGCAGCACGCGGCACCGGGGCATCGCCCGTCAATTGTGGGAACACGTACTGCAGGCAAATGGCCGCCGTGAATACACGGTCAACTCATCGGAAGTGGCCGTGCCGGTCTACGAGAAATTCGGCTTTGTCGCCAAGGCCGCGCCGCAGACGGTCAAGGGAGTGCGTTTTGTGCTGATGGAGCGCCCGCGCCTGCTGCGGCCTGCCGTGCAGAAGCAATACCTCAACGCGCTGTTGCCGCCACAAGCCGACAAGCCTCAACGCAGCTGACTGTCCTTGCTGCCGCGGCGGTTGTAGCCGCTGGAACTCGCTTCATCGGCGTCATGTGCCTGCTGGCAGGCAATGCACAGGCGTACGCCCGGCACGGCCTTGCGCCGCGCTTCGGGAATGGGCGTGTCGCATTCTTCGCAGTGTTCCAGACCCGGGCCGCTGGGCATGCGGCTGCGGGCACGCTTGATCGCGTCTTCTACCGTGGCGTCAATCTGATCCTGAACGGCGGTGTCGCCCGCCCAACCCGTAGCCATGGCTGGATGCTCCGTGGAAACCGAACATCCAGCCTAGCGCAGTTGCCTGAGTGCCAGGTCAACAGCGGTGCAACGGTGCATCACCACATCAGGTCGTCGGGCACCTGGAACTGGGCGTAGTAGGCGTCATCCTCGGCATTGCCGGTGGAAATGACCGTATCTTCACTCTGGCCGTGGTCAAGCACGATCAGCTCCGCCGCACGCGTGCGCACCTGCTCGGCGGCCACCCGCGGCAGCAGCTCGAAGCCCTCGCCATGACGCACGATCACCAGCGCACCGGCCGCCAGCTGCTTGCGCAGGGCCTCGGTGACCAGCAGCGTGCGGATCACTTCACCATCGTTGAAACGGTACTCAAGTTCACCCGCGCGCGGCACTTTCCGGTCGCTGATGATCTGCCGCGCCTGCGCGCGCAGCTCGTCAGCGCGGCGCTGGGCGTTGCGCTCGGCAGCCAGCTCGCGGTCCCGTTCGGCCTTCTCCGCGCGCACGCGTTCGGCTTCACGCTGGCTTTCCGTTGCCGCCACCGGGCCCTTGCCATGACGCGCCTTGACCTGCTCACGGGCCACCTGGGAAACCTGGGACTTCTTCACCAGCCCAGCCTTGAGCAACTGTTCCTGCAGCGGATTTGCCTTTGCCATCGTCGTATTCGTGTTCTGTTGCCAATGGCTGCCATGATACCGGCCCGTCCCCCGCCCCGCCCGCTCATCCGCCAACCACGATGCAAACCCTGAAGTACCTGAATGGCTATCCCGAACACCTGCAGCAGCGTGCCCGCGAGTTGCTGGCCGAGGGCAGGCTGGGCGATGCAGTCCGCCGCCGCTATGCGCAGCCGCACGCGGTGCGCAACGACCGCCAGCTTTATGAGTACGTGCAGGAGCTCAAGGACCGCCACCTGCGCCAGTCGCTGCCGCTGGGCAAGGTGCTGTACGACGGCAAGCTGCAGGTGGTGAAACACGCGCTGGGCACGCATACGGCCATTTCGCGCAACCACGGCGGCAAGCTCAAGGCCAGCCGCGAGATCCGCATCGCCAGCGTGTTCCGCGAGGCCCCGGCCGAGTTCCTGCGGATGATCGTGGTGCACGAGCTGGCCCACATCAAGGAATCCGACCACAACAAGGCCTTCTACCAGTTGTGCCTGCACATGGAGCCGGACTACCACCAGCTGGAGTTCGACCTGCGCCTGTACCTGACCGCGCTGGAGCACGAACCGCGCTGAGGCCTGCGTTAGCGAGTGCGGCGCATCGGCGCTACACTCGCCGCCCGCCGTAGAACCCCGCCCCCATGACCACGCCCATCCGTCTCGACAAGCGCCTGTCCGCGCAGCTGCAATGCTCGCGTGCCCAGGCCCAGCAGTACATTGAAGGCGGCTGGGTCAGCGTGGACGGCGTGGTGGTGGAAACCCCGCAGACCATGGTCGGCGAAGAAGTGGTGACACTGGCCGAGAACGCCAATACCGACGGCGCCGAGCCGGCCACCTTCCTGCTGAACAAGCCTGCCGGTGTCGGTGCGGGCCAGCTGCTGGCACTGATCGATGAGGCCAGCCATTTCACCGACTACGCCGCCAGCCAGCGCCTGCTGCGCCGTCATTTCCAACGCCAGGAAGTGCCGATGCCGCTGGACGATGCAGCCAGCGGGCTGCTGGTCTTGACCCAGGACTGGCGCGTGCGCCGGCACCTGAGTGAATCGGGCGCTTCGCTGGAGCAGGAGTTCATGGTCGATGTGGAAGGCGAGCCCAGCCCGTGGGCGATGTCGCGCCTGACCCAGGGGCTGCGCTACGACGGCCGCACCCTGCCCGCCTGCAAGGTCAGCTGGCAAAGCGAGCAGCGCCTGCGTTTTGCCATCAAGGATGTGCGCCCGGGCCAACTGCAGTTCATGTGCAACGAAGTCGGCCTGCAGGTCACGGCCATCCGCCGCCTGCGCATTGGCCGGATCGGCCTGAGCAAGATGCCCGAAGGCCAGTGGCGCTTTTTGATCGCCAACCAACGCTTCTGAGCCCACCACTGCACAGGGCTGCCGCGCTCCCGGCCTGACGGGTGTTACAGCAGGCGGATCAACGCGGCCGCCGCCGCGCCCAGCACCACCACCAGCAGGAAGGGCGCCCGCAGCGCCAGGGCCACGGCCGCCACCAGCAAGGCGCCGATGCGTGCATCAAAGGCGAGGCCCTGACCGGCCGACAAGGCGTTCATCGTCGTCAGCGACGCCAACAGGCCGATGGTCAAGGTGCCGGCTACACGGCTCATGCGCGGTGATTCCAGCCACCGCACCGGCACCAGATAACCGGCAAATTTGAGCGCCCAGGCCGCGACACAGGCCAGCATGATCCAGCCCCACAGCGTCACCGCGTGCCCTCCTCAACGGACGGCGGTGTCACATCCGGCTCCAGGCCTTCATCGGCCGGGCCACGCCCGAACCAGCCCCAGACCGCGGCTACCGCTGCAGCCAACAGAATCGGTACGCCGGCCGGCACCCACGGCAAGGCAAGCATCGTCACCAACGCGCACACGATGGCAATGGCCACCGGCTCACGCGAGCGCAGACGCGGCCACAGCAGTGCCAGGAAGGCCGCCACCGCAGCGCCGTCCAAACCCCAGCGACGCGGATCGCCCAAGGCATCGCCCAGCAACGCACCCACCAGGGTGAACAGATTCCACAGCACGTAGACGCCGACACCCGCCACCCAGAAGCCACGCCGCTGTTCGTCTGGCTCACGCTGGCTGGCGGCAGTGGCAGCGGACTCGTCGATGGTCACCTGCGCGGCAAGCGGCCGCAGCCAACCACGCGGCATCAGCATGCGGTTGATCTGTGCGCCATACACCGCATTGCGAATGCCGAGCAACGTGGCCGCGCCAAACGCCGCACCGCCGGTGCCACCGGCCGCAACCACGCCGATGAAGGCAAACTGCGAGCCGCCGGTGAACATCAACAGGCTCAACGCCACGGTCTGCGCGACGCTGAAGCCAGATGCCACCGCCAGCGCGCCGAAGGAAATGCCGTACAGGCCCGTGGCCACCGCAATCGACAGGCCAATGCGTACCGCCGGCGTGAGCCACGGGCGCATGTGCATCAACCGCGCCCGCGCGCCTGTTCGGCGGCGGCGACAAACACCACGTCGGTGGACGAATTCAACGCGGTTTCAGCCGAGTCCTGCACCACACCGACGATGAAGCCCACGCCCACCACCTGCATGGCCACGTCGTTGGAAATGCCAAACAGGCTGCAGGCAAGTGGAATCAGCAGCAGCGAGCCCCCGGGCACGCCGGAAGCACCGCAGGCCCCCACCGCCGCCAGCACACTCAGCAACAGCGCAGTGGGCAGGTCCACCGCAATGCCCAGCGTGTTGACCGCCGCCAGCGTCAGCACCGAGATGGTGATCGCCGCGCCGGCCATGTTGATGGTTGCCCCCAGCGGGATGGCTACCGAATAGGTTTCCTCCTGCAGGCCCAGCTTGCGGCACAGCTCCATGTTGACCGGGATGTTGGCCGCCGAGGAACGGGTGAAGAACGCGGTGATGCCGCTTTCGCGCAGGCAGCGCAGCACCAGCGGGTACGGGTTGCGCCGGGTGACCACGGCCACGATCAGCGGGTTGCCGACAAAGGCCATGAACAGCATCGCCCCGACCAGCACGCACAGCAGCCGCAGGTAGTCGCTCAGCGCCCCCAGCCCCGACTCGGCCAGCAGTGAGGCGACGATGCCAAACACGCCCAGCGGCGCCAGCTTGATCACCGCACGCACCACCCAGGTGATGGCGTCGGACAGGTCCGCCACCAGCGCGCGGGTGCCGGCACTGGCATGGCGCAGCGCCAGGCCCAGGCCCACCGCCCAGGCCAGCAGGCCGATGTAATTGGCGTTGAGCAGCGCATGCACCGGGTTGTCGACAATCTGCATCAGCAGGGTCTTGAGCACTTCACCAATGCCGCCCGGTGCGGTCATGTCGGCCAGCGCTGCATTCTTGAACGTCAGCACGCTGGGGAACAGGAAACTGGCGGCCACACCCACCAGCGCCGCGATCAGGGTGCCGATCACGTACAACGCCAGGATGAAGCGGATGTTGGTCTTCTGGCCCTGCTTGTGGTTGGCGATGGAGGCGGTGACCAGCACCAGTACCAGCACCGGCGCCACCGCTTTGAGCGCGGAAATGAACACCGTGCCGAGCAGGCCCACCGCCATCGCCCCCTGCGGCCAGGCCATGGCCAGCGCGATGCCCGCAACCAGGCCAATGACGATCTGCACCACAAGGCTGGGTGCACGGAAGGAGGTGGAACGGTCGGTCATTGGCGAAGGCCCAGGGAACGCAAACCCCGATTCTCTCCCAGCTCCGCCCCGGCTGACACCTCCGGAACGTCACGGTTGCCCCGTTACCCTGACCAGCCCCTCGCAACACCGCTAGGATGCAGGCATGGAAAACACCCGCCCCCGTGGCCGCCGGCTGCTGCGCCTGCTCGGTTATGTCATCGCCGCACTGTTGCTGCTGGTCGCCAGCGGCCTGCTGCTGGGCGACCACCTCACCCCCAAGGCGCTTGGCACGCCGTCGCAGGCCTTGCCACCGCAGCCTGCGCAGACCCTGATTGACCGCACGCTGGCGCCGATGCTGGCCCAGCACCCCGGCCAGAGTGGCGCGGTCTACCTGTCCGATGGGCTGGATGCCTACGCGGCCCGTTCCATCGTCACCCGCCAGGCCGGGCGCAGCCTGGACCTGCAGTACTACATGTGGCACGACGACATGGTCGGCCACCTGCTTGCCAACGACGTTTACCAGGCGGCCGAGCGCGGCGTGCGCGTGCGCCTGCTGCTGGACGACATGAATGCCGCCGGGCTGGACGCGCAGATGATGGCGCTGGACACCCATCCCAACATCGAGATCCGCCTGTACAACCCCTTCCGCAACCGCGACGGCCTGTGGCGCCTGCTGGAAATGGTGCAACGCGTGTTCAGCATCAACCACCGCATGCACAACAAGGCGTGGATCGCCGATGGCCGGGTTGCCATCGTGGGTGGCCGCAACATCGGCGAAGAGTATTTCGATGCGCGACCGGACGTGAACTTCCGCGACCTGGACCTGCTGCTGGCCGGGCCCGTGGTCTCCGATGCCAGCCGGATATTCGACGCATTCTGGAACAGCCAGGAAGTCGTGCCCCTGGCCGCACTGCAGGACAACACCCTGCAGCAGATGCACAACTTCATCGGCCAGGCCGAGGTCGAGGCCCGCCAACAGCAAGCTGCGCCCTATCTGCAGCGGGTGCGCACGCGCCTGGACAACGCCTATCTCAGCAACCACCTGGCCCTGCACTGGACCTCGCAGATACATATCCGCTCGGACCCGCCGGACAAGCGCAGGGACGCTGATTCCAGCGACTGGCTGGTAACGGCACTGGCCCAGGAACTGGGCAGCGCGCGCCATAAATCGCTGCTGATATCGCCCTACTTCGTGCCCGGTGCGGCCGGCACCAAGGCGCTGATCGGGCAAGTGAAGAACGGCGTGCAGGTCGGCATCATCACCAACTCGCTGGCGGCCAACGACGTGGCCGCCGTGCACAGCGGTTACATGCACTACCGTCGCCCCCTGCTGGCCGGTGGCGTGCAGTTGTACGAACTGAAATCGCACGGCCACAGCGAGCGCGCATCCACCTTTGGCAGCAGCGGCGCAAGCCTGCATACCAAGGCATTCGTGGTTGATGACCGCCGTGGCTTCGTCGGCTCGTTCAACCTGGATCCGCGCTCGGCCTACCTCAACACCGAGATGGGCGTGCTGTTCGACGACCCGGTGCTGGCCGCACGGTTGCGCAGCGAATACCTGCGCCTGTCAGACGCCGAGCAGAGCTACTGGGTGTACCTGAGCAAAGGCTCGGAGCTGCGCTGGCTGGACCGCAGCGCGGCGCCGCCCGTCACCTACCGGGCCGAGCCGGACACCACGTTGATGCAACGGGCCACCACCCGTGTGATCAGCTGGCTGCCGCTGGAGTCACAGCTGTAACCGGCGCAGGCCACTCAAAGGATGTCGGTTGACTGCGGGTTCACCCGCTTCCACAACCACGCCGCTACATGCGGCGGCAGCTCTGCCGACAAGGCCGCCAAGGCCTGGTCTTCCTGCATGCGACCAGCGGCATGCAGCATGGCCGCACTGGCCGCCAGGCGACCGACCTGCAGCGAGCGTGCCAGGCCCGCCGGTGCTTCGGCGTCCATGTCCCGCAGCGCCTGCATGATCGGCGGCGCCAGCTTCCAGTGTTCGGCAATACGGACGGCAGTGGGCACCGTGCAGCGTTCCAGTGCTTCCAGCAGGGTCCCCGCTTCGCGCGTGCGCAGCGGTGGCTTTGCCAGCACATCGCGGGTTGCCTGCATCACCAGTGCCCCGCCCAGGCCCAGCAGCAACCCAGCCAACTGGGCGGCGAAGCCATCTTCCTGCGCCATGCTGCGCGCGTGGTCAGCCGCGGCCAGCGACAACACCAGCGTGTAGTCCCACAACTGCCGTGCGAACAGCGCATCTTCGCCGCTGGCGGCCTGCATCACCGGCTGCACCAGCGCTGCGGAGATGATCTGGCGGATACCGTCGTTGCCGATCAGGGTCACCGCGCGCTCGATGCTCTGCACATCCTGCCGCTGCAGCCGGTACAGCGGGCTGTTGGCGATGCGCAGCAAGGTCGCCGCGAGCACCGCGTCACTGCCGATGATGCGTGCGATGGAGCGCGACGAAGCGGCGCTGTCATTGACGCTCTGGATCAGCTGCGGCAGCAGGTTTGGCCGGCGTGGCGTATAGCGCGAGGACAGGTCCGCGCGCGCCAGGGTGAGCTCCACTTCCTCGACCACCGCACGCTGCACCCGCAACGGCGCGTCCTCGGCCGTGGCCAGTGCATGCAACAGAAACCGCCGCTGCAGGTCACCGATGGCCACGGGTGCAAGTACCACCGGCGTTTCCACTTCCACGCGGGCTGACTCGTCCATGGCGGTGGGCGCGGCCACCTGCGCGCGGCCACGCGGCCAGAACCAGGCGATGCCGCCCACGATGACCGCCGCCAGGATTGCCGAAAAAATCACCATGACAAACGTAGAAAAGACCTGCACAGGCCGACGCAACCAATATCGACAGCCGCAGCGGGTTCTGCAGCCGGGCGGCATTGCCGGGGTGTGATCGCTGCCGGATGCATCAAGGCTTGACCTGCTCCAGGCGCACGCCCATCGGCCCGAGCAGCGATCCGTCCTTGTCGAGCATGAACACCACTGGCGCGCCCTCCGAACCGGGCACGTGTACCGTCACCGTGTCCCCTTCGCGCACATAGTCGGCCTGCTGCACCTGGCCCAGTGCCTCCACCGTGGCCTTGCCCTCGGCCTGGAAGGTATAGCGCAGCAACTGTGCCGAATCACTGTAGGTGCCGCGCGGGCCCTGATTGCAGGCGGCCAGCAGCAGGACCAGGGCGATGATCAGCAGTTTCCTCATACGGTGCATCTTCTGGAAAGGCTGCGACGGCAGCGGGGTGAGGGCTGCTGATTCTGGCATATCGCCATCTGTACGCGACGCGGTTTGGGTTAGGCTGCGGGCTTCCTCTGTCGGACAAGGGCGCCTGTCATGCGACGTTCCGTGATGCTGACCCTGCTGCTGTCAGCCATTGTTGCCAGCGCCAGCAGCGCCCCGCTGCCGGCCACGGCGCACGGCCAGTTCGTCACGCGCACGCTGGATGTTGAAAGCCAGTTGTTCCGCTACCAGGTCTTCGTGCCGGCCGCACATGCGCCACGCCCTCTGCCGGTGCTGCTGTTCCTGCACGGTTCCGGCGAACGCGGCAGCGATGGCATCAAACCAACGCTGGTCGGCGCCGGCCCGTGGATCAAGCAGCATGCGGACAGCTTTCCAGCGCTGGCGGTATTCCCGCAAGTTCCGGATGGAGAAGAGTGGCGTGGCCGCAACGTCCACATGGCCTTGGCGGCACTGGACGCTGCCAACGCCGAGTTCGACACCGACCCTGCACGCAACTACATCAGCGGTATTTCCATGGGCGGCTACGGCACCTGGGAACTGGCACTGACCCGGCCGACACAGTTCGCCGCGGTGGTCCCGATCTGCGGCGCGCTGTTGGCCCCGCGTGCCGAACGCTCCGGCCTGGTCGTGGACCAGGTCGCCGGGATCGGCAACCCTTACGACGCGGTCGCATCGCGCCTGCATGGGGTGCCGGTGTGGATGTTCCATGGCGCGCTGGATGCGCTGGTGCCTGCGCACGACGACCGCGCCATCAAGCAGGCCAGTGACAGGCTGCAGGCCGGGTTCCGTTACACCGAATATCCGGATACCCAGCACAACGCCTGGGATCCGGCCTATCGCAACCCGGCCCTGTGGGAGTGGCTGTTCATGCAGCGGCGCCACTGAGGCAACGCTCTCCCCCTGTTCACAGCGTCCGGCGCAGGCTGCAGGCCTTGCGCGTCGGGCCGCCCAACGTAACAGCGGCATGCCTTCCAAGTGGCTCGGCTTCATGCCATAACAGCGCGAGGAAACACCGTGCCGCCGTACCCCACACCGCGAGCACCACCGGCCTGGTGCTCCACTCCAGAACGGACCCCGGAGACCCTGGCTTGGCGATGACTACCGCATCTGCAGTGCCCCCGCCCGGCCCGCGCACCCGCGGCCTGTATTGGCGGCTGTACCTGCTCATCCTGGTTACGTTGCTGCCGATGCTGCTGGTCGGGGCCGTGGCGATGTGGATGACCGCACGCGACTATCGCAATCACTCCGAACAACGCTTGCAGGAAACCGCATCAGCCCTGGCGCGCGGCGTGGACCAGGACATCGAGAACAGCATCAATCAACTGCGCCTGCTCACTTCGCTGGCCACGCAACCTGGCAGCGCGGCTCCGGAGCAGCATGCGTGGGCGCGGCAGCATCCTGATATCCGCCTGGTCACCGATCAGTCCTCACAGGCGCGTCAACTCCCACCGGCACTGCTGGACAAGGCACGGGCCAGCGGCAAGGTGCAGGTGTCCAATCTGTTTTCCGACCGTGCCACCCCCGCGCCGCGTGTCGCCATCGCCCTGCCCTTCGCCGATGCAACCGGACAGCAGCACGTGCTGTCCATGGTCCAGCCCGCCGAACAACTGGTCGACACCTTGTTGCATTCAGGCAGTGACGACGGCCTGCTGGTGGCGGTGGTCGACGGCAATGGCCTGATCGCCGCACGCTCCCGCAACCCGGGGCATTACGTCGGCACCGTGGCCACCGATTGGGAGCAACTGCGGCAGGCCAGCGGCCAGCAGGGCTTGTTCGTGGCGATGACCGAAGAAGGGCAACGCCTCATTTTTGCCTTCCGACGGTTGCAGGCGGCACCGGGTTGGGCGCTGGTGGTGGGTGAATCGCAGCAGGATTTCCAGGCCGGCTGGCAGCGGCAGTTGTCCGGGATCCTCTTCGGCGGCGCGCTGGCCGCACTGATCGCCCTGTTTGCGGCATACACCATTGCCGGCAGCATTCTACGGCCCATCCGCGCACTGGCCGAGCGCGGACAAGGCATTCTCGCCAACGCATCGACCCTGCCGGACCCGCCCCCTTCCAACATCCGCGAGTTTCGCACCCTCCAGGACAGCCTCAACAACACCGTGGACGCCCTCAAGCGCAGTGCGGACGAAGCCAGCGCGCTCGCCCGAGAACTGACCGCAAGCCAGCACCGCTATCGTGCGGTGGCTGAAGCCGGCGCGCTGGTGCTGTGGGAGTCGGACCGGCACGGCCGCGTGCAGTCCCTCACCGGCTGGCATGAGCTCACCGGACAGGACGACAACGACGCGCTCGGCACGCGCTGGCTGCGCCGGGTCAACGTGCAGGACCGCATCCAGATCGCCACCGCCGTGGAACAAAGCTTCGCCCAGGGCGCGCCGCTGGATGTGGAGTTCCGTGTGCTCGACGTGCACGGCCACTGGCGCTGGGTGCGCGCGCGCGGTGCTGCGTTGTGCGAAGACCAGACGGACTGGGCCGGCGCGCTGGAGGATGTCGACGCGCGCCGCCAGGCGCAGGCCCATATCGCCTTCCTCGCCCAGCATGACGCGCTGACCGGGCTGCCCAACCGCGCGGTGCTGTTCGAAAAACTCGGCCATGCGCTGGCGGCCGCGCACCGTGGCCACCCCTGCGCGTTGCTGCTGCTGGACCTTGATCGCTTCAAGGAGGTCAACGAGACCCTTGGCCATCCGACCGGCGACAGGCTGCTGCAGGAAGTGGCGCACCGCATCCTGGGCTGCATGCGGACCAACGACGTGGTCGCGCGCCTGGGCGGCGATGAGTTCGCCATCCTCATGGCACCGGAACGCCGCCCCCCCGAGGCTGCGGCCTTGCTGGCTTCCCGCCTGCTGGACGTGCTGTCACAGCCGTTTGAACTGGACGGGCACCCCCTGGGCATCAGCACCAGTATCGGCATCGTGCTGATCGACACGTTGTCCGGTGGCGCCGACAAGTTGATGAGCAATGCCGACCTGGCCCTGTACCGCGCCAAGGAAGAAGGACGTGCCTGCTACCGCTTCTTCGAAGAAGAAATGGACACCCGCATGCGCGAACGCAGGCGCCTGGAAACCGAACTGCGCACCGCGCTGGCCGAGCAGCAGTTCGTGCTGTATTACCAGCCGCTGGTGAACCTGCAGGACGGCCAGCTCACTGGCTTTGAGGCATTGCTGCGCTGGCAACACCCGCAGCGGGGCCTGCTTGATCCCGGTAGCTTCCTGGCCCTGGCCGAGGAAGTGGGGCTGATGGTCCCGCTCGGCGACTGGGTATTGCTGCAGGCCTTGCAGGCAGCCATCAACTGGCCAGCACAGACGAAGATCGCCGTGAACCTGTCGGTCTCGCAAATGGCCCAGCCCAACCTGGCCGGCATGGTCGAGCGTGCCCTGGCCAGCACCGGGCTGCCGGCATCGCGGCTGGAGCTGGAGATCACCGAAAACGCCCTCATCGCCAACATCCAGGCCGCATCGGTACACCTGCTGCGGCTCAAGGACGCCGGCGTTTCCATCGTCATGGACGATTTCGGCACCGGCTATTCCTCGCTGAGCTACCTGCGCGCGTTCCCGTTCGACAAGGTCAAGATCGACAAATCCTTCCTCGACGACCTGGGCGCAAACAGCCAGAGTGGCGCGATCATCGGTGCGGTGTCGCACCTGTGCGCCAAGCTCGGCATCATCGCCACCATCGAAGGTGTGGAAACCCACGCGCAGCTGTCACAGCTCAGGCAGGAACACTGCGCCGAAGGCCAGGGCTACGTATTCGGCAGGCCAATGCCCGTGAGCGAGGTTGATGCCTTCATCCGGCAGTGGCCACAGCGTTGGTCCAGCGGTGAGATCGGGCCCGACGCGGCCCAATGACAGAAGGGGGGCCCCGCCCCCGGGGCGGGGGGCCGCGGTGGGTGCCCCCCCTGGGCGAGCCGGGGGATTTTATCCCGCGCCGCACCCACAGCGGGGCCCCCCGCGCAC
>NZ_JBRRDL010000051.1:0-18039 GCF_056759635.1 Stenotrophomonas sp. STEN056
ATGCTCGGCAGAGGCTTTACGGGTAATGCCCCAGCCGAGCATGGCTCGGCACTACAGGTGATGCCTTAGCGCAACCAACCAGCCAGTTGCTCGCGTGACAATTTGCCGCGACGTGCGGTGTCCAAGGCGTTGAACTCGTCGGCCAGTGCCGGGTTGGCCTGCGCTTCCTCGCGGCTGATGAAGCCGTCGCCGTTGACATCCAGCGCATCGAAATCAATGCGGTAATTGCCGACCACGCTGTCCGCCTGCACCGAGCGCACGGTCACCTGTGCATGTCCCGGTGGGGTCTGGATCTGTACCGCGTGGGTGACGTTGCCGGTGGCCAGTGGCTGTTCGCGCACGCTGACCGGGGTTTCCGGCAGGGGCGAGCTGACCGCCGGCGTGGGCCGTTGCACGCTCTGTGCGGTGGCGACAACAGGCAGCAGTGCGGTGAGCGCAAACGGCAGGGCGAGGCGAAGTGTGGGAAGGGTCATGGTCGGTTCTATCGGAGTGCAAAGCGCCGCGTTGCGGTGATCCGCGCAGTGCGGGAGACAGCCCGGATGGTAGCCGGGCCATCATGAAGATGCAGCCTCAGCCCGGAATGAAGGGGAACACCAGCTTCAACAGCCCTTTGAGCCCGCCTTCGGCGGTCGAGCTGATGGCTTTGGCACCCAGGCTGTTGAGTGCCCGCCTGGCGTCAACCCAGCGTAGTTGCGCGATGTCCTTCTTCAGCAGGTCGGCCACTTCTTCGGAGGTGGGGGCGAGCTTTTTCAGGGCATCGGTGATGGCCTGTGGATCGGGCTGCAGGTAGTTCCAGCGTTCGGCGATGGCCAGCAGGGTATCGAAACGCACCGCCACCACGTCGCGGTTGCGCTCGTATACCGGAATGGCGCCGACATCGAGGATGGCCTGCTCGAAGCGCTGCGCATCGTCGGGGTGTTCGATGCGGATGGCGAGGAAGCCTTCCTTGCGGCTGCGCTCGCTGACGTGCTTCACCCCGGCTCGCAGGTTGGTTTCGGTCAGCGCCGCGGCGACGATGCGCTGCAGGGCGTTGTCGCCTTCTTCCGGCACCAGCGCACGCCAGCGCGCATAGCCATCGCGGCGCAGGCCCTTGACCTTGGCCGGCGTCACCCGCAGCTGCAGGGCGACGGCGGCGTTGGAGGCGCTGCGTTCGATGGCGCCATCGCGCTCCAGCAGCACGAAGATCAACAACTCCAGGTCACGCTTGGTCAGCGACTGGAAGCCCTGCAGCAAGGTCAGCTGCAGGAATTCATTGCCGAATGCGGCCGGGTCTTTCAGTTCGATTGCGTGCATCGGTGCCCTCCCATGAAGGCACAGGATGCACGATCCCGATGGCACGGATTGAGACTGGCGCCCGGCTCAGCGTTCTTCGGGGTGTTGCAGGCCGTATTCACGGCCGGGGCGGTCGGCCTGGAAGGTCTCCACCGCGCCGCGATCCTGCAGGGTCACGAATACCTGCCGGCCATCGGCGCCACCAAAGGCCACGTTGGTCGGCTTGCGGCCTTTGAGCGGAATTTCCCGCAGCAACTCGCCAGCGGGTGACACCACGGCGACGACACCGGCGTCGTAACGGGCGATATAGAGGTTGCCGTCCACATCACTGCGCATGCCATCCATGCCGTGGTCGTCGAAGCGGATCAGCAGGCGCTTGTTGGAGATATTGCCGGCGTCATCCAGGTCATAGGCCCAGACATTGCGCTGCACGCTTTCATTGACATACAGGCGGCGGCCATCGGCGCTGACCTCGATGCCGTTGGTGGTGCCCATGCCGCGTTCGAGCAGGTGCGCGCTGCCGTCGCGGTTGATGCGCCACAGCTGGCCGTTGTCCGGCGTGGCCCAGTCCGGATCGCTGGCATAGAGCGTGCCGTCCGGGGCCATCGCAATGTCGTTGGGTTGGTGCGCATCGGGCAGGTGTGCGAACACGCTGATCGCGCGCGTGGCTGGGTCAACGCGCAGGATGTTGTGCTGCGGATAGTCGGCGACATACATCGCGCCGTCATTGCCGAAGCGGATGCCGTTGCCGATGCTGCCATCGGGCAGGGTGACGAACAGCGCGGCCTTGCCGCTGTCATCCACCCGGCCGATGGTGCCGTCCTTGCCGATGTTGACCACATACAGCGCGCCATCCGGGCCGGTGGCCGGGCCTTCGATGCCCTGGGTGAAAGTGCCATCGGCGACGTGGTCACGGACGCTGAAGGTGTCGACGGCGCATGCGCTGCTGCCAACGGCGATCAGCGCGGAGGCGGCAATGCGGGCAAGGGTGATCTGGCGGGCGATGACGGCGGCCTCCGTTTGGATGAAACGGGAGTGTGCCAGAGCGTTGCGGTGGAACGAGGGTGTGGTTGCTTGGGCAACCATGGAGGGAAAGCGCGGGTTCGGGCTGGGGCTGTTGCTTTGGTCTTTGCTTGGGCTTTGGTCTTTGCTTGGGCCTTGGTCTTTGCCTTGGTCTTTGCCTTGGCCTTGGCTTTGGCTTTGGTTTTGGTTTTGGTTTTGCTGTTTGTCCCTTCTCCCGCAAGCGGGAGAAGGTGCCCGGCGGGCGGATGAGGGGGCTTTGCTTTGCTGTTGTCGCGGAGAGCGAAAGGCAAGCAAGCATTGAAAGCACAAGCACAAGCAGCCCTCACCCCAACCCCTCTCCCGCTTCGCAGGAGAGGGGCTTTGATCAAGAGCCCTTTGGTCGAGGCGTCACAAAGACCGTGATTTCCTCGCGGTCGTGATACAGCTGCTTGGCGCGGATGATCAGCGGCTTTCCAGCCTGTTCGGCGAACAGATCCAGGCACAGACGGGTTTCATCCCAACGCTTCTTCATCGGCAGCTTGAGGTTGAAGATGGCGTGCTTGCACCAGCCTTCGCGCAGCCAGGTGGCCATGCGCTCGGCGACGCGACGCGGCTGTTCGACCATGTCGCAGACCATCCAGTCCAGCGGCGTTTCCGGCTGCCAATGGAAGCCATCGGCGCGCAGGTGTTCCACCAGCCCGGTGTCGATCACGTGCTGGCGCAGCGGGCCGTTGTCGATGCTGCTCACGCGCAGGTGCTGGCGGGTGAGCACCCAGGTCCAGCCGCCGGGCGCAGCGCCGAGGTCGGCCGCACGCATGCCGGCCACCACCAGCGCTTCGCGCTCTTCCGGAGTGAGCAGGGTCATCAACGCTTCTTCCAGCTTCAGTGCCGAGCGCGAAGGCGCGTCCGGCAACAGCTTCAGGCGCGGGATGCCGAGCAGCCAGGGCGCACTGTCGCGGGTGTCGGCCACGCACACGAATGCGTGCGTGCCATCGACGAATACGATGTGCAGGCGCGGCAGCTTGGCGTTGGCTTTGTCAGTGAGCAGGCCGGCCTTGCGCAGCGCCGGGCGCAGCGCGTTGCCGAAGCTGCGGGCCAGGCCGGCCAGCGGTTTGCCGGCATCGGAATCGGGGTGTTCCACCCACAGGTCACCGAAGCGCGGCTGGCCTTCCAGCGCGGCGATGATCGGGGTGATGCGGTCGCTGGCATCGAGCTGCGGCAGTTCGGCCAGCACCTGCAGTTTCTGGCGGGCGAAGATCAGTTCACGCCAGGGCAGGCGCTGGTCGAGTGCGGCGGCCTCGTCAGTGACGAACACCACGTAGCCGTCATTGCGCTGGGTGCGCGCATAGCCGGCGATGCCGGCCGCGCCGGCACGTTCGTTCAGTTCGCCGGCCAGTTCCGGTTCAAAGCCTTGGCGGCAGTAGCAGAGCAGGCCGGTCATGGAAATCCTTGGTGTCGAGCAGAGGGGGCAGTCCTTCCTCAATCAGGAGACGCTGCGCCACAGGGACGGATGAGAAGGGACGTTGCCCGGGCCCTCACCCCAACCCTTCTCCCGTGAGCGGGAGAGGGGCTTTGAGAATCAGTAATGCGCGCCGTCGTTCTTGCCGTAGCTGTGCAGTACCGCGCGTGCGTCGTCGCGGTGGATGCCCTGTACGACCTCGATGCCGCGCTTGTTCAACTCGCCGACCCAGTTGGCCGGCAGCGGGCCTTCGTCGAACGGGGTGAGCTCTTCCACGTCGGCGGCACTGGCGCCGATCAGCAGGCGGTCGATGCCGGCCCACACGGTGGCGCCGTAGCACTGGCAGCACGGCTGCGAGGAGGTGGCCAGGGTGATCGGCGACAGCTCCGCGTTCAGGCGCGGCGTATTGAGCTTCTGTTGGGCCAGCATGTAGGCCATGTTTTCGGCGTGCGCCAGCGAGGTGGCGTGCGGCACGACGCGGTTCACCGCAGCGGCGATCACGCGGTGATCCGGGCCGAACACCACCGCACCGAACGGGCCGCCGCTGGCGTGTTCGACATTCAGCCGCGACAGTTCGATCGCCAGGGCCACCTTGTCCGCGTCGCTGGTATACGCGTGCTGGCTGTCGACCGCATCGTGGATCCAGACCGGGAGAGTGAGATGAACCTGCGCGTGAAGCATGACGATGACCGACCTTTGGACAAAACGGCGGCCAGTGTAGCGGACTGGGGGGATGGCCTCACTGGAGCGGTGGGGCGTGTTCAGCTGTTGTGGCTGTGAAAAGCGGTTTGGGTGGCGGCGGAAATTGGCTGGAGGTGGCGCGATGGTTGAGCCATTGCTGGCATCGTCCGAGCTGATTTCTCGTAAAAGCTGAAGCGCCCTCTCCCCAACCCCTCTCCCGTGAAGGGAGAGGGGCTTGGAAGCTTCAGGGCTTAGAAGCCTGCGCTCAGGGTGATGAAGGTCTGGCGCGGGGCGCTGGCGTGGATGGAATAGCGGGTGCCGGTGGGGTCGGTGGGGGCGAACGAGCTGAGCTGGCCGGCGTAGCGCTTGTTGGTCAGGTTGGTCACGTTCATCGACACCTTCAGGTCCTGCAGGCCCAGGCCGGGGCCGAAGGTGTAGCCGAAGCCTGCGTCGAAGGTGGTTACGCCGGGCACCGACTGGTCGTTGGTGTAGGTGTAGTAGCGCTTGCCGGTGTACTTGCCGCGCAGGCTGGCAAACCAGCCGTCGCGGTTCCAGCTCAGTTCGCTGGAGGCCATGCGCTGCGGCGTGTCCACGGTGATCTTGCCGGCCACCGGCACCACCGCGCCGCCGGAAATGTAGTCGTCCTCGTAGGTGGACTTGTTCCACGACAGCGCGTTGTACCACTGCAGCCCGTCAATGGGCTTGAGGATGAAGGTGAGCTCGGCGCCGCGGCTCTTCACCGAGCCGACGTTGATGAAGCGGGTGATGCATTCCGGACGCGTGCCGACTTCGATGCTGGTGCAGGGGTTGAGCGAGAGCAGGCGGTTGTCGAAGGTGACGTCGTAGGCGGCGATGGAGGCTTGGTATTTTTCGCCGAAGGTGCGGAAGCCGGCTTCAAATGATTTTGATTTCTCCGGCTCCAGCCCTGCACTGGCGGCGAACGATTCCGGCGTGACCTGCAGCGGGCCGCCGCTGCCGCCGCCGACGAAGGCGGCAATGTTTTCCGAGTAGGACGCAAACACCTCGTTGTTTGGGTTGAGCTTGAAACCGATGCCGGCCTGCGGCAACACCGATTCCTTCGCCGTCAGCGTGCCGGAGGCGTAGCGGGCTTCGGTGCCGGGTTTGGCCTTGGCGCGCATGCGGGTGTTGGGGCTCTTGATGCCCACGTCCACGGTCAGGCGGTCATCCATGAAACGCATGCGGTCCTGCACGTAGAACTGGCGCGTGCGGATGTCGAAGTCCTGGTCGAACAGGCGGCGATCCGGATTGCTGAGGTAGAGGTCGTCCAGGAACGGCCCGTCGATGTAGTAGAAATTGCGCTCGACGTGGTGATCGTTCTGCTCCCACCACAGGCCGGCTTCCAGTTCGTGGATGCCCAGGGTCCATGAAAGCGCGGCGGTCAGACCGTCGCGGTTGATGGTGTAGTTGCTGCTGCGGATGGAGATAGGCAGCATCTTGTCGGTGCCCGGGTGCGAGGGCTGGCCCGGTGCCCACCAGTGGCCCTGGCCGCGGTTTTCGTGGTGATAGGCCAGCAGCTTCAAACGGCCTTGTTCACCGATGCGCAGGTCCGCATCCAGCGAGTACAGGTTGTCATCGCGCAGTGCGCGGCTCTGGTAATAGGCATCGTCGATGCTGTTGACGCCACCGCTGAACGCGCAGCGCTGCGCGTCGTAGGTGGCCGGTGCGCAGTAGGCAGCGGCAACGGCGCGGTCCCAGTCTGGTGCATAGATGTTCCAGTCCCAGCCCAGTCCGCGTTCAAGCATGCTCTTGGACAGATACGCGTAGTTGGCCTGGCTGGTGCGCGAGGTGGCGACGAACGCGCCGAAGCGGTTGTCACCCACGTTCCACACCGCCTTTGCATTGAACTGGCGGCTGGTCTGGTTCTGGTACGGTGCGGCCCACATGTCCGCGTCCTGATGGACGCCGGAGACATAGGCGGCAAAACCGTTGTGTTCGCCGGTATCCACGCGCAGATAACCGCGGCGCTGGTTGTCATCGCCCATGGTGATGCCGACGCGGCCGCCGAACACGCTGGAAGGGTCGCTGGAGAAGTACTGGATGGTGCCGCCCAGGTTGCTGGTGGAGGCCACGCCCAGCGAGCCGATGCCCTGCGACAGCTCTGCGCCCGCGAGGTTCTCGGCGATCAGCGCGCGCGAAATGCTCAGGCCGTTGTAGTTGCCGTAGCTGTTGTCGCCCAGCGGGATGCCGTCGAGCGTGTAACCCAGGCGGCTCTTGTCGAAACCACGCAGGCTGATGGTCTGCGATTCTTCATTGGCGCCGAATGCGTCGTTGGATTGCACCGACACGCCGGGCAGGCGGTCGAGAATCTTCTGGCCGCTGCTGCCCGGCGGCAGCACCTGTTTGTCGACGCTGGTGATGCGCTGCACCTGGCGGGTTTCGCCCTGGCCGATCACCGAAACCGTATCCAGTGTCTGTGCGTTGGCTGCCGCAAGTGCCGCGGTCGTGGCGATGCTGTCTTCGGCCTCGGCCGGTGTTGCAGCGTGCAATGGCGCAGAGGCGAGCGCAGTGAGTACGGCCAGGGTAAGCAGTCGGGTTTGCATGTCGATCCGTCGCGATGGGGGAGGGCGCGGTGCAGCCGGCGCTCAACCACTATGCGAAGCCAACATGAAAGGTTTTTTACGATTGCCCCGGAATGCGTGTCCGTTGCGATGGCAGCCGAAAAAAAAGCCGCGATGCAGAACACCGCGGCGCCGTCTTGAGGAGACGAAGAAAGCGGGCAATCAACCCATGTACAGGCCGCCGTTGACGGCATAGTCGGCGCCAGTCACATAAGCCGCTTCATCCGAAGCCAGCCATGCGCACAACGCAGCCACTTCCTCCGGCTTGCCGAGGCGACGGATCGGCACGGAGGCGGCAAGCCGGTCGAGCACGTCCGGCGGGAAACTGCTGATCGCCTGGCTGGCGATATAGCCGGGTGAAAGCGTATTGACGGTGACATTGCGCGCGGCCACTTCGGCCGCCAGTGCGCGGCTGAAGCCATGCATGGCGGCTTTGGCAGTGGCGTAGTTGACCTGGCCGATCTGGCCCTTCTGCGCACTCACCGAACCAATGTTGATGACCCGGCCCCAGCCACGGCTGGCCATGCCGTCCACCACCTGCTTGGTCAGGTTGAACAAGGCGTTGAGATTGGAAGCGATGACAGCGTTCCAGTCTTCCACGGTCATCTGCCGGAACAGCATGTCGCGGCTGCCCCCGGAGTTGTTGACCAGCACATCCACTTCGCCTACTTCAGCGCGTACCTTGGCGAAGGCGGCGCTGGTGGAATTCCAGTCGGTGGCGTTGCCTTCGGAGGCGATGAAATCAAAGCCGAGCTCGCGCTGTTCACGCAGCCAGTTGGCCTTGCGTGGCGAGTTGGGCGCACAGCCGGCAACCACGGTGTGGCCGCTGCGTGCCAGTGACTGGCAGATGGCAGTGCCAACACTGCCCATGCCGCTGGTGACGTATGCAATGCGAAGAGTCATGCGAGGCTCCGGTTCAGGGCTGGGCCGCTCACGCGGCCAACGGATACAGGGCACACAGCAGGCTGCCGACCATCAACAACAGCGAGATCGCCACGGCCCACTTCAGAGTGAACTTCTGGTGGTCGGCGAAATCCACCTTGGCCAGGCCCACCAGCAGATAGGTGGAGGGCACCAGTGGGCTGAGCAGATGCACCGGCTGGCCGGCCAATGAAGCGCGCGCCATTTCCACCGGGGTGATGCCGTAATGGCCAGCGGCTTCGGACAGGATGGGCAGCACGCCGAAATAGAACGCGTCGTTGGACATGAAGAAGGTGAACGGCATCGAGGCGATGGCGGTGATCACTGCCAGGTACGGGCCCCATGCATCCGGAATCACCGACAGGAAGCCGCGTGACATCGCCTCAACCATGCCGGTGTTGGACAGGATGCCGGTGAAGATGCCCGCCGCGAAAATCAGCGACACCACCGACAACACATTGCCTGCGTGATTGACCACGCGGCGACGCTGCTCGGCCAGGTTCGGGTAGTTGATGACCAGCGCAATGGCGAAGCCAACCATGAACAGCACCGGCATCGGCAGCAGGCCGACCACCAGCGCTGCCATCAGGGCCAGCGTCAACACCAGGTTCACCCACAGCAGTTTGGGCCGCTTGGTGTCCTCGGCATCTTCCACGGTGGGCAGCGCATCGCCGTCGTCGGAGACGCTGGTGTCCATCCAGGAACCGCCCTGCGGCAGCGTCAGCACACCCAGGCGGCGGCGTTCCTTCATGCCCAGGTACCAGGCCAGCAGCAGGATGCCGGCGCAGGCCAGCACCATGGCCGGAATCAGCGGCACGAACACATCGGCCGGGTCCACATGCAGCGCGGTGGCCGCGCGCGCGGTGGGGCCGCCCCACGGGGTGAGGTTCATCACGCCACCGGCGAGGATGGTCACGCAGGTCATGTTCAAGGCGTTCATGCCCAGCCGCCGGTACAACGGCAGCATCGCCGAGACGGTGATCATGTAGGTGGTCGAGCCGTCGCCATCGAGCGAGATCAGCATCGCCAGCACGGCGGTGCCCATCACGATCTTCATCGGGTCGCCCTTGACCATGCGCAGGATGATGCGCACCAGCGGGTCGAACAGGCCGGCGTCGATCATGACGCCGAAGTAGAGGATGGCGAACATCAACATCACGCCGGTCGGCGCGATCTTCTTGATGCCGTCCAGCATCATTTCATCCAGCCCGGCGCCGAAGCCGCCGATCAGCGCGAAAACGATGGGGACGGTGATCAGGGCAACCAGCGGTGAAAGGCGCTTGCTCATGATGAGATACATGAACGTGAGCACCATGCCGAAGCCGAGGATGGTCAGCATCATCTGCAGACTCCTTGTGGGAATGGGACGGGGAGGAAGGGCTTAGAAATCGAACTGCAGGCGGCCGGTGACCGCGCGGGTGCGGTCCAGCGTGGTGTCGGCCAGGCGATCGCGGTTGCGGCTCTCGATCAGGTCGAGCATCAAGCGCAGGTTGTCGCGCAGGTACCAGTTGCCTGCCAGCGTCCAGGACTCGGTGCTGGCGCGGCGCAGGTCGGGTTGGCCGTCGAGGTGTTGCGCGCCACGCATCTGGTCATAGCGCAGTGCCAGCTCGAACGCGCCGGCCTTGTGGCGGATGTCCTTGATGCGGGCGAAGCGGCCGGTTTTGCGGTCGTAGCTGCGCGACTCGCCGGTGACGAACCAACTGACCATGCCGTAGGCGGCCATCACGTCACCGCGTTGTGCGCCATCGTCGAACGTCGCGCCACTGAACTCGCCTTGCCAGGACAGCGGGCCACGCACCTGCGCGTATTCCAGCGACCACTTGTTGACGTCGGTGTCGCGGCCGTCGGCGAAGTTGATCAGGGTCAGGCGGCTTTCGTCGGACAGATGACCGGCCGGGCGTGGCCGGATGCGCAGCGCCGGCACACCATTGGCGCCGGGGTTGTCATAGGCCTCGCGTGCCAGCGACACGCCCAGATGCAGCACATCACCGGCGGCAGGGCTGGGTGCCCAGGTGACACGGCCACCGGCAGCGTGGCCCTTCACCTGCCAGGCATCAATGCTTTCCAGGCTGTAAACGCTGGCGGCCCAGGTGAAATCGCCCGGATTGGCCTGCCACGACGCGCCCAGGCGGTACAGCGGTGCCAAGGTGGTGCCGGCGCTGCCGCGCTCCAGGAAGCTGCCGTAGTTGGAGCCGGTGCGGTCGTCCAGGGAGAAGTACTGCTTGAACTGGCCCACGGTGAGCTTGCCGGCGCCGCCGAAGCTGCGGCTGACGAAAACGTCCTTGGCCTCGACGCGGTCACCGGAAAAATCGGCCTCCAGCTTGTAGTCCACGGCGAAGAACTTGCCCGAGACATCCAGCCAGGCACGGCGTACTTCGGTGTCGTCCTTGTTCGGGGTACCGCGGTTGTCGTTGTCGAAGCTGGCAAAATCCAGGTGCAGGCGGCCGCCAATGGTTGCCGTGACCGGGCGGTCTCCGTCGCTTGCCAATGCCGGTGCGGCCAGTGCCATCAATGTCAGTGCAGCGCCGGTGCGCCAGCATGTGATGTGGTTGCTCACAAACCCTCCGTGGTGCGCCTGGGCGCTTGGACGAGGCACCGGCTGGTGCGTGGGGCGCAGTCTGGCCGCGGCAAGCTGTCATCCGCCTGTCAGTGATTTGTGCGCCGCATCAAATGCGGACGGACTTGGCCGCGAAGGACGCCTGCGCGTTAGCATTCCCGCTCCCCACGCCTGCCTTGCCCCATGCGCCTGCTGCTGGTCGAAGACAACCCGGACCTGGCCGATGCGATCATCCGTCGCATGCGCCGCAGTGGGCATGCGGTGGATTGGCAGGCCGATGGCCTGGCCGCCGCCAGCGTGCTGCGCTATCAACGTTTCGATCTGGTAGTGCTGGATATCGGTCTGCCAAAGCTCGACGGCCTGCGCGTGCTGTCCGGCATGCGCGAGCGTGGCGACAGCACGCCGGTGTTGATGCTCACCGCACGCGATGGCATTGAAGACCGCGTGCAGGCGCTGGATGTCGGCGCCGACGATTACCTTGGCAAGCCCTTTGATTTCCGCGAGTTCGAGGCGCGCTGCCGGGTGCTGCTGCGGCGTACGCGCGGGCAGGCAAGTGGCGTGGTGCAGGTGGGCGGGTTCCAGTTCGACAATGCGGCGCATCGTGTCAGCCTGGATGGCGAGCAGATCGAGCTGCCCAATCGCGAGTTCCGCCTGCTGGAAATCCTGGTCGGCCGGCTGGGGCAGGTGGTTGGCAAGGATGAAATCGGCAACGGCCTGTTCGGCTTTGATGATGAAGCCGGTCCCAATGCCATCGAGCTGTACGTTGGCCGCCTGCGAAAAAAACTGATCGGCGCACCGCTGCGCATCACCACCGTGCGCGGTGTGGGCTACATGCTGGAGGCCAGCGACGGTGCCGCAGATGGAACGGACTGAAGCCCCCGCGCCGGTGTCACTGCGGCGCACCTTGATGCTGTACCTGGGCGTGTTGCTGGCGGTGTTCGCGGTGGCCCTGTTGTTTGCCGCACGCGACTACGGCCAGCGTGCCGCCAACCGTTCGTTCGATCACCTGCTGGTGTCCTCGGCATTGTCCATTGCCGATTCGGTGGCGCTGGTTGAAGGCCAGTGGCAGGTGGACCTGCCGTATGCCGCGCTGGACCTGCTGTCGATGGCCGAGGAAGACCGGGTGTTCTATCGCGTTGCCGACAACCAGGGGCGCCTGATCACCGGCTATGGCGATCTGCCCGCGCCACCGCGCAAGCCGGGAACGCGCGCGCAGTTGTTCGACGCGGCGTACAGCGGCGAGCGGGTTCGCTTTGTGGTGGTGACGCGCAGCTTTGCCGCCGCATCGGCGCAGGGCGAAGTGCAGGTGCAGGTGGGGCAGACGCGCCGCGCCCGCGCGGTGTTGGCGCAGGATATGGTGAACCGCGCGCTGTTGGCCATCGGCGTGCTGTCGTGCTTGTTGCTGCCCTTGGTGGCCTTTGCGGTACACCGCGTGTTCCGGCCGCTGGTGCGGGTGGAGCGCGAGTTGTCGCGCCGCGAACCCTCCGATCTCAAGCCGCTGGATGCACGCGTGCCGCGCGAAATGGACCAGATGGTGGCGGCGTTGAACCGCTTCATGGAGCGCCTGTCCAGCAGCAATGAAACCCTGCGCGCGTTCATGGCCGAGGCCGCGCACCAGATGCGCACGCCATTGGCGGCGCTGCGTGCGCAGGCACAGTTGGCGCTGGACGATGAAGACCCGCAGGACATGCGTCGCAGCCTGCAGGCCATCGAGCGCAATGCCACGCATATGAGCCGCCTGCTCAACCAGTTGCTCAGTGACGCCAGTGTCATCCATCGCTCGCATTTGCAGCGTTTCCAGCCGGTCGATCTGGCCGAAACCGTGCACCAGGCCCTGCATGAAGCCTTGCCGCAGGCCGGGCCCGCGCCGCGCGTGCAGCTGGCGATGACCAACGCCATTGTCCAGGTCAATGGCGACGCGCTGTTGCTGCGTGAGGCCATCAAGAACCTGGTCGACAACGCACTCAAATATGGCGGCGACGGCGCACTGCAGATTGCGCTGACCGTTGATGAACACCATGCGGTGCTGACCATCGCCGATCACGGCCCGGGCATCACCGCCGCCGATGCCGAACGCGTGTTCGAGCGCTTTGGTCGTGGCGAAAACGCAGCGGCTGGCGGTGCAGGCCTGGGGCTGGCCATCGTCAAGCGTGTGGTCGACAGCCACGGCGGCAGCATCGACCTGGCCAATCGCCCGCAAGGCGGCCTGGTGGCCACCATTCGCCTGCCCCGGAGGGCTGCATGAAGCACTGGTTCGCGGGGGTTCTGGTTGCGATGTTCGCCATGCAGGCCGGTGCGGCGCCGGGCGATGTGCAGCGCTTTCCGGCAAAGGGTGAAGCCAGCGGACAACTGCGCATCCACGGCACTACCGACATCGAAGTGTTTGCCGTGGTGATCGCTGACTACCAGCGCCTGCATCCGGGCACCGAGGTGGTGTATGAGGACATCATCACCCAGGATTTGTATGCCCGTTACCTGCGCGATCGGCAGTCCTCGACCTCGCCGGACCTGTTGATCTCCAGCGGCATGGACCTGCAGACCAAGCTGGTCAACGATGGCCATGCCTTGCCACACCGCTCGCCGCAGACCGAGGCGGTGCCGGCCTGGGCGAAGTGGCGCAACGAGGCGTTTGGCATCAGCTACGAGCCGGTGGCGATGGTCTACAACACCCGCGCATTGCCGGCGGCCAAGGTGCCGCATACGCGCCGGCAACTGCTGGACCTGTTGCGCGCCGAAGGCGCACCGTTGCGCGGCAAGGTGGGCACCTACGACATCGAGCGCAGCAGCGTGGGTTACCTGCTGGCCACGCAGGACGCGCAGCGCGGCAGCATTGCCGGCGCCCTGCTGGGCGCGCTGGGTGACAACGGCGTGCTGCGCGAGGAACGGACCGGCGTGCTGCTGGACAAGGTCAGCAAGGGCGAATTGTCGCTGGTCTACAACGTGCTGGGTTCGTACGCGCAGGCGCGCATCGATGCCGGGGCCCCGCTGGGCATCATCGAGCCGGAGGACTACACATTGGTGGTACTGCGCACGGCGGTGATTCCGCGTACCAGCGCGCATCCGGACCAGGCAAGGCAGTTTCTGGATTACCTGCTGTCACCGCGCGGCCAGCAGGTGTTGTCGCGTGAAGCACGGCTGATGCCGATCATCCGCGGTGATGGTCGCGACAGCGACCCGGCGCGCAACCTGCGCCCGATCCAACTGGGCCCGGGCTTGTTGGTGTATCTGGACGCACTGAAGCGGCGCCAGTTTCTGGAGGTATGGCGCAGCAGCGTGGTGGAGCCGGGCAGGAAGTAGCTCCCGGTCTGCATGCGATCCGCAGGCTGGAATCAACATCCCAGCCTATGGTTCGGCCCGATCAGCAAGGCGCATGCCGAGCGTGGCTCGGCATTACGCGGGCGGATTTACGCAGTCCAGGTATCGCGCAGGGTCACGCTGCGGTTGAACACCGGCTTGGCGGCCGTGTGGTCGCGGCGGTCGGCAACGAAATAGCCGGTGCGCTCGAACTGGAAGCTCTGCTCCGGTGCCGCCAGCGCGGCGGACGGCTCGACATAGCCGGTGACGACCTTGCGCGATTCCGGGTTCAGGTAATCGCGGTAGGTCTTGCCTTCGGATTCGTCGTCCGGGTTGGCGACCGAGAACAGACGGTCGTACAGGCGCACTTCGGCTTCCACCGCGTGCTGGGCGCTGACCCAGTGGATGGTGCCCTTGATCTTGCGGTTGGCGCCTTCCATGCCCGGGCGCGATTCCGGGTCCAGCCAGCCGCGCAGCTCGACGATCTCGCCGGCGTCGTTCTTGATCACTTCATCGACGCGGGCAATGCCGGCGCCACGCAGGCGCACTTCGCCGCCCGGCACCAGGCGCTTCCAACCCTTGGGCGGCACTTCGGCAAAGTCCTCGCGCTCGATCCACAGCTCGCGGGCGAACGGCACTTCGCGGGTGCCGAAGCTCTCGTCCTTCGGGTGGTTGCTGAAGGTCAGGGTTTCTTCGTGGCCTTCGGGCAGGTTGCTCAGCACCAGCTTGAGCGGATCGATCACCGCCATGCGGCGTGCCGCGGCGCTGTCCAGATCCTCGCGCAGCGCGCCTTCCAGCACGCTGAAATCGATCAGCGAGTTCTGCTTGGAGATACCCACGCGCTCGGCGAACAGACGCATCGCCGCCGGGGTGTAACCGCGGCGACGCAGGCCCTGCAGGGTCGGCATGCGCGGGTCGTCCCAGCCATCGACCAACTGCTCGGTGACCAGCGCCATCAGCTTGCGCTTGCTCATCACCGTGTAGTTGATGTTCAAGCGCGAGAACTCGATCTGGCGCGGCTTGGCGGCTTCACGCGGCAGGCCCTTGTCGACCAGCGGCTGGGTCAGCGCGTTGTCGTGGGCGTAGTCCACGTTGTCCACGCACCAGTCGTACAGCGGGCGGTGGTCTTCAAACTCCAGCGTGCACAGCGAATGGGTGATGCCTTCCAGCGAATCGCCCAGCGCGTGTGCGAAGTCGTACATCGGGTAGATCGGCCAGGCATTGCCGGTGTTCTGGTGCTCGACGTGCTTGATGCGGTAGATCGCCGGGTCACGCATGTTGATGTTGCCGCTGGCCATGTCGATCTTGGCGCGCAGGGTGCGGGCACCGTCGGGGAACTCGCCGGCACGCATCCGCGCGAACAGGTCCAGGTTCTCCTCGACGCTGCGCTCGCGGTACGGCGACGGGCGGCCTGGTTCGGTCAGGGTGCCGCGGTAGGCGCGCACTTCCTCGGCCGACAGGTCGCAGACATAGGCCTTGCCGTCGCGGATCAGCTTCTGCGCGGCCAGGTAATAGGCATCGAAATAGTCCGAGGCATGGCGCAGCTCGTTCCACTCAAAGCCCAGCCAGCGCACGTCGTCCTGGATGGCGTTGACGTACTCGGGGTCTTCCTTGGCCGGGTTGGTGTCATCAAAGCGCAGGTTGCACACGCCGCTGAACTCGCCGGCGATGCCGAAGTTCAGGCAGATCGACTTGGCATGGCCGATGTGCAGGTAGCCATTGGGTTCGGGCGGGAAGCGGGTCTTGATGGCCGTGTGCTTGCCGCTGGCCAGGTCCTCGCGGACGATCTGGCGGATGAAGTCACGCTTCTCGGGGGTGGTCTCCGGGGAGGTGTCGGCGGCAGGCGTGTTCTCGGACATGGGGGCACGGCGTTTCTGGGTGATCGGCAAGTTTAGCCGAGCTGGGCCCTGCCTGCCGTCGAAGGGCCTATGCTGGGGCTCCCCCAACGCGCCCGCGCCCATGAACCGTCCCCTGCTGGTGATCGGCAACAAGAATTATTCCTCCTGGTCGCTGCGGCCCTGGCTGCTGCTGCGGCACTTTGGCGTGGCCTTCGACGAGCTGCGGCTGGCGCTGGATACCCCGGAATTCGTGGCCGAAATCGGTAAACACTCGCCCAGCGGCAAGGTGCCCGCGCTGCGCGACGGCGATCTGCAGGTGTGGGATTCCCTGGCCATCTGCGAGTACGTCAACGAGCGCTGGCTCGATGGCCGCGGCTGGCCGGCGGACCTGCGGCAGCGCGCACTGGCCCGCTCGGCCACGGCGGAAATGCATTCGGGCTTCGTTGCCCTGCGCAGTCAGCTGCCGATGAACAGCCGCCGGCAGCCGGATGGCTACCGCTGGGACGCGGCCGCGCAGCGCGATATCGACCGCATCCAGGCGCTGTGGGCCCAACTGCGGCGCGCCACCGGCAATGGTCCATTCCTGTTGGGCGATTTCGGCATTGTCGATGCCATGTTCGCGCCGGTTGCGGTGCGTTTTGACGGCTATGGCGTGGTGCTTGATGACCGCGAGGCCGCGCAGTACCAGCAGACCTTGCTGGCGCTGCCGGCGCTGCGTGAATGGCGGCAGGCCGGGGCGCGTGAAACCGAGCATGTCGCGGCCACCGACATACTGACGCGGCCGCTCTGAAAACCCGGGAGAACCCATGCAACTGGTCTACCAGACAAACAACCTGTTCGATGCCCATCTGGTGAAGCACGCATTGGAAGATGCCGGCATTCCGGCCTTCGTGTTTGGCGAATCGCTGCTGGGCGCCGGCGGCGAGTTGCCGTTGTTCGGCCTGCTGCGGGTGTGCGTGCCGGACAGCGCCAAGCCGCAGGCCGATGATGTCGTTGCCAGCCTGGACTTGGACGCGGGCCCGGCCGACCCCATTTCCGATGGTGACGAAGCGCCGGAGTTTCTACCGGCCTGAACGTCTGTCCCCACCGTTTGGCGCCGGGGCAGGCAGCGGCACACACGTACTGTGAGGAATTGACCATGTTGGGAATCGGCCAGGGGTTGTTGGGTATCGGCGCGTTCAAGCAGCGCCTGCCACGCCCGGAAGAAGCCTTGCCGGGGCGCGATACACCGTTGCCGCTGCACAACGTGCATTTCGTCAACGGCCAGCCGCTGCGCGGTGATTTCACCGGCCTGCAGGTGCTGGACGTGGGCCTGGGTTGCTTCTGGGGCGCCGAGCGCAAGTTCTGGCAGCTGCCTGGCGTGGTCACCACGGCGGTGGGCTACCAGGGCGGGGTCACGCCCAATCCAAACTATGAGGAAGCCTGTTCGGGGCTCACCGGCCACACCGAAGTGGTGCGTGTGGTGTTTGATCCGGCACAGATCAGCCTGGGCACGGTGTTGCGCACGTTCTGGGAAAGCCACGATCCAACGCAGGGCATGCGCCAGGGCAATGACACCGGCACGCAATACCGCTCGGCCATCTACTGCCATACGCAGGAACAGTACGACGCGGCAATCGCCAGCCGTGACGCCTATCAGCAGCAACTGCACGCGGCGGGTTACGGCGACATCACCACGGAAATCGTCTTTCCGGCGCCGCCGTTCTACTACGCCGAGGACTACCACCAGCAATACCTGGCCAAGAACCCCAACGGTTACTGTGGCATCGGCGGCACTGGCGTGAGCTGCCCGATCGGCCTGGATGTCTGAGAGATGAGTGCCACACCACGACGATTGCTGGTGGTGTGGCACAGCTTTACCGGCGCCACCCGCGCGATGGCCGAGGCATTGGCGGCATCGGCGCGTGAAGCGGGGGGCGAGGCGGTGCAGGTGAGCGTGCTCCACGCCGCGGATGCGGGCGCGGACGACGTGCTGGCGGCAGATGCGGTGGTGTTTGCCACGCCGGAAACCCTGGCCTCGATCAGCGGCGCGATGAAGGATTTCTTTGACCGCAGCTATTACCCCTTGCTGGGGCGCTGCGAAGGCAAGCCGTATGCGTTGATGGTGAGTGCGGGTTCGGACGGTCATCCGACCATTGCACAGCTGCAGCGGATTGCGCGGGGTCTACGCATGCGCGAAGTGGCCGAGCCGCTGCTGGTGTGTACGCAGGCACAGACGGCGGAGGCGATTGTTGCTGAGAAAAAGCTGCCGGAAGCAGCGTTGGCGCGAGGCCGCGAGCTGGGCGCGCTGTTGGCAGCAGGGCTGGAGCTGGGCGTTTTTTGATTTTGCTTCGGCTTAAGCCCCTCTCCCGTTGCGGGGGGAGAGGGAGCGCTTGCGAACCACTGGTTCGCGCTCACTCGAGCGCCCTTGCGCCGGCGCAAGGGCCGGGGCGCGGA
>NZ_JBRRDL010000052.1:0-16349 GCF_056759635.1 Stenotrophomonas sp. STEN056
GTTACCGCCTGCATGCGCAAATACCTGACCCGGCTCAACGCGATGAAGCGTGACAACGCGCCTTGGCGGGTCGGCTCTATGGAGACTGTGCAAGACAGTTGACTCCTACAGGACGTGGCTGCTGACGCGACCGCCAAAAGAAGAAGGCCCGGCAATGCCGGGCCTTCCTGTACAGCATCACCGCAACGCGGCAATTACCAGATGACCACCTGCTTGTCGCCAGCACGGACCATCGGCGAGCCGGCCTTGCACTGGAACGCGGCGGCGAAGGTCGGCAGGTTCGACGGCGCGCCCATGGCACGGAACTGCGCCGGGGCGTGCGGGTCGGTGGCCAGGCGGACCTTGGCGTTTTCCGGGGTGTACTTGGTGCGCCACACGGTGGCCCAGTTGAAGAAGAAGCGCTGGTCGCGGGTGAAGCCTTCGACCTTCGGGTCTTCCTTGCCGGCCGACGCCTTCTGCAGGGCGTCGTAGGCAGTGGCCAGGCCGCCGAGATCGGCGATGTTCTCGCCCAGGGTCAGCGAACCGTTGACCTGCTGGTCGCCCACCTTGTACTCGTTGAACTGGTTGACCAGCTTGCCGGTCAGGCCCGAGAAGCCCTTGGCATCGGCTTCGGTCCACCAGTTCTCGAAGTTGCCGGTCGGCCCGAAACGGCTGCCCTGGTCGTCGTAACCGTGGGTCATCTCATGGCCGATCACCGCACCGATGCCGCCGTAGTTCAGGGCGTCGTCGGCGTTCAGATCAAAGAACGGCGGCTGCAGGATGGCGGCTGGGAACACGATCTCGTTCTGCAGCGGGTTGTAGTAGGCGTTGACCATCTGCGGGGTCATGCCCCACTCGGTCTTGTCCACCGGCTGGCCGATCTTGGACAGTGCGAACTTGTAGTTGAAGGCGTTGGCAGCGCGCACGTTGCCCAGGTAGTCATCGTGGGTGGTCTGCAGGCCGCTCCAGTCGCGCCACTTGTCCGGGTAACCGATCTTCGGGGTGAAGGTTTCCCACTTGGCGATGGCCTTGGCCTTGGTCTCGTCGCTCATCCACGCCAGGCCCTGGATGCGGTCCTTCAGCGCGGCGGCCAGGTTCTTGACCAGCTCTTCCATCTTGGCCTTGGCTTCCGGCGAGAAAGCGACCTTGACGTACATCTGGCCGAAGGCCTCGCCGGCATTGTTTTCAACCGTGCCCAGCACCTGCTTCCAGCGCGGCTTGATTTCCTTCTGGCCATTGAGCTCGCGGCCGTAGAACGCGTAGTTCTCCTGCACGAAGTCATTGCTCAGGTACGGCGAGGCGCCGTCCACGGTGTGGAAGCGCAGGTAGGCGCGCCAGGCGGCTGGGTCGGTGTCGCCCAGCATCTTGCTCACTTCTTCATGGAAGCCGGGGATGGCCAGCGAGAACGTTGCCGGTGCGGCGATGCCCTGGGCCTTGAAGAACTCGGTCCAGCTGAAGTTCGGGGTCAGCTTGTCGGCATCGGCCACGCTGACCGGGTTGTAGTACAGCGACACATCGCGCGACAGCTCAACGCTGGACTTGGACGCCTTGGCCAGACGGGTTTCAAACTTGATCACGTCCTCGGCCTGCTTGGCGGCGTCGACCGCAGCAACGCCCGACAGCTCCAGCACCTTGGCGACGTGTGCCTTGTAGGCGTTGAGCTTGTCGGCCTTGCTGGCGTCGGTGTAGTACGTGGTGTCCGGCAGGCCCAGGCCGCCCTGGCTGGCGTAGGCCATGTTCATGGACGAATTCTTGAAGTCCGCTTCCGGGCCGAAGCCAAACAGGAAGCCCTCGCCCTTGGCGGCGCTGGTGCGCAGGAAGTTGGCGATGGCGGCGGTGTCCTGCAGCCCGTCGATCGCTTCCAGGTCGGCCTTCAGCGGGGTGATGCCCAGCGCATTGATCTTGGCTTCGTCCATGCCGGCGGCCCAGAAGTCACCGACGATCTTCTCGATGCCGGTGGCGTTCTTCATCGCGGCGGCCTGTTCGGCCAACTGGTGCTGCACGGCGACCGAGCGCTCGTCCAGGATGGTGAAGGCGCCCCAGCTGGTGCGGTCGGCCGGAATCTCGTTGGCATTGAGCCACTTGTCATTCACGTAGCCGCCGAAATCGGTGCAGGCGTCCTTGCTGGCGTCCAGGTCGGCTGCGGTGAAGGCGTTGTAGGCAGGCAGCTTGGATTCGTCCAGCTTCAGTTCGGTAGCGGCAGCCGCTGCCGGAGCGGCGCCTGTAGCGGCCGGGGTTTCTTCTTTCTTGCAGCCAACCAGCGCGGCCGAAACGGCCAGGGTCAGCAGGAGGATCTTGGGGTTACTAGCGATCACGGGAATGGCCTCCAGGCCGATTGCAGAGCACAGGTATGGCCCCGTAACCAGGGCCGATCGCAGAAGATACGCCTGAAACCGATCACCATGGGGTGTCGAAGGTAATGCCCTGCGATGGAAGGACACGCAGTCACATGAGCAGCCTGCAGACGTGAACGGCTGCGCTCTCACAGGCCAAGCGGGGCCGCCCCCCTCCCTTTGCCAAAGGCAAGGGGAGGGCGGGGGAGGGGTAGCTTCAACGCAGCGGTTTCCAGACGGCACCGAGCCCCCGTCCCGGAATTTGAGGGCATTCCGATGGGCGCCGATTTCCCGGCAGTGCTATACAGGGCCAATGACCCGGACATCAGCCAAGCAGTGGGATGCGATCCTCATCGGCGGCGGCCATAACGGCCTGGTTTGCGCGGCGTACCTCGCCAAAGCCGGCAAGCGCGTGCTGGTGCTGGAGCGGCGTGGGGTAGTCGGTGGTGCGGCGGTGACCGAGGAGTTCCACCCCGGCTTCCGCAACTCGGTGGCCTCTTATACGGTGTCGCTGCTGCAGCCCAAAGTGATTGCCGACCTGGAGTTGGAGCGGCACGGCCTGCGGGTGGTGGCGCGCCGGGTCAACAACTTCCTGCCGCTGCCCGGCGGGGAGTATCTGTTGGCCGGAGGGGGCCGCACACAGGCTGAAGTTGCCAAATTCTCGCAGCGCGATGCCGAACGTCTGCCCGAATACGAGCGCCGGCTGGAAGTCTTTGCCGACGTACTTCGCGCGCTCGCATTGCAAGCGCCACCAAATGTCACGGACGGCAACTGGCTGCGCGCGCTGCCGGAACTATGGAAGGCCGGAAAACTGGGCCTGCAACTGCAGCAGCTGGACGCGGGTTTGAAGCAGGAATTGCTGGACCTGTTCACCATCTCCGCCGCCGAATATCTGGACCGTTGGTTCGAGAGCGCACCGATCAAAGCGCTGTTCGGTTTCGACGGGATTGTCGGCAACTACGCCAGTCCCTATGCGGCCGGCACCGCGTACGTGTTGTTGCATCACGTGTTCGGCGAAAGCAATGGCATCAAAGGCGCCTGGGGCCACGCCATCGGCGGCATGGGCGCGATCACCCAGGCGATGGCGCGCGCGGCGACGGAAGCGGGTGTGGAGATTCGCACTGATGCCGGCGTGGCGAAGGTGTTGGTTGAAGACGGCGTGGCGACGGGCGTGACGCTGGCGACGGGCGAAGTGCTGCGTGGCAAGGCCATCGTTGCCAACGTCAATCCGAAACTGCTGTACGAGCGCCTGTTGGATCCGGCCGATGTACCGCCAGTAACGCGCGAACGCATGCGCAACTGGCGCTGCGGCTCAGGCACGTTCCGCATGAATGTCGCGCTGTCACGGTTGCCGGATTTCAGCGTGCTGCCGGGGCAGGGCGACCACCTCACCGCCGGCATCATCATCGCGCCGGGCCTGGATTACATGGAGCGCGCCTACCTCGACGCACGTCAGCATGGCTGGTCGCGCGAGCCCATCGTGGAGATGCTGATTCCCAGCACGCTGGATGACTCACTCACACCACCGGGACAACACGTCGCCAGCCTGTTCTGCCAGCACGTCGCCCCGCAATTACCCGACGGCCGCAGCTGGGACGATCACCGCGAAGAAGTCGCTGACCTGATGATCAACACCGTCGACAAACACGCGCCGGGCTTCGCGGATTCCGTACTCGGTCGCCAGATCATGAGCCCGCTCGACCTGGAGCGCACCTTCGGCCTGATCGGCGGCGACATCTTCCACGGCGCACTGAGCCTCAACCAACTGTTCAGCGCCCGGCCGATGGTCGGGCAGGCCAACTACCGCGGCGCGATTCCGGGGCTGTTTCTATGTGGATCGGGTACGCATCCGGGCGGAGGGGTTACTGGCGCACCGGGGTTCAATGCGGCGATGGCTTTGTTGAGCTGAGAGGCGGAAGGGGGGCGTGACAGAGCCAATAAGTGTCGCGGTATGCTGAAATGCCCTGGTACAAGGCTGGAGTGCGTGGAATGTCCCAAATCCTGCCGTCTGACGGCTCAGGAGAAAAAGTGCGATTGCTTTATGCACAAGCAGTCCATGCCCTGAATCGGGCGCAATGGAGGGAAGCGGCAAGCCTGATAGGGCAGTTATTGCCCTCGGTGCCTGAGCATGCTGGAGTCCAGTTCGTGGCAGGCGTGGCAGCTCTCGGATTGAACGATATCCGTGCTGCCGTGGAGCATTTGAGGGCGGCGGTTCGGCTCAATCCTGAGCGTCCGGACTATCTTGCTCAGCTGGCGCGAGCTTATGCAACTTCAGGGGGGCTGAAGGAAGCCACGGAGGCAGCGGTACGGGCGCTGGATATTGCCGGTGCGGACGCTTTGACCTCGGATACATTAGGTGTGGTGCTGACGCGCTGCAATGAACATGTGCTGGCGGCCAGGGCTTTTGCTCAGGCTGTTCAGTTGTTGCCGAAGCGCGCGGGGTATCGCTACAACCTGGCAACTTCGCTGGTGTTTGCAGGTGATCTGGAGGCCGCGGAGCGGGAGTACGAGGTATGTATCGAGCTCGATCCCAAACAGTGGAGAGCCCACCTGTCGCTTTCGCAACTGAAAAAGCAGAGCAATGATAGGAATCATTTGCCACGTCTGCATGCACTCCTCCATCAGCACGGGAGGGAGCCAGAGGCGGATCTTTACCTGAATTTGGCGTTGGCCAAAGAATTGGAAGATATCGGGGATCATCCAACTTCATTTGCTCACCTTGCTGCAGGCAAACAAAGGGTTGCGAAGAGTCGGAGATATGACCCGCAGGAGGACGCAGAGTTGTTTGCAGCGCTTGCGGCGCAGTTTGACGGTATGAAAGGCGGCGCTTCCGGTTTCGAAAGCAGTGAGCCATTGTTTGTACTTGGCATGCCGCGCACTGGTACCACACTCGTGGAGAGGATCCTCTCAAGCCATCCATTGGTTCACTCAGCAGGTGAGCTGATGAACTTCCCGACGGCGGTTCGTCGTCTCAGCGGCGCTACGGGGCGAGCATTGCTGGACAAGGATGTTGCGGCACGAAGCGTGGCTATGGATTGGGCTGCGATTGGCGAAATGTATGTGCACTCCACTCGGCCAGGGACGGGGCATACACCGCATTTTGTGGACAAACTTCCTCACAACTTCCTGTATGTGGGGCATATTGCGAACGCTCTGCCAAAGGCCAAAATCATCCTTTTGCGACGGGAGGCAATGGATGCATGTCTTGGTAATTTCCGTCAGCTGTTCGCCATGGAGTCATCGCTCTACGACTATTCGTACGACTTGCTGGACGTAGGGCGCTACTACATCCAATTCGAAAAGCTGATGCAGCACTGGCTGAGTGTTTTTCCAGGTCGGATTCTTCAGGTACGTTACGAGGATCTGGTCACTAACCAGGAAGAAGTCACGCGCGGGCTGATTGAGTATTGCCGATTGCCTTGGGATGAGGCCTGTCTGCGTTTTCATGAGAACACGACACCATCGGCGACCGCGAGTGCGGTGCAGGTCCGTGAGCAGTTGCATCCCCGTTTCCTGCAGCGTTGGAGGCGTTATGGGGCTGCGATGGAGCCACTACGTGCATTGCTTGGTGAAAGTGGAATTTCCGTTCTGGCGTCGCCGTCTGATTGACAGACTCTGGAAATGCAAAAAAGGCCCCTGAGTGAACAGGGGCCTCTTCTTTATTTGCCGTGCAGCTTACTTGGCGAAGTCGTAACGAACTTCGGCAAAGACCGAACGGCCCAGCGCGCTATAGAGCCCGCTGTTGTACGGCGTGGTGGATGTGCCCGGATAGTTGTGGGCTTGGCTCTCCGGCATCTTGTTGCCAACATTGTTGATCTGCAGCGAGAGCTTCAGATTGTCCATTGCTGCGTAGTCGATGCCAAGGTTGAAAGTAGTATACGTCCCCCACTTTCCGGCACGAGCGCCTGAGGAGTGTACATAGCCGAAGTCATCATTGATGTAGGCCAGGTAGTTCGGGGTCGAGCCGAGCATGTTGGCATACAACGTGGAGGTCCACTTGCCAATGGCCCAACCGATGGCGCCATCTGCCTTCCACTTTGGACCGGCATCATAGACCCAGTTCGCGTTCGGCCCATTTATCAGATCAATGAACGGCTGAGACGGATCGGTCTGCAGCTCATGTTTGCGCTTGGACGTGTAGTTGGCCGAGAAGTTGAGAGCGCCCCAGTTGCCAATGTCCCACAGATAATTTGCCGATGCGGTGATCAACTCCAGCTTTTGCTTTGCGACATTGACCTTCGGTGTATAGACCGAGAGCAATGCCTCGTTGCTGGTGTTGCGCTTCACCCATGCATAAACGTTTTCGCAAGAAGTAATGCCCGAGCCCGGTTCATTGCGGCGGCAGTAGTATTCCTGCTGCAGGATCTGATCTGCGGAGAGCTGCTTGACTTCGTCCTCGATGTCCCAGAACAGGTAGTCGGCGCTGAAGGACAGGTTCGGGATGGGGGCCCAGACAAAACCGAGGTTCCAGGTCTTGGCGTTGATCGGTTCCAGGTCGGTGTTGCCCGACTGGGTGCCGAAGTACTGCTCGGACTCGTAGTCACAACCGTCAACGTCGCCGGGCGTATAGCCGTCCTGGCCGCAGCGGTAGTAGTCGGTGTCAAATGTGTAGTAGCCGCTCAGGCCCTGGAACTGGTCGGACAGGGTTGGCGCCTTGAACGCGGTGCCGTACTTGCCGCGGATCAGTAGGCTCTCGATCGGGCGGAACTCGACACCCGCAGCCCAAGTCGGCTTGTCGACGGTGTCTCCATAGGCCTTGAAAGCATCGTAGCGGCCCGATAGCGTGGCCGTCAGCATGCTTGCCACTGGCAGGCGGAGTTCGGACATAGCTGCATAGCGCACGCGGTGGCCCGCGCCACCAACGTCGGTCAGGCCCCATATTTCGCCATCCATGACACCGGGCATCGGGGTGTAGTTCCAGCCTTCGTTGCCCGCTTCCACGGCCACAGCCAAGCCTGCGGGACCCGCCGGCAGGGCGAACAGGTCGCCATTGGTCAACTGAGCACGACCCAGGTTATCCCAGGTCTTGGCATTGGCGGTGCCAAAGCCGGTGAAGCTGGCAAACTGCTCCGGAGTCAGCTGGGTGGAGTAGAACGCGCCGTAGTTTGGGCGGAAAACCGGATAAGTGTCGAAGTAAGGGTCGAGGCCCAACTGTTCGCCAAGGATGGTTTCTTCGAAGAAATCGTTGATCTTGTCCGCGTGACGGACCCATTTGCGGGAGCTCAGCTTGCTTTCATTACGGGTAAAGCTGACGTCGTAGTCCCAGGACTCCCCGAAGCTGCCGCTGCCGCCCAAGGTAAAGGTGTAGCTCTTGGTGGTGTCCTTGTCGAGGAGATGGTTGTAGCCAGCGCCGCCGATATCTTCAGGAGAAAACGCGCGCTGCAGGTTCAGTAGCGAGTCGTAATCCGGATCGTAGTAATAGCCGTACTTGGTTTGCGTTCCCCACCAAGTGTAGGAGCTGCCGGCGGTGTACTCAGCAGCTTCGCGGCTGTATAGCACTTCGCCATAGAGCTGGAAGTTGTCGCTGACGTCGAAGGTGGCGCGGCTATACAGCTGTGCGCTTTCCTTGCCATTGCGAATGGTCTTGTAGCCGGGTGAATACAGAGAGCCGCAGTACTGACCGCTGCCAGGACGGGTCTGGAAGCCTTCGGTGCCGCCGAACTGGGTAGTTGTGTTCGAGCAGTCGATGCCGTCGGGCAGGAAGTAGCCGTACTTGCCGAGTCCCTGGTTGCCGATGTCCTGATAGCCGTTGATCAGGTAGTCACGAGTTGCGATTGGTGCGGTGTAACCGTGCAGGTTCACGGTCTTGGTCAGGTCGCGTTGGTAGCCCCATACTGGATCGCGGTTCTCGTACTGCAGCGAGGTTACAACGCTGAGACGGTCGTCAAAAGCGCGCAGGCCATTGGACAAACTGGCACGGATGCTCGAGCCACCACCTTCGGTATAGGTACCGCCGCGTACGCGCAATGTGGTGCCGTCGTAATTCTTCTTCAGTACGAAGTTGACCACGCCGGCAAGTGCATCAGAGCCATACAGTGAGGACGAACCGCCGGGCAGGATTTCAATGCGCTCGACAGCGTCGATCGGAATGCCGCTGATGCTGTTGAAGACATCGCTGCCGTTGTACAGCGCCGGATAGTTGGACATCGGGCGGCCGTTGATCAGGTACTTGGTGTAGCCCGGGTCCAAGCCGAACATGCTGACCGCCTCGGCACCCTGTGTGAAGGAAGCGGAGGTTTCTCCGCCCTGCACACCACCGCTGGAGAAGCTATTGGCGCGGAGGGCGTCGGCTACGCTGGTGAAGCCGCGGGAGTGGATGTCTTCGGCGGTGATCGTGATGACCGGAGTTACGGTCTCGACCTCGGTCTTTGGAATGAGCGAGCCCGTCACTGTGACCTTGTCGAGGGTCTTGGCGGATTCGGACTGGTCCTGAGCCATCGTGGTGGCCGGAATGAGCATGGCGGTCAGCAATGCGCTGGTCAGCGCGCTGCGCTTGACGGAGTTACCTTTGCGGGCTTGCACTTGTCGTATCCCCTACTTGATCCGTGAAGTTGGTAGTTCAGCCTGTGTTGGGTCCAGCTGATCTGCTCAGGTGGCCAGTCGCCGCCCCTTATTTGGTGAACGTAACCTGACTTTAACGAATACTTTGCGGGAGTGCACCAATATTTGACAAAAAATAATAAGAAATATCTGGTAAATGGCATCAGGCTGGTGCCGTTGATCAAAATTCTGCTGAATCTTCGTATTTAAGTTAATTAACTCTCGAATTGCAGGGCGGCGGTGTGAAATGGGGCCCGCTCAGGGAGGCATGAGCGCGGCAATGAGAGGAGCGGGCGGCCAAGGTTACGGGTGGCTCGCCTCGCTTCTTTGACAACGAAAGCCCGGAGCGAGTCGGGCTTTCGCTTGGCGCAATAGCGGCTGCGCTTACTGGAACCTGTAATGTAGGGAGGCCATATATCGGCGGCCCAAGGAATCCAGCACGTATGGGAACGGGCCTATGTCGTCAGTCAGATTGATGACCGACTGGTTCAGGCGCATCTTGTCGTCGAAGCGGTAGCTTACGTTTGTATCCCAGGTCGTCCAGCTGTCACGCATGAAGTGCTGGCGACTTTCCTGCGTGGCGACCAGGCTGAAGCGGGCGCTACTGGTGTAGTTCACCGCGAAACCTGCGTTCCAGTTGCCGATTTGATGTTGCGCCGTCCAACGGAGCTTGCGCCTGGGTTCTTCGAAGGTGCCGACTCTCTCCACGAACGGAACGTCCTGACTGGTGGCTTGGCCACGATTCTTCGGCATGTAACCGTAGAAGCTCAGGTCCAGCTTGCCAAAACGGTTCAGATTCAAACGGTAATCAACTTCAGCAGTCCAGCCTCGAAACATCAGGACCGGACCATTGCCGTATTGGGTCTTGATATCGGTAGCGACGCCGGTTAGCGGATCGCGGGTAACCAAGCTGCAGAAACGGTTGGCATTGGGGACATCACTGGGATTGAAGTTGTCGTCATCAAAGCAGCCAACGATGATGGCGTCGGGGTTGAGTCTGGTTATCACATGACGGTTACACGGTCAAGTTCGGTGGCCTTCTTGTCTGAGTCGTGCTGCTCGCCGTTGCTGGTGGATGCTTCTTGCGCAACGGCGGTAAGAATCAGCGCTGAGGTCAGCGCGAGGCTCAGGGGGCTGCGTTTGAATGACTGACTACGTTCCATATGATGTTGCTCCTTGTTGGAATTTTTGCGGGCCTTGATTCGGCAGCAACAACGCCGGCGCTTCATACCTCTCGAAAAGTTTCACTTGCCGATGGCGGCGGATTAACACATGGTTAATATTCCCTGTCAATGTCGGGAAAGTCTGATAACCATATGAATTTCAATAAGAAATTCCATATTCCAACGCTGGCATCTTCGCCCTGGGCGCGGGGTGTTACTCGGTCTGCTTGTCCCACTACAGCTATAGTTCGCGGCTCTGTTGAATTTTGAGGTTGCAGTGAGCGGGTTGATCAGCGCGGTGACATCGCACAAGGTCCAAAAGGGCCTTTCCCCCCATTCACGTATCCGCAATGTCATTGCGGTTGGGTCAGGCAAGGGCGGGGTGGGCAAGTCCACTACGGCGGTGAACCTTGCCTTGGCCCTGCACAAGCTTGGTGCCCGGGTCGGGTTGCTGGATGCCGATATCTATGGGCCCAGCGTGCCGGCCATGCTGGGCCTGAGTGGCCGCCCGGAAAGCCCGGACAACAAGTCCATCGAGCCGCTGCGGGCGTTCGGGGTGGAGGCCATGTCCATCGGTTTCCTGATTGAGCCGGACTCGCCGATGATCTGGCGCGGGCCGATGGCGACCTCTGCGCTGACGCAGCTGTTCAACGACACGCTGTGGGATGACCTGGATTTCCTGCTGATCGACCTGCCGCCGGGTACCGGCGACATCCAGCTGACGCTGTCGCAGAAGATCCCGGTGGCCGGTGCGGTGATCGTCACCACGCCGCAGGACATTGCCACGCTGGACGCACGCAAGGCATTGAAAATGTTCGAGAAGGTCGAGGTTCCGGTGCTCGGCATCGTCGAGAACATGGCGGTGCATACCTGTTCCAGTTGCGGCCACGTCGAGCATCTGTTTGGCGAAGGTGGCGGTCAGCGCATGGCCGAACAGTACGGGGTGCCGCTGCTGGGCTTGTTGCCATTGGACATTGGCATCCGCGAGCAGGGCGATGCGGGTACGCCGATTGTGGCCTCGGCACCGGATTCGGCGGCGGCCAAGGCCTATCTGGCCGCGGCGCAGCGGATGGCGGAGGAGCTGGGCAAGCGGCCGCGTGCCAGCATTCCCATCATTTCCTCGTTGATCTGAGGCACAGGTCTTTGCGTAGTAATGGAAAGCCCCGGCGACACCGGGGCTTTTCGTACCTATATATAAGGTGTCCGGCCTGGCTGGGCCCCGATGGGCACATTGGGCTGGCGCCGTACGGAAGGGTGCCTGGCCGCTTTCGGGGTACGGGTGGGCACCGGGTCTACGCTAGAATCGGCCACCCCGACCGCCGCAGCCATGCTGCGGCACCACGTAATCAGGACCATTGAATGAGCATCAAGAGCGACCGTTGGATCCGCCGCATGTCCGAGCAGCACGGCATGATCGAGCCGTACGAAGCCGGCCAGGTGAAGCAGGTGGATGGCCAGCGGATCGTCAGCTACGGCACCTCCAGCTACGGCTACGACGTGCGTTGCTCGCGTGAGTTCAAGGTGTTCACCAACATCAACTCCACCATCGTCGACCCCAAGCACTTCGACCCGAAGAGCTTTGTGGACATCGTTGCCGACGAGTGCATCATTCCGCCGAATTCGTTCGCGCTGGCGCGCACCGTGGAGTACTTCCGCATTCCGCGTGACACGCTGGTGGTGTGCCTGGGCAAGAGCACCTATGCGCGCTGCGGCATCATCGTCAACGTCACGCCGCTGGAGCCGGAATGGGAAGGCCACGTGACGCTGGAGTTCTCCAACACCACGCCGCTGCCGGCGCGTATCTACGCCAATGAAGGCGTAGCGCAGATGCTGTTCTTCCAGGCCGACCCGGACGACATCTGCGAGACCTCGTACAAGGACCGCGGTGGCAAGTACCAGGGCCAGACCGGCGTGACTTTGCCGCGCACCTGATCAGTTCAGGCGGCTGCAGATAAAGGAAGGGCGCGGAATTCCGCGCCCTTTTTGTTTCCGGTTGGCGGCGTTTATTTGCCGCGCCCGAACAGCATGCCGATACCGACGGCCACCAGAATGGCCGGCCACCAGGTGGCCAGCATCGTGCCGATGTTGCCGTTGATCCAGCCCAGGTTCTTGGCCAGGAAGAACAGGCCGACGATGATCAGGATCAGGGCGGCGATCAAATTGGAGCGCATCGGCAGGAATGTCCGTTGGTGGGAAGGCGCTTATCGTAGCCGCTGGCGCCAGATTTCGACACGCTGCGCCAGCACCTCCGGATCAAAGCGCTGCGCCTTGCCGCTGCCCCAGACCGGGCCGGGCCAGGCTGGGTCGTTCTCGTTGCGGCCGATCAGGTGGATGTGCAGTTGGCGCACGATGTTGCCCAGTGCGCCGATGTTGATCTTGGTCACGTTGGGCTTCTGCTTAAGGTGCTGGGAGATCTGGTTGATCTCGGCCAGCAGCAGCCGTTGCTGGCCGCCATCCAGGTCGATCCACTCGCTGGCGTTGGGCACGCGCGGCACCAGCACGACCCACGGAAAACGGTCGTCGTTCATCAGGCGGATCTGGGAGAGCGGCCCGTCGGCAATCAATACGCTGTCGGCGGCAAGGCGGGTGTCGAGTTCGAATTCGGACGTCACAGCTTCGGTCATCGCAGGTTCTCGCTGAAGAAGGCCAAGGTGCGTTCGCGCGCCAGGTCGGCGCTGGGGGCGTGGTAGTGCATGCCGACCTCACGGTTGAAGGCGTGGTCGGCCGGGTACACATATACCGGCAATGTGGGTTGCTTTTCACGGTGCGCTGCAACGGCGGCCGGCGGGATGGAGGCGTCCTGCTCGCCAAAGTGGAAGATCGCCGGGGCTTTGAAGGGGGTGTCCAGGAACGGCACATTGCGTGCGCCGTAGTAGCTGGCCGACGGCAGGCCCAGCCGTTGCGCAGCCAGCAGAGCAATGGTGCCGCCCCAGCAGTAGCCGACCGTGCCGACTTTTCCATACGGGGCCAGTTCCTTGGCGGCGGCTTCCACGATGCTGACGGCGCGGTCCACGCCGAGCTCGGTGACCAGCTCCTTGCCACGGCTGACGCCATTGGCGTCGTAGTCCAGCTCCAGGCCCGGCTGCAGTGGATCGAAGAAATTCGGCGCCAGTACCGCGTAACCCTCGGCGGCGTATTGTTCGGCGACATGGCGGATATGCGCATTGGCGCCGAAGATTTCCTGAATGACGACCAGGCCGGCGCGCGGTGCGCCTTCTGGCAAGGCCTGCCAGGCGCGGACCGGGCCGAGGGCAGTGGGAAGGGTGATCCAAGTGGGCATGGCTGAGAGACTCCAGTGTGTTGGGTTGGCTCCCTTCTCCCGCGTGCGGGGGAAGGTGCCCGAAGGGCGGATGGGGGAGCTTTCCATAGTTCGCCTTCAGGGCGCGTGGCGACGCGTTCGTCGTCGCTGCGGCGAAGGGGTGGCCGCGGCGCCCCCTCACCCCAACCCCTCTCCCGCAAGCGGGAGAGGGGCTTAAGCAGGGCATTGCTGCGGTTTGATTGATTATCAATCCCCGCGCCTATTAAGCCAGCCGCAGGGCGTCGTCGCGTAGGCCCGGTATAATCGCCCGCTTTCCGGCCCTGCGGTCATTCCGGCCCCGGCCCCAAGAATTCCGTGAACATGTCCCAGCTGAACCCAAAAGTCGGCTTCGTCAGCCTTGGCTGCCCGAAGGCGTTGGTCGATTCCGAGCGCATCCTCACCCAGTTGCGGGTGGAGGGTTACAGCATCGTGCCGTCCTACGACTCGGCCGACGTGGTGGTGGTCAACACCTGCGGCTTCATCGACTCGGCCGTGGCGGAGTCGCTGGATGCCATCGGCGAGGCGATGAACGAGAACGGCAAGGTCATTGTCACCGGCTGCCTGGGCAAGAAGGGCGACATGATCCGCGAGCATTACCCGGACGTGCTGTCGGTGTCCGGCCCGCAGGACTACACCACGGTGATGGAGGCGGTGCATGCCGCGTTGCCGCCCAAGCACGATCCGTTCGTGGATCTGGTGCCGGACTACGGCATCAAGTTGACCCCGCGCCACTACGCCTATCTGAAGATTTCCGAGGGCTGCAACCACCGTTGCAGCTTCTGCATCATTCCCTCGATGCGTGGCGACCTGGTGTCGCGCCCGGTCGATGAAGTGCTGCGTGAGGCCGAGCGTCTGGTGAAGGGCGGCGTGCGCGAACTGCTGGTGGTGTCGCAGGACACCTCGGCTTATGGCGTGGACCGCAAGTACGCGCCGGGCACCTGGCGCGGCAAGGAATACGCCACGCGCATGAAGGCGCTGTGCGAAGGTCTGTCCGAGCTGGATGCGTGGACGCGCCTGCATTACGTCTACCCGTATCCGCATGTGGATGACGTGGTGCCGTTGATGGCTGAGGGCAAAATCCTGCCGTACCTGGACATTCCGTTCCAGCACGCCAGCCCGCGGATTCTGAAGTTGATGAAGCGCCCGGGTGCGGTCGACAAGACGCTGGAGCGCGTGCTGCGCTGGCGTGAGATCAGCCCGGACATCACCGTGCGTTCGACCTTCATCGTTGGTTTCCCCGGCGAGACCGATGCCGAGTTCGAGCAGTTGCTTGAGTTCCTCGATGTCGCCCAGCTCGACCGCGTGGGTGCATTTGCCTATTCGCCGGTGGATGGCGCCACCGCCAACAATCTGCCCGATCCGGTGCCGGAAGACGTGAAGCAGGAGCGTCTGGCCCGCTTCATGGAAAAGCAGACGGCCATTTCCGCGGCCAAGCTCGAAGCGAAGATCGGCAGCGTGCAGCAATGCCTGGTCGATGTGATCGAGGACGGCATCGCGGTGGCCCGCTCCAAGGCCGATGCGCCGGAAATCGACGGCCTGGTGCACATCCAGAATGCTGCCGAAGCCAAGCTGCGCGTGGGCGATTTCGTCAACGTTGAAATCACCGAAAGCGATGATCACGACCTGTTTGGCGACGCCGTCATCGAAACGGCTGCCAAGCCGTTCGACCTCAAGGTGCTGTGACCGAAGCAGCCGCTGAAAGCGGCGCTGGCACTGCCCGGCGTCGCTTCATCGCACCCTCGCGCGAGCAGGTGGATGCGGCCTGTTTCCAGCATCCACTGTTCGCCGAATTCGCGCCGTGGCGCACGTTGATGGCGGCTGCAGACTGGCCGGATATCGAAACGCTCAATGCGTGCATGCCGCTGCCAGGCCGCTGTTTCGTCGCGCAGGACGCGGCGCTGCTGGAAGACGGCCAGCATTACGAAACCCGTATCCAGCAGGGGCGCATCGCTACCCGCCTGCAGAACTGGCATGACCTGTTCAACGCCATGGTCTGGGCGCGACATCCGGCCATCAAGCATGCATTGAATGCGCAGCAATGCCGGCATATTGCGCAGATGGGGGCGAATGCACGCAACCGCGCGCAGCAGGCACTGACCCAGTTCGACGAAACCGGCGTAATCGTGCGGGTGCGTGATATCGCGTTGCTGGACGCCTGGGATGCGCACGACTGGTCAACGCTGTTTCATGCGAATGCGGCGCACTGGCGCAGCGGCGATATCACCATCGCGGGGGTCATTGGTCACGCGTTGATGGAGCAGATGCTGGTGCCGGGGCGTTTGCTGGTCGGCAAGTGCCTGGTGGTGCAGGGTGATGATGACGCGGGCTGTGTCGCGCGCGTTGCCGAGGCGATCAGCAATGGAAGTGTGCTTGCTGCACCTGCCGAACTGCGTCCGTTGCCGTTGGCCGGAATTCCCGGTTGGCATCTGCAGCAAGGCGAGGATTTCTACGCACAGGCGGACTACTTCCGCCCGTTGCGCGAAGGCCGCGAGTATCCGCGACCATTGCGCCAATCGGTTGAATGAAGGCTGCGCCGTCGCTGCGCTTTGATCAGCCTTGGTAGCTGACGTCGACCAACACAAAACGGGTGACACCGCTCGGCAGTTCGACGGCGAACTCATCGTCGATACGCTTTTTCAGCAGTGCGCGCGCCAGCGGTGAATCGATGCTGATCCAACCCTTCGGTGCATCGGTTTCGTCGGGGCCGACGATGCGGTAGGTGTGGCTTTCGCCAGAAACCACGTTCTCCAGCTCGACCGTCGCACCAAAGAACACGGCTTCCGGGTCACTGGGCGTGGTGTCGACCACGCGCAGTGCTTCCAGCCGCTTGCTGAGGTAGCGCACGCGGCGGTCGATCTCGCCCAACTGCTTCTTGCGATAGGTGTACTCGGCGTTTTCCGAGCGATGACCTTCGGCGGCAGCGGCGGGCCACCCCCGGACACCATACCGCCGGCCCGGGCGCCCCCCCCCCGCCCCCCCGGGGTTGATCCCGGCGGTGGCCGGGGGCGGGGATAGCGACGTGGGAGTAACGCCAGG
>NZ_JBRRDL010000053.1:0-16190 GCF_056759635.1 Stenotrophomonas sp. STEN056
GGAGGCGGTGGCGCCTCGGGGAGCTGGTGATGCGTTGGTGGCGGCATCTGTGTGCACCCTCGGCGCAGGCGGCCTTTCCGGAGCCGAGCCTGGATCGCATCGCCCAGGCCATTGCCGATGGCGAACGCCGGCACGATGGCCAGGTGATGTTCGCGGTTGAATCGGACCTGCCTTTGTCGGCGCTGTGGCAGGGCGTGAGCCCGCGCGAACGTGCCGAACATGCCTTCGCCGTGCTGCGCACCTGGGACACCCGCGCCAACAACGGCGTGCTGATCTACCTGCTGCTGGCCGACCATGCCATCGAGATCGTGGCCGACCGTGGCCTGCGCGAAGTCGTGGATGTCGATGCCTGGCAGCAGGTCTGCGACCACCTTCGGCTGCCGTTGCAGCAAGGTGAGCGGGAAGCGGCCGTGCTGGCGGCGGTGGCCGAGGTATCGCAACTGCTGGCCCTGCACTTCCCGGCCGATCCTTCACGCCCAGCACGCAACGAATTGCCGGACCGGCCGCAGCTGCTGGGCTGAACCGGCAACGGATTGACCCGATGGCATGGCTTGAGCCGGGGGGAAGCTGCCCTGAGAATAGGCCATCGTTTCGCTGGACAGCACCTGCATGCTCTATCTCCATGACATAGACCCCATCGCCTTCTCGCTGGGGCCGATCAAGGTGCACTGGTACGGCGTCATGTACCTGCTGGGTTTCGCCGCCGCCTGGTGGCTGGGACGCACCCGCATCCGTGCCGGGCGCCTGCCGGGCGTGGACATGAATGGTTTTTCCGACCTGCTGTTCTACGCCATGCTCGGCGTCGTGCTGGGCGGGCGCATCGGCTACATGCTGTTCTATGCAACGTCCGATTTCCTGCACAACCCGCTGATCCTGCTGCGGGTGTGGGAAGGCGGCATGAGCTTCCACGGCGGCCTGCTCGGCGTAGTCGCCGCTGGCTGGTGGTGGACGCGCAAACACAAGCTGCATGTCTTTGACACGCTGGATTTCGTCGCGCCGCTGGTGCCGCTGGGCCTGGGCTTCGGCCGGCTGGGCAACTTCATCGGTGGCGAGCTGTACGGCAAGTTCACCAATGCCGGCTGGGGCGTGATCTTCCCGCATGCGCCGTTGAAGGACATTCCGGCCGGTTTGCCGAGCATGCAGCAACTGATGTCGGCCGCGCAGATTCAGCAGGACCATGCTGCCGGCCTGCTCAACCAGTATGCGCGTCACCCCTCGCAGCTGTATGAAGCGCTGCTGGAAGGCCTGGTGATGTTTGTCGTGCTGTGGGCGTTCTCGATGAAACCGCGTGCGCGCTATGCGGTGTCCGGCCTGTTCGCCTTGATGTACGGCAGCTTCCGCTTCCTGGTCGAGTTTGTGCGCATGCCCGACAACGGCGTGTATGTGGCGTTTGACTGGTTGACCCGTGGCCAGATCCTGAGCCTGCCGTTGATCGTGCTGGGCCTGGGATTGTTGGCAATGTCGCGACGCGCGCCGGTATTGCAGCCGGTGCTGCCTGCAGGGGACAAGGCATGAAGCAATACCTGGATCTGCTGCAGCATGTGCTGGAACACGGCACCGAAAAATCCGACCGCACCGGCACCGGCACGCGCAGCGTGTTCGGTTGGCAGATGCGCTTCGACCTCAACCAGGGTTTCCCGCTGGTCACCACCAAGAAGCTGCACCTGCGCTCGATCATCCACGAGCTGCTGTGGTTTCTGAAGGGCGACACCAACATCGGCTACCTGAAGGACAACAAGGTCAACATCTGGGACGAATGGGCCGATGCCAATGGCGACCTCGGCCCGGTGTACGGCAAGCAGTGGCGCAGCTGGGCGACGGCCGACGGCAGGCAGATCGACCAGATGCAGTGGCTGGTGGAGGAGATCAAGCGCAACCCGGATTCGCGCCGCCTGGTGGTCAGCGCATGGAACGTGGGTGAGTTGTCGCAGATGGCGCTGATGCCCTGTCACAACCTGTTCCAGTTCTACGTGGTCGACGGCAAGCTCAGCTGCCAGCTGTACCAGCGCAGCGGCGACATCTTCCTCGGCGTGCCGTTCAACATCGCCAGCTACGCGCTGCTGACCCACATGGTGGCGCAGGCCACCGGCCTGGGCGTGGGCGATTTCGTGCACACGCTGGGCGACGCGCACCTGTATTCCAACCATTACGAACAGGCCCGCGAACAGCTCTCGCGCGAACCACGCGCGCTACCGAAGCTGTGGTTGAACCCGGAGGTGACCGACCTGTTCGGCTTCCAGTTCGACGACATCCGCATCGACGGCTATGACCCGCATCCGGCGATCAAGGCGCCGGTGGCGGTTTGACGTTTTAGAAAAAGGAGATTCTTCATGCGATGGATGGCATTGTTTTTCGTGGTTATGGTTATGGTTGTGGCGGTGCAGATGCCGGCGTCCGCGGCAAAGCTGGCAAAGCGACCGCAGTCAGAGCAGAACGCTGCCATCTACATGCAGCTCATCAAGCCTGCGCTGCAGAAGTCCCTGGTTGATGATTTGCTGGGCGAACTGGAAGAAAAGTCCCTCGCTCATGCCCCGCCGGGATGGGAGGAGCATTGCGCGGAGATACGGCCTGCGGTGCGTGGGTTGGTGCAAAGCCGAGCTCTCCCTTGGGCGCAGAAGCTGGTGGATGGGGACGAGCTGGCCGAAGGTGCGGCGGCAATTTTGCAGGAGCAGCTGACCGCGGCTGAGAGGCTCTTGATCATCACCGCAATGGACAGTGGCAATGCGGCAATGGCCACTTATCTGGTTGCCAATCACAGAGGGGGGGCAGAACGGCTGAGCGCGCTTTTGGGTGATCAATTGAAGGCTGGGCAGCCGGAGTATTTTTCGGCGGTAACGGAAGGAGCGACTACTGACCTAAGGCCAGTTGTTGACGCGTGTAAAGCCCGCTTGGCCGCGCTGGGCGCAGCGCCATGAAGCTCTCTTTGATCGCCGCACTCGACCGCAACAACGGCATTGGCCACGACAACGCGATGCCGTGGCATCTGCCGGATGATTTCAAACACTTCAAGGCGCTGACCCTCGGCAAGCCGATTCTGATGGGGCGCAAGACCGCCGAGTCTCTCGGGCGTGCGTTGCCGGGGCGGACCAATCTGGTGCTGACCCGCAGCGGGCAGGTGCCGTTCGATGGCATGCGTGCGGTGGCGTCGCTGGCACAGGCGCAGGCCATCGCGGCAGAAGCGGGCGCGGCTGAGTTGTGCGTGATCGGCGGTGGCGAGATCTACCGCATGCTGATCGGGCAGGCCACGGATCTTTACCTGACGTGGGTGGAGACGGAAGTCGCGGCAGACACGCACTTCCCCGAAGTCGACCCGGCGCAATGGCAGGAGATGGACAGCCAACTGCATGCGGCCGATGAGCGGCACGCGTTCGCGTTCCGCTTCGTGCACTACCAGCGACGCTGAGTTGTTCTCAAGCTGAAAGCTACCCCTCCCCAGCCCTCCCCTTGGCTATGCCAAAGGGAGGGGGTAGAAGCACTGGCTGCGTGTGTTGGTGCAGCCATCACGTGATCAGCCCCCTCCCTTTGGCGTAGCCAAGGGGAGGGCTGGGGAGGGGTGTTTTTCGCGCTTCGCTTCTTGCCGCAGCGCTCAGCTCTTCGCAGAAACCCAACCCACCGATCACCCCCGCATCCGGTAGTGGCCAATGATCGTGTGCTGGAACAGTAGATCCTCCTCCTGCGTGCCGCGCGCGATGTTGTGCAGAATCAGCGGCGTGCCATCCGCCGAACGCCGGTCGGAGACGATGCCGATGTGCAGCAACCCATTGCCGTTGAGCTTCCACGCCACGATATCGCCGGGACGGTAATCGCCGGCATGAACAGTGTTCGGCTGCTGCCAGCCTTGCCGCTGGAACCAGCGCATCTGGTTTGGCACGCGACGGTGATCGATGTTCGGATCAGTCCGCTTCAGCCCCCACAGCGCCGGGTACTCGGAAAAATGCGCGCGCATGTCGTCATGGATGCGGGCCTGTAGATCGATGCCTTGTTCGCGCAGTGCGCGGATGATCACATCGGTACAGACCCCACGGTCTTCCGGCACGTCGCCCTTTGGGTACGGTAGGGAGAAATAGGCCGGATCGTAGTGGAGGGTACGCCCGATCTGCGCGCGTGCCGCAGCAACCAAGGGTGGCGACGGCACGGGCGCTGCATCGGCAGGTTCGGCCGAAGACGCGGAATGATCATCTGTCGTGTCGGGGTGCTGCTGGCAGGCACCGAGCAGCAGAACGGCCATCAGCAGTACTGCTGATGACCAGGATTTCACTCGGTTGGCGCCGGCTTGTTCGGGTTGCCACCCGGGTTGCCGTTGCCGCCGCCATTGCCACGCGGGCGATGGCGACGCGGACGCCGGCGCTGTTCGCTGCGCTCGTTGTTGCCACCTTCGCCGCGCGGCTCGGCACGACGTTCGGGCTGTGGCTGCGCCTGCGGCTTGCGCGGCGGCTTTGCACCCGGCACGGGCGCCGGTACGTCGCGTCCTGGCACCTGCACCACGCGCAGCTCTTCGCTGTCCAGCTGCAATGCGGTGAGCTTCCCGCCCCACACCGCGCCGGTATCGATGGCGTGCACGCCCTGGGTGATGGTCAGCCCCAGCGCGGACCAGTGGCCGCAGACCATCTTCAACTCGCGCTCGACCCGGCCCGGGACTTCAAACCACGGGTACATGCCCTGTGCCTGGGTGCCGGGCGTGCCTTTGTCTTCCATACCGATGCGCCCGCTGGGGGTGCAGTAACGCATGCGGGTGAACATGTTGATGATGGCGCGGGAGCGGTCGTAGCCGCTCAGGCCCGGCGACCATGCGGGCTTGTCGCCGTACATGTTGCGGAACAGCTTGCGATAGCCATTGCCGTGCAGCTGCTGCTCGACCTCGCGGGCATGCTTTTCGGCCAGGGCGACGGTCCACTTGGGCGCCAGGCCGGCATGGAACATCATCCAGCCCAGCTCGCGGTCCACGTGTACCAGCTTCTGCAGCCGCAGCCAGTCCAGCAGGACGTTGCGGTCCTCGGCCAGCACGATGCGCTGCAGGTCCGGGTTGACCTTGCGCTGCTCCTCTTCGCTGCGTGCGCCGATGGCCAGCAACGACAGGTCATGGTTGCCCAGTACCACCACCGATTGCTCGCGCAGCGAATGCACCAGCCGCAGCGTTTCCAGCGACTGCCCGCCACGGTTGACCAGGTCGCCACAGAACCACAGCTTGTCAGCGGCCGGGTCGAAGTTGATCTTCTCCAGCAGGCGCTGGGTGACGTCGTAGCAGCCTTGCAGGTCGCCGATTGCCCAGGTCGCCATCAGTGCAGCGTCCTGGGAATGGCCAGCACGAACGGCGCAATTGGCGCGGCGAATTCCGTGCCATCGTCGGCGAGCATGTCGTAATGGCCCTGCATGGTGCCGTGCTCGGTGCCGAGCATGATGCCGGAGGTGTAGCGGAACTCCTCGCCCGGGCGTAGCCGCGGCTGCTCGCCGACCACGCCGTCGCCATCGACATGCTCGACCCGCCCTTCGCCGTCGGTGATGCGCCAATGGCGGCTGATCAGCCGCGCCGGCATGGTGCCGCGGTTGTGGATGCGGATCGTGTAGGCGAACGCAAAGCGCCCGTCTTCAGGGGCCGACTGTTCATCGATGAAACGAGGGGAGACCTCGATCTCGATCGCGTAGTGGCGGGAATCTTCCATGCGGGGAGTGTAAGCAAAAGCAGGTGATCGGAATGCACGAATGCCGCGGTCAGGCGTACGGCAGGTTGGCAAGGCGGATGAAGTCGGCAACTTCCAGTTGTTCTGCGCGTGCATCGCTGCGCACGCCGGCGGCCGCGAACTGGGCCTCGTCGATCACCCCGTTGAGCGCGTTGCGCAGGGTCTTGCGACGTTGGCCGAAAGCGGCCTTGACCACTTCGGCGAAGCGTTTTTGATCGTTGATGCCGACAGTGGCCGGATCGCGGGGTACCAGCCGCACCACGGCCGAGTCCACCTTCGGTGGCGGCCGGAACGCGCCCGGCGGCACCACGAACAGTGCCGAAACTTCGCACCAGGCCTGCAGCATCACGCTCAGGCGGCCGTAGACCTTGCTGCCCGGGCCGGCGGCCATGCGGTCGACCACTTCCTTCTGCAGCATGAAGGTCATGTCCGAGATTGCGGCGGCGTGCTCCAGTGCGTGGAACAGGATCGGCGAGGAGATGTTGTAGGGCAGGTTGCCGACCAGGCGGATCTGCGCGCCGGCAGCCAGCGCGGTGAAATCCACCTGCAGCACGTCACGGTGAACGATGGTCAGTTCGCCCAGCGGCGCGGCGGCTTCGGTGAGGGGGGCGATCAGGTCACGGTCGAACTCGATGACCGTCAGCTTCGGATGGCGGCGCAGCAACGGGAAGGTGATGGCGCCCTGGCCGGGGCCGATTTCGACCAGACGGTCGTCACCCTTGGGGTCCACGGCCAGCACGATCTTCTCGACGTAGTACTTGTCGGCCAGGAAATGCTGGCCCAGCTGCTTCTTGGCCGGAGCCGTGAAGCCGCTGCCTGCACGCGGGGAATGTGAAGAATTCATTGGGGAAGTTTACGTTGTGCAGCCAGCCTGGCGCACAACGCGGTGGCGGCAAACAGGCTGGAGGGGTCGGCCGTGCCCTTGCCGGCCAGGTCCAGCGCGGTGCCGTGGTCCACCGCCACGCGCGGGTAGGGCAGGCCCAGGGTGATGTTGGTGGCCTGCTCGAAACCGCTGTACTTGAGCACTGGCAGGCCTTGGTCGTGATACATGGCCAGCACGGTGTCGAAGCCGGCCAGCTTGGCCGGCAGGAAGGCGGTATCGGCCGGCAGCGGGCCGATCAGGTCCATGCCTTCGCTGCGCAACTGCTCCAGCAGCGGGATCATCACATCCAGCTCTTCGCGGCCCAGGTGCCCGTCCTCGCCGGCATGCGGGTTCAGCCCGAGCACGGCGATACGCGGCCGCGCCAGGCCGAAATCACGGCGCAGTGCGGCATGGGTGGTGTGAATGACCTTGTGCAGACCGCTGGCGGTGATGGCATCGGCCACCTCGCGCAAGGGCAGGTGTGTCGTGGCCAGGGCCACGCGCACGATGTCGTTGGCCAGCATCATCACCACCTCGACGCCGGCCTGGTTGGCCAGCAGCTCGGTAGTACCGCTGTAGGCGATGCCGCCTTCGTTGATCACGGCCTTGTGTACCGGGCCGGTGACCACGCCATCCAGGCTGCCATCCAGGCAGGCCTGTCCGGCACCCAGCAACGCATCGATCACTGCGCGGGCATTGCGGGAATCCGGTGTGCCGAAGCGGCTGGGAACGGCGTTGGCGACCGGGCGCAGGCGCAAGTCGCCGGGCGCACTTGCCTGTGCGTCTTCGGGCAGCAACTGCAGGGGCAAGCCCAGCGCGGCGGCTGCCGCGTGCAGCGTATCGGGGTCTGCAAACGCCAACAGCCGGCAGTCACTGCGCGGCTGTTGGGCGAGTCGGACGCAAAGTTCCGGGCCGATCCCGGAGGGCTCGCCCGGGACCAGAGCGAGCTGGGGAATCATCGGTCAGGGCTTTGCAGGTTCAGGTTCGGCTGTGCCTTCGGCGCGGTCACCGCTGCGGAAGCTGACATAGGCTTCGCCACGCAGTTCCTGCAGGAAACGGTTGTACTCGTCATCCAGCTTGCGGCGGCCAATCTGCTCACGCACCTGGGCGCGCTTGTTGTCATCGGTCACGTCGGTCTGGCGCGTTGCCACGCGCTGGACGATATGCCAGCCCGCATCCGTACGGAATGCGGAGGTCACGCCACCATCGGTGACGCTTTCCACCTGCTTGCCGAAGTCCGGGCCGAAGGCGTCGGCCGGGAACCAGCCCAGGTCGCCGCCCTGGCCACGGCTGTTGGCGTCATCGGAGGATTCCTTGGCCACGGCCTGGAAGTCGGCGCCGCCGGCAATCTGGGCGCGCAGGGTTTCGATCCTGGCCTTGGCAGCGGCGTCGCTGACCTGGTCGGTCACGCGGACCAGGATATGGCGGGCGTGGTATTCGGTGACCTTGCTGGTATCGCCACCGGCGTTGCCGTCACGCACTTCCACCAACTTCAGCAACTGGAAGCCGCTGGGGCCGCGGATCGGGCCAAGCACATCGCCGGCCTTCATGTTCTTGATCTGGTTGGAGAACGCGCTGGGGATTTCATCCAGACTGCGCCAGCCCAGATCACCGCTTTCCAGTGCGTTGGGGCTGTCCGAGTAACGCACCGCAGCGGCGGCGAAATCCAGCTCACCCTTGTCCAGCAGGTTCTTGATGCCATCAACCTTGCTCTGGCCGGTGGCGATCTGCTCGGCGCTGGCGCCTTCAGGCAGGGCTACCAGGATGTGGGCAAGGTGGTACTGCGCGCCGCCGGCGTTCTGCTGGGCCAGGGCGGCATCGACCTCGCCCTCGCTGACGCTGATGCGGCTCTGGGCAAAGCTCTGGCGCAGGCGCTGGGTGATGATTTCCTCGCGGACCGAGTTGCGGAAATCGGAGAAGCCAATACCGTCCTGGGCCAGGCGCTGGCGCAGGCCATCGACCGTGGTGCCGTTCTGCTGGGCAATGCTGTTGATCGCGTGGTTCAACTCTTCGTCGCTGACGCGGATGCCGCTGCCGTCGGCGCGGGCCACCTGCAGCTTGACCAACACCAGACGCTCCAGCACCTGGCGTTCCAGCACCCCATCGGGCGGCAACTGGGCTTCGCGGCCGGCGTATTGGCCCTTGATGTTGTTGACCGCGCGCTGCAGCTCACTCTGCAGGATCACGTCCTCGTCAACGATGGCGGCGATGCGGTCCAGCGGCTGGTTCTGCTGCTGGGCGGCTGCCGGAGCAGCCACACCGGAAAACGCCAGCAAGGTGGCGAGGACTGCGGGAAGGGTCTTGGTCATGGAATCAGGTTCGGATCGTAGTCGTCCTCGAGCGCCTGGATATTGCTGGGCGGCACAAGGTACAGGTCGTCTCGGTTGTACCCGAGAATAGCACGGCGCAAGGTGCGGTCCGTGTCTTGTCCCACCGAGCTCAGGCCCTTGAGCACGAACTCGATCTGGAAGGAGTTGTTGAGGTCACCCTCGCGGTTGCGCACATAGCGACGGGCCAGCGCGCGCACGGCCAGGCAGCAGCTGTCCCACTGCACGCCACCGATGATCTCCAGCGGCTTCTTGTCCGCTTCCAGCAGCGAGTAGTAGTAGCGTCCGACGATGCTCCAGCGCGGGTTGATCGGGTACAGGAACGAGAAATCCACCTGCTTGAGCTGATCTTCAAGCTTGCCGCTTACGGCGCTGGGGTTACCGCGGTAGCGGTAGCTAAGGTTGATGATGCCGTCGTTCGGGAACAGATAACGGGCGCGAACGCTGGCGAGATCTTCCTTGCGGTACTTTGGGTTCCACTGGTAGGTGCTGCCCAGGGTCCAGCGGTCAGTAACCGCCCAGTTGACGTCAGCCACCCAGACGGACTTGCTGTCGCGTTGGATCGGATCATTGGGATTGAGGGTGACCAGTGAATCCTCGAAATAGCTGATTTGACCGATGCTGGCCGACAGCTTTTCACGCCCGTCTTCCTGGCGGATCAGGCGGGTGGTCAGCGCCGTGGTCAGCTGGTTGGCGTCGTTCTGGCGGTCCGCGCCGGTGAAGCGGGAGTCGCGGAACAACTGGCCCCAGCTGAAGGTGAAGGCGCGGGTGTCGAACAGCGGCATGTCGTCCTGGTTGCGGTACGGGGTGTTCAGATAGAACAGCCGTGGCTCCAGGGTATTGAGGTAGGACGTGCCCCCGATGCGGGTCTCGCGGTCGAAGAACAGGCCCATGTCGATGCTGCCGATTGGCACGCTGCGGCTGGGCGACGTGTTGCCGCGCAGTTGTTCCGGTGTCGGGTTGGTGATATTGGCCGCTTGCAATTGTTTGAGGCGGATGTCATCGGCCAGCCCGCGTTCCAGGTCATAGGCGGTGTAGCGCCAGGCCAGCGTGGGCGTGATGTACCAGGAAGCACCGGCCAGCGGCATCGAGATGTAAGGCTTGATGTCCAGACGTGAGCCGCCGGGTCTGGGGGTTACCTGGCCGGTGCGAACATACTCGCCATCGGCATCAATCCGCTTCTCATGGATGTCGTCGTGGGTGAACCGTACGGCCTCGGCATAGACGCCGGTTTCAAACCAGTTGCCATAGCTCTCCTCCCAGGTGCCAAACAGGCGTGGCTGGCGGCTGAAAGGCAGCGAGCGTTCGGTCAGGGTGTAATCCGTCAGCTGCCACTCGTCAGCCATCAGGCCGGCGGTCCAACTGCGGCCGGAGCCATAGATGCCGGCCGTGCTCTGGATGTTGGAGGCGGTGACGCCCAGCAGGCGGCTGGCGAAGTCCTCCACATAACGTTCGTCGCTGACCCAGCCCAGGTTGGCGCGTGCCTGCCAGTGGCGGTTGATGTTGTGGTAGCCGTTGAACAGCACCTGGCCGCGGTCCTTGTCGCGCAGCGAATCGTTGGGCAGGTACGAGGTGTCCAACTGGCCCTTGCCGCCGGAATAGAGGTAGCGGAACTCGTTGTACAGCATCAGCCCGCGCTTGCTCATGTAGCGGGGGGTCAGCGTGTCGTCGTAGTTCGGGGCCAGGTTGAAATAGATCGGCTGCGCGTAGTCGAAGCCGTTGCGGCCGGACAGGCTCAGCTTGGGGTAGAGCAGGCCGGTCTGGCGGCGGTCATCGATCGGGAACTTGAACCAAGGCGCATACAGCACCGGCACCTTGCCGATACGCAGCACCGCGTTGCGGGCGGTGCCAAAGCCGGCCTCGTTGTCTACTTCGATCTGTGGCGCGTTCAGCTTCCACACCGGCTGCGAAGGGTCGCAGGTGGTGTAGGAGGATTGGTGCATCTGCCCGACCGAGCCCTGCAGGTCGATGGACTCGGCGCCGCCGTTGCCGCGCCGGGAGACCAACTGATACTGGATGTTGCTGATCTTGTGGGTGTCCGATTCCTGATTGCCTTCGGCGCGCTCGGCCATCATCCGGATCGAGCTGTCCGAGTAGCGGACATTGCCCTCGGCGATGTAATTGCCGGTTTCGGTGTCGATGCGCAGGCTGTCGGTTCCCATGAACTGGTCGCCGCGCTTCAACACGACATTGCCCTGGTACTGGGGAATGCTGCTGGTGCCGCTGAGCTCATTGCCTTCGATATCGGTGGGCAACTGCTCGCGGTTGGCGGCGGCAGCCGGGTCGGCCGCTGGCGCGTCGCTGAAGGCGGGCAGGACTTCGGTGGCGGGGCAAAGACCCCAGTTCACCGGCTTGTCATCGGCCATGGCGGGCAGGCAGATGGCAATTCCCAAGGGTAACGGAAGCAGGCGGAAGGCTCGGCGCACGCGGTTCGGATTCGGGGGAAAACGGCCGCTAGCTTGCCCCATCGCCTGCATGGGAGCAATGAAGGCATTGGCGCGGAGCCGGTTCGGGTTCATTGACCCGGCCGGCGTGTCCACCGGGTGCGTGCACGGCCGGGAACCGCGCGCGGTGCCCGTATGAACGGGGATGGCGCGGTGGGACGGTGTCAGTTGTCCAGCAGTGCCTGGACATGGGCTACGCTGCATTCGCGCAGGGCCTGCAGGTCGTAGCCGCCTTCCAGCAGGGAAACCACGCGGCCGTTGGCGTGGCGATTGGCGATGCGGGCCAGCTCGGTGCTCAGCCAGCCGAAATCCTCGGTTTCCACCATCAGGTCGGCCTGCGGGTCGCGCATGTGCGCGTCGAAACCGGCGGAGATGAACAACAACTGCGGTCGGAAGGCATCAATCTGCGGCAGCATTTCGTCGGCCCAGGTGTTGCGGAAGCGGAAGCCGCCGCTGCCGGGCGGCAGCAGGATGTTGCAGACATTGCCCACGCCGCGTTCGCGCATGCTGCCCGAATAGGGAAACAGGCCCGATTGGTGGGTGCTGTAGTAGGCCACCTGTGGGTCGGTTTCAAAGATTGCCTGGGTGCCGTTGCCGTGGTGGACGTCGAAATCGACGATGGCGATGCGCTCCAGGCCGTATTTGTCGCGTGCATAGGCGGCCGCGATGGCGACGTTGTTGAACAGGCAGAAGCCCATCGCGGTATCGGCGGTGGCGTGATGGCCCGGTGGGCGCACCGCGCAGAACGCACGCCGGTTGCCGTCCTCCAGCATCACTGCATCCACCGCTGCCACCCCGGCGCCGGCGGCATGCAGGGCGGCACTGGCCGAGCCGGGCGAGGTGAAGGTGTCCAGGTCGATGCGCCGCAGCTGCTGGGCCTGCGGCTGCAGGACGTCGTCGATCAATTCGCGGCAGTGCACCCGGGCCAGCTCACCGAGCTTGGCCGGTGGCGCTTCGCGCCATTGCAGTTGCTCGGGGAACTCGCCGCGCAGCGCGGCGATCACCTCGCGCAGGCGTTCCGGGGATTCGGGGTGATCAACGCCCGGGTCATGGCCCAGGCAGGCAGGGTGGGTGAATACGAGCATGGCCAAACTGTAACCGGCCGCGCAGAGGTTTGCGCGGCGGTTACGGCCAGAACATCAGCCGCGGCGGCGTTCGTGGTTCCACAGCACTTCGCCGTGGCCGTCGGCACGGGCCAGTACCCGGGCCAGCACGAACAGCAGGTCGGACAGGCGGTTGAGATAGCGCACCGCTTCGCCGCGCACTTCTTCCACCCGGGCCAGGGCAACGGTTTCGCGCTCGGCCCGGCGCACGATGGTGCGGGCCAGGTGACAACGTGCGGCACCTTCGCCACCGGCGGGCAGGATGAAATCCTTCAGCGGTGGCAGGTCGTCGTTGTAACGGTCCAGGTGCTGCTCCAGCGCGTCGATGTCGGCGGCGTGGATGGCGGCGTGGCCGGGGATGCACAGCTCCCCGCCCAGGTCGAACAACTGGTGCTGGATGGTGGTCAGCAGGTTGCGCACGTCCTCGGGCAGAGCCACGGCCAGCAGCACGCCGATGGCCGAGTTGGCCTCATCGACGGTGCCGTAGGCGTTGACCCGGAACGAATCCTTGCCGGTGCGGCTGCCATCGCCCAAGCCGGTGCTGCCATCGTCGCCGGTGCGGGTGTAGATCCTGGAAAGGCGGTTACCCATGGTTGCAGGCGGCCCTTAGTGGGCAACGCGGCCGTTGGCCGACTGCTTGCCGGCCACTTCCACGGCGACCTGCACCAGCGCGGCGGCGCCGGTGTACAGGGCGGCGGTGCGAAGGTACGGCAGCAGCCAATCGGTGTAGTTCTTGGCCCAGCCGGCGAAGGTCGGCTCGGCGACCGAAGCGCTGATCCAGTAGAAGCTGCCCTGGGCAATCAGGTGGCACAGCGCCACCGAGCCGATCAGGGTGGCGGCAAACAGGCCCAGCGACTGCAGGCTGGCGCTCTTGTAATGACGGCGCAGCAGCATGCCGCCGGCCCACATGGCGAAGTACGCCGGGATCAGCATCCAGTAAGCGGCTGAGACGCAGTAGTGCTGCCAGAAGCTCATGCCCTGGCTGGAAATGACCGCCCAATCGACAACCACCGCCAGGCCCATCAGCAGCGGGAACGCCCAGCGGGTCCAGCTGCGCAGGTAGAAGCCGCCAATGAAGAACACCGCCCAGGACGCGTCCGGGATCGGCGCGAAATGGTTGATGCGGGTGCCTGCCATCAGCAATACCAGCAGGGACAGGACGAAGACACGTTGGGCGTTGGCGGTCATGACAGTGATCGGTTCGGCGGAATCAGGCGGCCATTCTAGCCGCAGTGCGGGTGAACCTGCGGTTGCAGCGCCGCATGACCGGGGCCGACGCGGGCGGGGGAACCCTTATCATGGCGGGCATGAGTGCGAACCATGACGTAGTGATCGTAGGCGGCGGGCTGGTGGGTGCCAGCCTGGCCATTGCCCTGGATGGGCTGGGATTGGACGTGGGCCTGGTGGAAGCCACCCCCGGCGGCACGTTGCCGGCGGTGTTCGACCAGCGCAACCTCAGTTTTGCCGCCGCCACTGTCAATGCGCTGACCGCGTTGGGGGTGATGCAGCGGCTGGGCAACCCGGCAGGCCCGATCCGGCGTATCCATGTCAGCCGCGCCGGTGATTTCGGCCGGGTGGTGATGCAGGCGCAGGACTACGGCCGCGAGGCATTCGGCCAGGTGGTGGTGGCGCGCGACTTCGGCCAGGCGCTGGAAGCGCGGCTGGCGGAGTTGAAGCACCTGACCCGTTACCGCCCGGCAAGCTTTGTTGGGCTGGGCGCCAGTGCGGAAGGCCGCCGCGAAGTGGTGATTGCCGACGCCGATGGCGAGCGTCGCCTGCAGGCGCGGCTGGTGGTCGGTGCCGATGGCACCCGCAGCGCGGTGCGTCAGGCCCTGGGCATCGACGTCACCGAACACGACTATCTGCAGACCTTGTTCGTGGCGCGGGTGCGCCCGGCCAAGGCGCCCGATGGCAGCGCCTACGAGCGCTTCACCGATACCGGCCCGACGGCGTTGCTGCCGCGCGGCGACCGCCATTACGGCGTGGTCCACGGCGTTGCGCGCGACCAGGCTGATGCGGTGATGGCGCTGAGCGACGACGCCTGGCTGGCACGCCTGCAGGACGCGGTGGGCTGGCGCGCCGGGCGCCTGCTGGAAAGCGGGCCGCGCAGCGCGTATCCGCTGATCCAGGTGCTGGCGAAGAAGCTGGTGGGCGCGCGCGCGCTGCTGCTGGGCAATGCCGCGCAGACGATTCACCCGCTTGGCGCGCAGGGTTTCAACCTGGGCCTGCGCGATGCGCTGACCCTGGCCGAGTTGATCGGCGATGCGTCGCAGGACCCGGGCAGTGAGGCGCTGCTGCAGGCCTATGTGCAACGGCGGGGGCCTGACCGCGAGCAGACCTTGGCGTTCTCCGATGGCCTGGCGCGTCTGACCAGCAATGCTTCGCCATTGATGCGCCCACTGCGCAGCCTGGGCCTGGTGGCCGCGGCGCAGGCGATGCCGGTGCAGTCGTTCCTGGTTGGCGGCGCGATGGGTTTCCGTGGGCAGGTGCCCGAGTTGTGCAGGAGCGAAGTGCGATGAGCCGCCGTGGGCAATGGGATGTCGTCGTGGTTGGTGGCGGTGTGGTGGGCGGTGCCTGCGCGCTGGCGCTGGCCAAGGAAGGTTTGCAGGTCGCCCTGGTGGAAGGCCGCGAGCCTTCGCCGTGGTCGTCGCAGCGGCCGGATCTGCGGGTATTTGCCTTCGCCGCCGACAACGCGGCGCTGTTCGATTCGCTGGGCGTGTGGTCGCCGGTGGAACAGGGCCGCGTCTGCGCGTATCGCCGCATGCGGGTATGGGATGCCGGCGGTGGTGGCGACCTGACTTTTGATGCGGACACGCTGGGCCGGCGCGAGCTGGGCTGGATCGTTGAGAACGGCCTGCTGGTGGACCGGCTGTGGGCCGCGCTGCCGGCCGCCGGCGTGCAGGTGTATTGCCCGGCGCGCGTGGATGCGATGGAGCAGGATGCACAGGGCGTGCGTCTGCGGCTGGACGATGGCCGGCGCATCGAGGCGTCCATCGCCATTGCGGCTGATGGTGCCGAATCGACATTGCGCACGCTGGCCGGGCTGGACGTCACCCGCCACGAATATGGCCAACGCGGCGTGGTTGGTTATGTCGACAGCGAACTGCCCAATGAAGCCACCGCGTGGCAGCGTTTTCTCGATACCGGCCCGTTGGCGGTGCTGCCGTATGACACGCACCGCAGTTCCATCGTCTGGACGCTGCCCGATGCCGAAGCCGAGCGGGTGCTGGCACTGGACGAGGCGAGCTTTGGCCGCGAATTGACCAATGCATTCGCCGGCCGCCTGGGCAAGATGACCCTGGCTTCACCGCGCGCTGCGTTCCCGCTGCGCCGACAGTTGGCCAAGGGCTATGTCGCCGGGCGCGTGCTGACCCTGGGCGACGCCGCGCATGTGGTGCATCCGCTGGCCGGGCAGGGCGTGAACCTGGGCTTGCGTGATGTCGCCGCGCTGCGTGACCTGGTCCGCGACGCGAAACAGCGGCGACAGGATTGGACATCGGCGCACCGCCTGCAGCGCTGGGCGCGCACGCGCCGCAGCGAGAACACCGTGGCGGCCTACAGTTTTGATGCGATCAACAAGGTGTTCTCCAACGACGAGATGCACCTCACCCTGGCGCGTGGCGCGCTGCTGGGTTTGGCCGGGCGCATGCCGCCGTTGTTGTCACTGTTCTGGAAACGCGCGTCGGGGTTGTGAGGCAATGTAGTGCCGTAGTGGGGGGGGGCGGGGGGGCGGGGGGGGGGGTGGGATAGGCGCCCCGCCCCCCCGCCCCGGCCGC
>NZ_JBRRDL010000054.1:0-13423 GCF_056759635.1 Stenotrophomonas sp. STEN056
GTTGCCCCGATTTGTCCGAGGTTCGGGGGGGCTTCAGCCGCGAACCACGCCCAACTGGGTCGGCCGGTCGGACCCCGCACGCCGACATTGTCGCGGGTCCGGGCCTGAAGCCGCTCCTACAAAAACACCGCGTTTCGCCGCATATCTTGGCCATCCGCTTTGGCGAATCCCCAATCCCGAATCCCGAATCCCGAATCCTCGCCCCAACCCCCATTCCCGATTCCCGGCCACAAGCGTATGGTCAGGAAAACCCCACGTGCTTCTGCCATGCATCCGCACTGCTTCCACAACGTCCCGGTGAACCCTTTGAATTGCACGGGAGCCTGCCAGTGAGCGCGCCGGTGCTGGCCGAACGCATCGCGGCCTGCATTGCTGAAGGCTTCGAGCAATACCACACGGGGTTTGCCGACATCACCCGGCGCGCGCGCGGGCGGTTCCAGTCGCTTGACTGGGCAGGCGCCAAATCCGATGCGGTGGAACGTACCGAACTATATGACGCATGCGTTGCCCGGTGCAGCCGGCAACTGCGCGCATTGCTGGGCGAGCAGCCTGCCACGCAGGCGCTGTGGCGCGATGTGAAGGCCAGCTTCAATGAGCGCGTGGCCAGCCGCATCGACTGCGAGTTGTACAAGACCTTCTACAACACGCTGACCCGTCGCCTGTTCCTTACCCATGGCGTGAACGACGACATCGAGTTCATGGCCCTGGACATCGAGCCGTCCGACGCCATCACCCATCCGGTGGCGCGCCATGTGTATGCGGTCTCCGAGGCGCGGCCGGCCGATGCGTTTTCCCGCCTGTTGTCCGACTACGCGTTCGATGTGCCTTACCAACACCAGCTGCGCTGTGCGGCGGCCATCGCGGTGCGCCTGCAGGACGACCTCGCGCACTGGGGCGCGTATCCGGTGCGGGCCATCGAGTTGCTGGAAACCGTGTTCTACCGGGAGCGGCGTGCCTACCTGGTAGGCCGTGTGTTCGGTGAACACCGTTTTTCGCCGTGTGTGATCGCCCTGGTCAACGATGGTGATGGCATCCGTGTCGAAGCCGTGTTGAGCCGGCGCCGCGATGTGGCGCATCTGTTCGGTGTTTCGCGCAGTTACTTCCAGGCGGATCTGCCGACCGTGGCCGATGCGGTGGTATTTCTGCGCAGCCTCCTGCCGGGCAAGCCGGTGGATGAAATCTACACCGTGCTGGGCCGTGCCAAGCAGGGCAAGACCGAGCGTTACCGCACCTTCTTCAGTCACTTCCAGCAGCACGGCAACGAGCGCCTGGTGCATGCCGACGGCACGCCCGGCATGGTGATGGCGGTGTTCACCCTGCCCAGCTATCCGCTGGTGTTCAAACTCATCCGCGATCGCTTTGCCTGGCCCAAGACCATGAGCCGGCAGGACGTGGAGGAGAAGTACGCGCTGGTGTTCAACCTGGACCGCATCGGCCGCCTACTGGATGCACAGCCCTATCGCTACCTGCGCTTCCCGACCAAACGCTTTGCGCCGGAACTGCTGGACGAACTGGTCAACCAGTGCAGCCAGAGCGTGCGCATCGAGGGCGACGATGTGGTGATTTCGCTGTGCTATGTGCAGCGTCGCTTCCGTCCCTTGAATCTGTACCTGCGTGAACAGGGTGCAGAGGCAGCACGTTCGGCGGCATTGGATTACGCCCAGGCCATCCGCGACATGGCCTGCAACAACATCTTCCCCGGCGACATGCTGTTGAAGAACTTCGGGGTGTCGCGGCATGGGCGGGCGGTGTTCTACGACTACGATGAGTTGTGCCTGGTCACCGACTGCAACTTCCGCGCGTGGCCGGCGCCGCGCAACGAGGAAGAGGCGATGGCCGGTGAGCCCTGGTTCCATGTCGCACCGAATGACGTGTTCCCGGAGCGCTTCGCGTTGTTCATGGGGTTGCCGGCGCCGCTGCTGGAGCTGGTGTGCGAGAAGCACGCTGAGTTGTTCGATCCAAGCTGGTGGCAAGGCCTGCAGGCCGGCTTCCGGCAGGGCAGCTTTCCCGATACTCCGCCGTACCCGCGCGCGCTGCGGGTGGCGTGAGCGGGCGTTGGGATTCGCGAATCGCAATCAGGAATCGCAACGAACCCGGCGGTTGCCTTCAACCTCTCCGTTTGCGGGTGAGCGCAGGGGCGTGCGATCCCCCGGGTGTTGTCTGCGCGGCGCGGGATGTTGCCGGCAGGGGAGAAGGTGAGGTGCAACCGCAAACCTGGCCAAGCCCCCGGAGGGTGGCTTGGCTGACGGAGCTCGGCAAAGCCGCACTCAGAACGTATAGGTCACCATGGCCATCGCCGAGGGGACATGCTTGCGGCGGACGATGGGGCTGTCAGCGGCATCACCCAGCAGTTTCTCGCCACCCACGGAGGTGGCAATGCCCCAGTTCCGGTTGAACTGGTAGGTCCAGTCCACGCTGCCGCTGACTGCGTAGAAGCCGGCCTTCGGGGTGTGCGTCCGGAAGCCGGAGGTGCTGGACTGCGCGGCAGTGACACCGTAATAGGTCTGCATGTAGTCGCGGTCGCCGGCATGTCCGCCCAGGTTGACGCTGATCTCATGGCGGTCGCTGGAATAGAGCACCGAGCCCAGGCCCAGGTGGTAGGCGCGTCCGGTGCCGGTGTTGGACAGCGGCGCCTCCACGGTCAACGATACGCCCAGCCAACGCGAAGGTACCCATGCGGCGCTGACCAGGGCCAGCACGGCATCATCGGTCTTGCCCATGCCGCGCAGCTCATCGCCGCCGCTGCTGCCAAAACCGCCGAAGAAGCTGTGGCCGTCGTCCTTGTCCACACGCTCATCCCGGTAGGCCAGTGCGGCACTGTAGTTGAAGGGGCCGGCGCCTCCCTCCCAGCCGAGGCCGCGCAGGGTGCTGGCGAAAAAGCCGTTGGCCATGCTGTAGTCCACGGCAATGGCGGCACTGGCGCGGTCGTCCTTCGAGCCGGGGTACTTGGTCTCCAGTGCGACACCGGCGCCGAGCATCAGGGTGTTGCCGTTGTCCTGTTCAACCTCATCGGCTGCACTGGCCGGAGCAGCGAGGGTGGACAGCGCCAGCAGCATGCAGGACATGGCCAGTACATGGCGTGGCCTGACGCAGGCCGTGCGAGTGAATCCAATCATCAATCGTCCTTTTTTCTTTCGTTTTCCCAGCAGGGGAGGGCAGGGCCCGGCGCTGGGGGACCGGGCCGTGTGTTATTTCCGAACCGCGCTGATTGCTGGAAATGGCAGGCAGAACACCAGTTGCAGGTGTGGGCCGTGCAGGGGTGTGGCGTCCGTGCGATGCAGGGCCACCCAGCGATGTCCTGCGGCAGGCATGCACCCCAGGCGGAGCTGCCAGCTGAGCGTCAGTGCGCTGCCGGCCGGCTGCAGGCGTGCATCCGGTGCATTGGCCTGTGTGTAAGCAGGCGGAGCGGAGGCATGCACGCTGCACGATTGCAGGAGCAGCAGGCTGGAGACGGCGAGGGCGGAAAGCAGCTTCAAACGGGCGATCTCGGTACGGATTAGGCCGCCCCTGCCCAGGTACTGCAGAGAGAAGCAGCGGCTCCGGGGAGGGCGTGGAGCCAGTCTCGGTTGCGATCCTTAAGCCGTCCTTGGGATTTTCTTAAGAGTTGCTTAAGGCCGGGGGCAGCAATCGTGCCGTGCTTGTATTAGCGTTGCGCTGCCCTGGACTTCGCCATGCCCCATGAACCTGTTGCTCGTTGAAGATGACCTTGAACTCGGTAACGGTGTTCGCCTGGCCTTGTCCGAACAGGGCATGAGTGTGGTCTGGGTACGTCGCGTGGCCGACGCGGCAAGACAACTGGAGCAACATGCCTACGACATGGTGCTGCTGGACATCGGCCTGCCCGATGGCTCCGGGCTGGACCTGCTGTTGCGCCTGCGCCGGGAGCGCACCCAGTTGCCGATACTCATCCTCAGTGCCCGCGACAGCGTGAATGACCGTCTGTACGGCCTGGACAATGGCGCCGATGACTACCTGGTCAAACCCTTTCATCTGGCCGAGCTGCTCTCGCGTACCCGAGCACTGGCACGGCGCAGCTATGGCCTTGAGGATCGCGTCATCGCCCGCGGGGGAGTGTCCTTGAACGAACAGACCCGGCGGGTCGTGGTGGAGGGCCGGCAGGTGGAGCTCTCACCCAGTGAGTTCGAGTTGCTGGCACTGTTGCTCAAGCGCGCTGGTCGGGTGATCACGCGGCACGTACTGGAGGAGCAGGTATTGCCCGGGGGACAGTCCGCCGGCAGCAATACCCTGGAGGTTCACGTCTCCAATCTTCGCCGGAAGATTGGCACCCACTACATCCGCACCATCCGTGGCATCGGCTATGTCCTTGAGTTGCCCGGCAGCGAAGACGCAGGCAATACATGAGCAGGATCGCAGGGAGGATGCGTAGTCTGCTTGAACCCTCGCTGCTGCGACGTCTGTTGTTGGCGCAGGTGTTGTTGGTGACATTGCTGTGGACGGCGATTCTCGGTCTGGTCATCGTCGAAGGCCGCGAGCTTCCCGAGCTGTTCCACAACCAGGCGTTGTATGAGGTTGCCTTTGCCTCCACCGAAAGCCTGGCTGACTCGCCTCAGGGCCAGCAGCATGCGCTGCAGATGATGGGCAAGGCATTGGCGGCGTCTTTCAGCGATGGCGATACGGGCACCACGTTCAGTCCCATCATGTATGTGCGCTCGGATGGTCGCCTGTTGTACCAGTCCAATCCCGACGTGCCGTTGCTGCGCAATCATCAGTTCGGCGTGGTGGAAACCCTGGAAGTGGATGGCAAGGCATGGCGAGCGCTGAGCCGGGTGTCGCCGGCTGGCACGGAAGTAACCATGGCTCTGCCGGACAGCTGGAGCCTGGCCATTACCATCGGAACCCATGGCTTCTACCTGGGGCCGTTGGTGATCAGCCTGCCCTTCCTGCTGCTGCCGGCCTGGCTTTCGATCCATCTGGCGCTGCGCCCATGGCGGAAGCTCAGCCATGAAATCGAAATGCGTGCTCCCTCGAACCTGCAGCCGCTGAATTTCCAGCCACGCCACCGTGAACTGCGGCCGCTGGTCAGCAGCATCAACACCTTGTTGCAGCGGGTTTCGGAAGTCACCCAACGCGAGCGTACCTTCATCGCAGACGCGGCACATGAAATGCGCACGCCACTGGCGGCGCTGCGTATCAATGCCGAAGCGCTGCGCCAACCGCGTGATGAAGCCGCACGCCAGGAACTGCTGGACAACCTGCTGCGCAGCAGCGACCGGGCCACACGCATGGTTGGCCAGCTGCTGAAGCTGATGCGCAGCGATGCGGCCAGTGCCGCGCCGCAGCTCATGGCGTTGGAACAACTGGTCCAGGACAGGATGGCGGTGCTGGATGCACTGGCTGCACAACGTGGTGTGGAACTGGAGTTGTTGTTCAACGAGCCATCACCCGTGCGCATCTGCGGTGAGCGCGAAAGCCTGACATCGTTGGTCGACAACCTGGTGGAAAACGCCATCAAGTACAGCCCGCCGCAGGGCCTGGTCACGGTGCAGGTGAGCAGATGCGGCGAGTGGGCACAGCTGCAGGTGCTGGACAACGGCCCCGGTATCGCACCGGAGTATCGGGAACAGGTGTTCCAGCGGTTTTATCGGATTGCCGACCAGCCACAGTCCGGCAGTGGCCTGGGGCTTTCCATTGCCAGGTCGGCGGTGGAACGGCACGGTGGCAGCATCTGCCTGCACAACAACCCCGCTGGCGGGCTGTGTGCGACGGTATACATGCCGCTGCACTGAAACGCGAAGCAGGCGGTGTCCTCACCCGCATGCCGCACTGGCCGCCGCGACGGCCTGATTGAATCCTTCTCCAATGACTGCGCTGCCGAGGTCGTGCACGCCTGGGTGTGCCCGTTGCAATCACGCCGTCGAAGCGGCGCGTATCGCCTCTCAGGCCAACACTGAACTGCGTGGCTGCAGTGCCTTTGCCTTAAGCCTTTCCTAAGCCTGTGCGTTGAGCATGGCCATGTCGAATGGAAGCGCACATGGTTTGCCCGAAGGCGCGCCATCACCGATGCCGGATGCCCGCAGCAACGTCGTTGTGGGACGCACATGTCTTGGAGCCCACTTGAAATCCGCTCACTTTCCGCCTGACAGGCAGCCTCATTGGCTGCGCAGCAACATCACCTGGTCCCTGTACTTCTGGTTGATCAATGCCGTGCTTTTCATCGCCATCGGCATGGCGTACTGGCCATGGGTGGAGGTGCCCGCAAGCGCCCCTCTGGCCGGTGTCTACCTGCTGTGCACGCATCTTGGCCTGTTTGGCTTGTTTGCAATCCTGGCCGGCTGCATCCACGCACTGTTCGTCTGGCTGCCGGCATTCGCATTCCGGCCGCTGGGAGGGCTGATCGCCATCGGCGTTGCATCGTTGCTGATGGTCGATGCCATGGTGTTCAGCCAGTACCGCTTTCACCTTGATGGATTCGTGCTCGACCTGCTGTTGGCGGGCGATGACATCATTGCCCTGTCCTGGGTGAGTTGGTTGTATGTGGTCGGCGCCCTGGCTGTGTTGCTGGTGCTGCAATACCTGTTCAACAGGGCTGCCCGTCGCCTGGGCGCACGCGCAACGCCGTGGCCCTGGCGGCGGCATGGCTTTGGTTTGATTGCGGCATGCCTGCTGCTTTCGCAGGGCCTGCACATGTGGGAGGACGCCCACCACCGGCCCCTGATCCCGGGCTACACCCATGTGTTTCCGTTGTATGCGCCGGTGACCGCCAAACGACGGCTGCACCGGCTTGGCATCGGCTCGCCCTATGTCGAAGGCACCCGTCTGGACGTTCCGGCGACGAAGCACAGTGCGCTGCAATACCCGCTGCAGCCATTGCATGATGCGTGCGCCACCTGCCGTCCAAACGTACTGGTCGTGGTCATCGACAGTTGGCGGCACGATGAGATGAATGCCCGTGTCACGCCGCACATCGCCGTCTTTGCCGAAGGCGCGCAGCGTTACCGTGACCACATCAGCGGTGGCAACGCCACCCAGCCCGGCATCTTCAGCCTGTTCTACAGCCTGCCGGTGACTTACTGGCCATTGGTGCGCGGTGGTGGTGTAGCGCCGGTACTGATGCAGACGATGCACGACAAGGGCTATGCATTCTCCATCCAGGCATCGGCACCGTTGAGCCAGCCGCCGTTTGATAGAACCGTGTTCTCGCTGGTTCGGGAACTGCCACCGCGTGCCCAGGGCGACACCCCCGCACAGCGCGACCAGCACATCACCGGCCGCTTCCAGCAGTTTCTGCGGCAGCGTGATCCACGCACCCCGTTTTTTGGCTTCCTGTTCTACGACGGCGTGCATGGCTACAGCGTGCCCGAAGGCGGCGCGTTGCCATTTCAACCGTCATGGACACGGGTTGACCATGTGCGCCTGAACCAACGCACGGATCCCACCGGCTACCGCAACCTGTACCGCAATGCCTTGCACCATGTCGATGCGCAGGTGGGGCAGGTGCTCGATACCCTGCAACGACAGGGTCTGGCCGAGAACACCATCGTCATCATCACTTCCGATCACGGCGAGGAGTTCAACGACAACGGCCAGAATTACTGGGGCCACGGCAGCAACTTCAGCGACGTACAGATAAAGGTTCCCTTGCTGATCCGCTGGCCCGGCATGCCCGGCAGTGACGTCCATCATCGCACCAGTCATTTTGATGTGGCTCCCACGCTGCTTGCCGACGCCTTCGCCAGTACCACGCCGTTCCGCAAGTACAGCGTGGGCGCGCATCTGCTGGATGCCTCTGCGTCACGCCAGGCATTGATCGTGGGCAGTTACTACAACCATGCCGTGGTTTCCGGCGATGAGATCAGCGTGGTGCAGCCCGGCGGTTATGTCCGCACGCTGGCACCGGACCTCAGTGCCCGGGCAGAGCGACGTCTGCCCAACACCGCGCTGGTGGCGATGCTGGAGCAGATGTCACGCTTCCACGGCAGCTCGCGGGCATCGGTGGGCGAGGTCCGGCAAGGCCATGCATCCGGCTTCCTGCCTCGCATCCATGCCGCGGAAAACGCCAGCGGCCATTCCGACGTCAAGGTGCGTGGTACGGAATTGCTCGGCCCCGTGCAATGGAGCAACGCGCGATGATCAAAGTTCTGCTCGCGCTGGGCTTCGTGGCCTGCGTTCTGTACATCCACCATCGCGGCCGTGTGCGTGCCCGCTGGTCACGGCAGTTGCTCGATCACTCCAGCTTCATGGCCCCGATCAACATCGTCATGTACCTGTGCTCGCGGGTGCCCACCACGCCGTTCCTGGAACCGGCCCGGCACTTCCCGCAACTGGAACTGCTGCGCCAGCACTGGCAGGTGATCCGCGACGAAGCACTCGCCCTGCGTGATGCCGGGGGCATTGCGGCTTCCGGCAGTTACAACGATGCCGGTTTCAACTCCTTCTTCCGGCGTGGCTGGAAGCGCTTCTACCTGCATTGGTACGGCCCGGCCCATCCTTCGGCGCAGGCGCTGTGTCCACGGACCGTCGCTCTGTTGAAAACCATGCCGCAGGTGCGGGCCGCAATGTTCGCGCAGCTGCCACCCGGCAGCGAACTGCGCCCGCATCGCGATCCGTTCGCCGGTTCGTTGCGCCTGCATCTTGGGCTGAGCACGCCCAACAGCGAGGACTGCTACATCGTGGTGGACGGCATCAAGCAGCACTGGCGCGACGGCCAGTGGATGATGTTCGACGAAACCTACATCCACCATGCGCACAACCAGACCGGGCAGGATCGGATCATCCTGTTCTGCGATGTGGCACGCCCGCTGCGTTTCGGACCTGCCCGGCTGTTCAATCGATGGGTGGCTGCCACGCTGCTGGCAGGCGGTGCATCGCCCAATCTTCCCGGCGATCCCACCGGCCTGATCAATCGTGCGTTCTCGGGGCTGTACCGCATCCGTCTCACGGCCAAGGCACTGCGCAGGCGCAGCGCACTGGCCTATCACCTGCTCAAGTGGAGCCTGGTGCTGGCGGTGGTGGTGGGCATCTGGCGGCTGTAGCAGGCGGCATTCGCGCAGAAAAAATGCCCCGGTTTCCCGGGGCATTGCTTTCAAGCATTCACGCTGGCTCAGCGCTTCATCGAGCCGAAGAACTCGTCGTTGGACTTGGTGTTCTTCATCTTGTCCAGCAGGAACTCCATCGCTGCGATTTCGTCCATCGGGTGCAGCAGCTTGCGCAGGATCCAGATCTTCTGCAGCAGCTCCGGTTCGATCAACAGGTCTTCGCGGCGGGTGCCGGAGCGGTTGATGTCGATGGCCGGGTAGACGCGCTTCTCGGTGATGCGACGGTTCAAATGCACTTCGCTGTTGCCGGTGCCCTTGAACTCTTCGTAGATCACTTCGTCCATCTTCGAGCCGGTTTCAACCAGCGCGGTGGCGATGATGGTCAGCGAGCCGCCTTCCTCCACGTTGCGCGCCGCACCGAAGAAACGCTTCGGGCGGTGCAGGGCGTTGGCGTCCACGCCGCCGGTGAGCACCTTGCCGGAGCTGGGCACCACGTTGTTGTAGGCGCGGGCCAGGCGGGTGATCGAGTCCAGCAGGATCACCACATCCTTCTTGTGTTCGACCAGGCGCTTGGCGCGCTCGATCACCATTTCGGCAACCTGCACGTGGCGCGCGGCCGGCTCGTCGAAGGTCGAGGAGACCACTTCGCCGCGCACGGTGCGCTGCATTTCGGTCACTTCTTCCGGGCGTTCATCCACCAGCAGCACGATCATGTGCACTTCCGGATGGTTGGTGGTGATGGCCGTGGCGATCTGCTGCATCATCATCGTCTTGCCGGCCTTGGGCGGCGAAACGATCAGGGCGCGCTGGCCCTTGCCCTGCGGAGCCATCAGGTCGAGGATGCGGCCGGTGATGTCTTCGGAGGAGCCGTTGCCGCGCTCAAGCGTGAAGCGCTTGCGCGGGAACAGCGGGGTCAGGTTCTCGAACAGCACCTTGTTCTTGGACGCTTCAATCGGCTCACCGTTGATGGTGTCCACGATCGACAGCGCGAAGTAACGCTCGCCATCCTTCGGGAAGCGGATGCGGCCGGACAGGTGGTCGCCGGTACGCAGGTTGAAGCGGCGGATCTGGCTGGGCGAAATATAGGTATCGTCCGGGCCGGCCAGGTAGCTGGCTTCGGCCGCACGTAGGAAACCAAAACCGTCCGGCAGGATTTCCAGCACGCCGTCGGCGGCAACGCCGTCACCGTGGCGGGTCAGCACCTTCAGCAGCGCGAAGATCACATCCTGCTTGCGGGCACGCGCCACGCCTTCGGAGATCTGCAGCTGCTCGGCGATTTCCAGCAGCTTCTGCGCCGGCATGCGCTTGAGGTCGCTGAGCGAGTAGACCGGGAAGCCTTCCGGGACGCTGGGTACCGTGCGCGGCACGTGGTTGTCGTTGCCGCCGTCGTTGGGCATGCCATTGTCATCGCGCGGGCGGCCGTTGCGGTCGCGGTCGCGGCGGTTGCGGAAACGATCACGGCGGTTGCCCTGACCCTGACCTTGGCCCTGGTTGTGCGGGTTGTGGCGCTGCGGGTGGTTGCCCTCGGCGCGGGCTTCGCCGCCATCGTGCTGGCCTTCGGCAGCATTGCCCGAAGGGGCCGGCGCTTCATTGCTGGCCGATGCCGCCGGAGCCGGAGCGGCCGGCGCAGAATTTTCAGTGGCAGGTGCAGCAACAGGTGCTGCAGGAGCCGGCGCCGTGGCCTGCAGCGGCAGCGATGGCTGGGCCGGGGCACTGGCGGTGCTGGTGTCGGTGACCTCGGCGGTCTTGGCAACGCGCGGCTTGCGCACGCGCTTCTCGACGGGGGCGTCGGCGCTCCCGGTTTCGGAAGGAGTGTTCTCGGACAAGTGCTTGATTCCTCTCGCTAAGACGTGCGAGCGCCCTGGGGGCGGCGAACTGGTTGGGAATGATCCGGTCGAGAACCCGGCCGGAGGGTGCGGCAGGCGAAAGCTGCCGGATGCAGCGACACTAACACCGCCACGCGCGGGGCCGCAAGATGGCGGGGAAACCTTGTTGGGCCACCGTATGGCGGCCCCGGGAAGGCCGGCGGCAACTGGCCGCCGGACCGTTTCGCTCGATCAGGCCAGGGCCTTGTCGATCATCTGGCTCAGCTGGCCCTTGCCGACGGCGCCAATCTGGGTGGCCTGGATCTGGCCATCCTTGAACAGCAGCAGCATCGGAATCGAACGCACGTGGTACTTCACCGCGGTGGCGCGGTTGTCGTCCACGTTGAGCTTGGCGATTTTCAGCTTGCCCTGGTAGGCCTCGGCCAGTTCGTCCAGAACGGGGGAAATCATCTTGCACGGGCCGCACCACTCAGCCCAGAAATCCACCAGGACCGGTTCGCTCGATTGCAGGACGGCGCTGTCGAAGTCGGCGTCGCCGACGTGTAAAACCTTATCGCTCACTTGGGAGTCTCCTGGTGCAATGCGACTACCCATGCCGGGTTGGCGGCCGCATTGCGGTAAACTGGGGCATTGCGCGGACAAAAGGGTACAGCCCAACGTCGCGCGACCCGGCGCAGGGGCCGCAGTGTGCGACGGTGCCCGTATCGATGCAAGCCGCCCGGCCTCACTGGCTGCCCGGCCCTACAAAGACAGAGTAAATGAGCGACAAACCGCTGACTGATGTGACTTTTTCCTCCTTTGACCTGCAGCCGACGCTGGTCGCAGGCCTTGAAGGAGCAGGGTTCACCCGCTGTACCCCGATCCAGGCGCTGACCCTGCCGGTGGCGCTGCCGGGCGGCGATGTTGCCGGCCAGGCGCAGACCGGCACCGGCAAGACGCTGGCGTTCCTGGTGGCCGTGGTCAACCGCCTGTTGACCCGCCCGGCGCTGGCTGACCGCAAGCCGGAAGACCCGCGTGCGCTGATCCTGGCACCGACCCGCGAACTGGCCATCCAGATCCATAAGGACGCGATGAAGTTCACCGCCGAGACCGGCCTGCGCTTTGCGCTGGTTTACGGCGGCGTGGATTACGACAAGCAGCGCGAACTGCTGCAGCAGGGCGTGGACGTGATCATCGCCACCCCCGGCCGCCTGATCGACTACGTCAAGCAGCACAAGGTGGTCTCGCTGCACGCCTGCGAGATCTGCGTGCTGGACGAAGCCGACCGCATGTTCGACCTGGGCTTCATCAAGGACATCCGCTTCCTGCTGCGGCGCATGCCCGAGCGCACCACCCGGCAGACGCTGTTGTTCAGCGCCACGCTCAGCCACCGCGTGCTGGAACTAGCCTACGAGCACATGAACGAGCCGCAGAAGCTGGTGGTGGAGACCGAAAACGTCACCGCCGACCGTGTGCGCCAGCGCATCTATTTCCCGGCCGATGAAGAAAAGCTGCCGCTGCTGCTGGGCCTGCTGTCGCGCAGTGAAGGCGCCCGCACCATGGTGTTCGTCAACACCAAGGTGTTTGTCGAGCGCGTCGCGCGCTCGCTGGAAAAGGCCGGCTACCGTGTTGGCGTGCTGTCCGGTGACGTGCCGCAGAAGAAGCGCGAAACCCTGCTCAACCGCTTCCAGAAGGGCCAGCTGGAAATCCTGGTGGCCACCGATGTGGCCGCGCGCGGCCTGCACATCGACGGCATCAAGTACGTCTACAACTACGACCTGCCGTTCGACGCCGAAGACTACGTGCACCGCATCGGCCGCACCGCGCGCCTGGGCGAAGAGGGCGACGCGATCAGCTTTGCCTGCGAACGCTATGCGATGAGCCTGCCGGACATCGAGGCCTACATCGAGCAGAAGATCCCGGTCGAGGCAGTCACCAGCGAGCTGCTGACCCCGCTGCCGCGCCCGGAGCGTGCGCCGGTGGAAGGCGCTGAGGCGGAGGATGAAGGTGAAAGCGTCGGGGCGATCTTCCGTGAGGCACGCGAGCAGAAGGCGGCTGACGAAGCGCGTCGCGGCGGTGGCCGTGGCGGCAAGCCGGGTTCCGGCCGCAGTGGCGAGCGTGGTGCCGATGGCAAGCCGCGTCGCCCGCGCAAGCCGCGCGTGGAAGGCGAGCAGGCCGGCAATGCCGGCGCACCGAAGCCGCCGCGCCCGGCTGCAACCGACGCGCCGTCGGCGGCAGGTAGCCCGGCAGTGGAAGGCGAGCGCGCGCCGCGCAAGCGCCGCCGTCGTCGCCATGGGCGCCCGGTGGAAGGTGCCGAAGGCGCCGCTTCGCCGGCAGCCGTGGCCAATGCGCCGGTGCAGGTGCAGGCCAAGTCGATGCGCGGGGGCAGCGACAACGATTCGTTCCTGACCCGCCTGGGCCGCAAGATCCGCCGCATGCTGTCCGGCAGCTGATCGCTGCGAAAGCCTCCCCAACAAGGGGGAGGCCGCACAGGTAGGCGGTAGTGGGGGGGGGGGGGGCGGGGGGGGGGCGGGGCGGGGAGGCGGGGCCCCCCCCGGGGCGGGCGGGCGCGGGGCACGGGGAGCGCGGGGGCGCCCCGCCCCGCCCGCCCCCGCGGGGGCG
>NZ_JBRRDL010000055.1:0-12733 GCF_056759635.1 Stenotrophomonas sp. STEN056
AACCTGCTTCTTGCTATAGGGTTCGGCGGCGTTTCCCGCCCTAACACATGCGGCGGCTGGGGCGGCCAGCGCCTTCACCACTTCCGGCCGGCGGTGGCGCCACAGCTCGTCCAGCTCGGCTTTGAGCCGGGCATGGCCCTGCGGCGTGATCAGCGCGGTGCTCTTCTCGGCAGGCGGACGCCAACGGCTCATGGATCAGCGCTTTCCGCCAAAAATACCGCCGAGAATGCCGCGCACGATCTGATTGCCCAGTTTGGTGCCGACGGTGCGGGTGGTCTGCTTGGCCATCGTCTCGATCATGCCCTGGCGGCGCTTGGTGCCGAAGATGGCGTCCTTGATGCTCTGGCCGAAACCGCCTTCCTGCTCTTCATCCTGCTGGCGGGTACGGGCCTTGGGGGCATCGGCCTTTTCGACGACCTTTTCCGCGCGCTGGGCCAGCAGTTCGGCGGCCGATTCGCGATTGATGGCGTTGTCATAGCGGGTGCCGACCGGGCTGCCGGCGCGCACCTGCGCGCGCTCGGCATCGGTGATCGAGCCCATGCGGCAACGTGGTGGTGCGATCAGGGTCTTCTGCACCGGCGAGGGAATGCCCTTGTCCTGCAGCGTGGAAACCAGCGCCTCGCCGGTGCCCAGCTGCGACAGCGTGGCGACCACGTCGAGCTTGGGGTTCTGCACGAAGGTTTCGGCCGCGGTCTTGACTGCCTTCTGGTCGCGCGGGGTGAAGGCGCGCAGTGCGTGCTGCACGCGGTTGCCAAGCTGGCCGAGGATGTTGGCCGGCACGTCATCCGGGAACTGCGAGCAGAAGTACACGCCCACGCCCTTTGAGCGGATCAGGCGCACTACCTGTTCGATACGCTGCACCAGCGCCGGTGGCGCATCGTCGAACAGCAGGTGAGCCTCGTCGAAGATGAAGACCAGCTTGGGTTTTTCCAGGTCGCCGACTTCCGGCAGCTGCTCGAACAACTCCGACAGCAGCCACAGCAGGAAGGTGGAATACAGGCGCGGCTTGAGGATCAGCTGCGCGGCGGCGAGGATGCCGATCACGCCGCGACCGTCATGGTTGACGCGCATGATGTCGGCCAGTTCCAGCGCCGGCTCGCCGAAGAAAGCTTCACCGCCGTCCTGCGACAGGCGCAGCAGGGCGCGCTGGATGGCGGCCACCGACTGCGCGCTGACCAGACCGTACTCGGTGGAGATGTCCTTGCGCTCTTCAGCGACCAGATTCAGCAGGGCGCGCAGGTCGTCCAGGTCGAGCAGCAGCAGGCCACGGTCGTCGGCCAGTTTGAACACGATGTCGAGCACGCCGGACTGGGTGTCGTTCAATTCAAGAATGCGCGAGAGCAGGGTGGGGCCCATCTCGCTGACGGTGGTGCGCACCGGGTGGCCGAGTTTGCCGTACAGGTCCCAGAACACCGTCGGGCTGGCAGCGGGCGAATAGCCGTCCACACCAATGTCCGCGGCGCGCTGGGCGAGCTTTTCGCCACCTTCGCCGGCGACGGCAAGGCCGGCCACATCGCCCTTCACGTCGGCCAGGAACACCGGCACGCCCAGCCGCGAGAAGCCTTCGGCCAGCGTCATCAAGGTCACCGTCTTGCCGGTGCCGGTGGCGCCGGCCACCAGGCCGTGGCGGTTGCCGAAACGCGGGAGCAGGGTGACGGCGATATCGTCGGTGACGCCTTTGCCGAGCAGGATCGGGTCCATGGAGGCACTCAGAGATGAATGAGGAGGGGATTCTAACGGCCGACTGTATCGGCGCGGTGGCATTGTTGCCCCCGGACAAGTCCGGCGGCTACCCTGCGTCACCTTTTGCCTGCAGTGTCGCTGATGCCCGTTTCCCTGTTTTCGGTTCGTCCCTTGCCCCTGTTGGTGGCTGCCACGCTGTTGACCGTGATGCCGGCGGCGCATGCTCTCTCTGCCCGCGACAAGGCCAAGGTGGATGCCATCGAGGCGCGCATGGCAGCGGCGGAAAAGCGTTACAGCGATGCGCTGGTGCTGGTGACCAACGCCGACCCCAAGGGCACGGCTGAAGCGGATGCGGCACTGGAGGACATGGAAGACGTGCTCACCGCCTGCATCGCGCAAAAGGGCTGCCAGGTCAGTGAGCTGCTCACCACCTACAAGCGCCTGTTGAAGAAGCAGTCCGATAACAGCGGGGAAGAATCGGTGGAGGACATCGGGCCGCTGGAGGCCGACCCGGACCACGTGGCGCCGTTGGTCGCGAACGTGCCTGAAGCCGCGCGTGCAGCCGCGCTGTTGAACGATCACCGCCATGCCTTCGACGACATGGTTGAGTACAACCCGGCCATCCAGGCCGGTATCCGCCGCTGGCTCACCGACATGCGCCCGTCGCTGCTGACCAGCTACGAGAACTACATGAACCTGCGCGCGGTGATGTGGCCGGAGTGGGAAAAGAGCGGCCTGCCCGAGGCGCTGCTGTTCGGCATCATGGCCAAGGAGTCCAATGGCCGCGTACATGCCTCCTCGCGCGTGGGGGCGGCGGGCCTGATGCAGTTCATGCCGGCCACCGGCCGCCGTTTCGGCCTGGGCCCGGACGGCACCGGCTTTGACACCCGCTTTGATCCGCGCAGTGCCGCCGAAGCGAGTGCGGCCTATATGAATGAGCGCATGCGCGGGCTCAACAAGAACATCGAATACGCACTGGCGGCCTATAACGGCGGCGAAGGCCGCGCCGCCCGCATCTACCGTGAAGCGAACGGGCAGAGCTTCTGGACCAACTCGGCCTACAGCCAGTTCCCCGGGGAAACCAAGGATTATGTGCCGATGGTGATCGCGGCGGCGTGGATCTTCCTGCACCCGCAGCAGTACGGCGTGGAGCTTCCCAAGGTCAACGCGCAGCCGGCGACGATCCGCTTGGCCAAATCCACCACCATTTACGAGCTGACCATCTGCCTGGGCAGCACCGGCACCCGCGATGGCTACATGCGCGCGCTGCGCAACCTCAACCCGCGTTACGAGGCCGATGGCTGGATTCCGGCCGGCACCACCATCAACGCCACCACCCGCATTGCGGGCCTGTACAACCGCTATTGCGTGAGTGGCCCGCGTGCCGACCTGGCGCGCACCTTGATCACCGCCGATATCAATGCGGCGATCAAGCGCCCTTCGGCGGCCAATTTCACCGGCAGTGTCGCGGTGGGTGATGTCCAGGCCATGCAGTCCGCACAGGACACGCCGCCGGTGGCGACGCCCGCGCCGCGCCCAGCCCCCGCGCCGGCCCGCCGCGCCGTGCGCAGCTACACGGTGGCCCGTGGCGATACGCTGGGTGGCATTGCCAATCGATTCCAGTGCGGCGTTCCCGCACTGGCCCGGGCCAACGGACTGCGTGCGCCGGCTTATGCGATCAAGCCCGGGCAGCGCCTGAAGCTGGAAGGTTGCAGCCGCTGAGTGCGGTGGTTGTCGTAACGAAGAAAGGGCGCCGCAGGGCGCCCTTTCTTGTTCTGGCAGCAGTTCCGGGGCGGGGCGGCAGATGTCGCCGCATCCCAGCCGCCGGCCTGACTACAGAAGCGTTGCCAGCGGCTGGCCGAGCTGCACCGGGCTTTCGGCCTTCAGCGCGGGATCAAACGCCGCCACGCCCGGCGGCAGCAGCACGATCACCGTGGAGCCGTAGTTGAAACGTGCCATCTCGGCAAAGCGCTCCAGGGTGATGCCCTTGCCGCGCCAATCCTTGCGGGTGATGCGGTCGCCGTAGGCAGGGATTTCCTCGCCGCTCCACACCGTTTCCACGCCGCTGACCAGCAGTGCGCCGACCATCACCTGCACCATCGGCCCGAAATCGGTATCGAAGTGGCACACCAGGCGCTCGTTGCGGGCGAACAGGCCGGGCACGTTGGCCACGGCATCGGTGCCCACACTGAACAACCGGCCCGGAACGTGCACGGTTTCGCGCAGGGTGCCGGTCCAGGCCATGTGCACGCGGTGGTAGTCGCGCGGGGACAGGTAGACGGTGGCGAACAGGCCGTTGTTGAACGGTTCGGCGTCGGCCGCGTCGCCCAGCAGCTCGGCGGCGGTGAACGACTGGCCCTTGGCCTGGAAGATACGGCCGTCGGCAATCGGCCCCAGTTGGCTGATGCGGCCATCGGCCGGCATGGTCAGCGTGCGTGGGTCGGCGGCGGCCGCGCGCGCGCCGGGCTTCAGGGCGCGGGTGAAGAACGCATTGAAGCTGGGGTAGCTGCGGGGGTCCGGGTTGGCGGCTTCGGCCAGGTTGACGTTGAACTTGTTGCTTACCGTGTCGATCAGCCAGCGCGAGATCCGCGGGTTCTCCGAATAGGCCAGCGAGCGCGCCATGGAAGACAGCAGGCGGTGGGGCAGGACGTAGCTGAGCGTTGTTACCAGACTCATGGTGCGGTGTTCTCGGTGAGCTTGATCAGGTCGCTGGCGATGGCCTGCGGGTTGAACGGGGGGCGCATCAGCCCGGCATGGCGGCCTTCGGGGTCAAGCACGGCGATGCTGGCCGAGTGATCCATGCTGTAGTCGCCCGGGTTTTCTTCAAAATGCTTGCCCGGCACCTTCTGGAACAGCATGCCCAGCGAGGTCGCAAAGCGCTCCAGCGACGGCACGTCGGCGGTTGCTGCGATCGTGTCCTTGTGGAAGGCATGGGCGTATTCGCCCAGCCGCGCCGGGGTGTCGCGCTCCGGGTCCACCGAAACGAATACCACGCGCGGGCGCAGGCTGTCGGGGATGGACTGCCACTGCTTCTGGGCCTGGGCCAGCTCGGTCAGGGTGGTCGGGCAGACATCCGGGCACGAGGTGAAACCCAGGAATACCAGGGTCCAGTGGCCGCGCAGCTCGCCGGGAATCAGGCGGGTGCCGTCGGACTGGGCCAGGTCGAACTCCGGCAGGGTCCGCGGGGTGCCCAGGAAGATGATCGAACTGGCGCCGTTGTTGCCCTGGCTGGCGGGGCCAAACACCTTCTGGGCGAGCAGCAGGCCAAGGCCGGCGGCCAGGGCAATGGCGAGAATGATGCCGGTATTGCGGTTGAACATGGGCCGTTGCTTCCGTTCAAGAGGGTGCCGACGCAGGCGCAGGGCCGTTGGTGGAGCACACGAGTGTAGGGGATTGCTGGCGTCCGCCGCCGCCCGAAGGCGCGGTGTTGGCGGTCGATTCGGCGCCCGATGGCGGCTGTTGCCGAAGTTTCCGCTGCAACTGGGCGCTCAATATACCGGGCAGGCGCCTATAATCGCAGACCATTCAAGTATTTCCGTACGCCATGACTGCCCAAGCGGCCGCTGAACTCCACACGATCATCGATCTGATCCGCTACGGCGCCAGCCGTTTCAATGCCGCTGGCCTGACCTTCGGCCACAGCTATGACAATGCCCTGGACGAATCCACCCAGCTGGTGCTGCACAGCCTGCACCTGCCGCCGGATCTCGGCCCGGCCTACGGCACGGCGCGGCTGCTGCTGGAAGAACGCGAGCGGGTGCTGGCGTTGTTCGAGCGGCGCATCAACGAGCGCCTGCCGGCGGCCTACCTGACCGGCGAAGCCTGGTTTGCCGGGCTCAGCTTCAAGAGCGATGCGCGCGCGCTGGTGCCGCGTTCGCCGATTGCAGAGCTGATCCTCAATGGTTTCGAGCCGTGGCTGGCTGGCCGCGATGTCAGCCGCGCGCTGGACCTGTGCACCGGCTCGGGCTGCATCGCCATCGCCATGGGCCACTACTACCCGAACTGGCAGGTGGACGGCAGCGACGTCAATGACGCCGCGCTGTCGCTGGCGGTGGAAAACAAGGAACGCCTGCTGGCCCACAACGTGGAGCTGGTCAAGAGCGATCTGTTCAGCAGCCTGCAGGGCCGGGTTTACGACCTGATCGTGACCAACCCGCCCTACGTCACCAATGACGAAACCGACGCGTTGCCGCAGGAGTATTCGCACGAGCCGGACCTGGCACTGCGTGCCGGCGACGATGGCCTGGACCTGGTGCTGAAGATCCTGCGTGATGCGCCGGACCATTTGACCGAAGACGGCCTGCTGATCTGCGAAGTGGGCGATTCCGAACAGCACCTGATCAAGCTGCTGCCGGAGGTCTATATGTCGTGGATCGAGTTCAAGGTCGGGCAGATGGGCATCTTTGCTGTCGAAGCGGCTGAACTGCGTGCGCATCATGCGCGCATTGCCGAGTTGGTAGCTGCTCGTGCGTAAGCCTGTTTTTGACGTCATCCCCGCGCAGGCGGGGATTGCTCCTGCCTTGGCGCAGGGGCAGTAATGAAGCAACCCGCCGTCTACCTTCTGGCAACGAAGAAAAACGGCACGCTCTATATCGGGGTTACCAGCAATCTGGTCGCTCGGACGTGGCAGCATCGAGAACATGTGGTTGATGGTTTCAGCAAGCGCTACAACGTGACGCAGCTGGTCTGGTACGAGCTTCACGAGGCCATGGAGTCAGCGATCCTTCGGGAGAAGCAGCTCAAGAAATGGAATCGGGAATGGAAGTTGCGTTTGGTGGGCGAGATGAATCCCGAGTGGCGTGATTTATGGGATGAGATTGTTGGGTAGGTTTTTGCTCTGATTCTGGCTTTTGGTTTTGGTTCTGGTTCTGGCTTTAGGGCTCTTGCTTTTAAAGCCGTCATTCCCGCGAAGGCGGGAATCGCTCTCGCTCTCGCTCTCGCTCTGGCTCTGGCTCTGGCTCCTGCTCCAAAATCAAATGCAAAAGCCAGAGCGATTCCCGCCTTCGCGGGAATGACGAGCTGAAAAAGCGGCAACAGCGACAGCATCAACAGCGCCAGCAACGCCAACAAAACCTCAACCAGCCAAACGCCCCAGCGTGACCCGGTCGCGCTGTTCCATGTCCTGCACGGTCTGCGCCTGAACAAAGCCCGCCTGTTCCAGCAATTCGCGGATCGCCGTGCCCTGGTCCCAGCCATGTTCCAGCAGCAGCCAGCCGCCGGGCACCAGGTGTTCGTGCGCCCCGCCGATGATCTCGCGGATGGCATCCAGCCCGTCCGCGCCCGACGCCAGTGCCGGCGGCGGCTCGAAACGCAGGTCGCCCTGCTGCAGGTGCGGGTCACCGGCGGCGATGTACGGCGGGTTGCTGACAATCATGTCGAAGCGGTCCGCGCCCAGCGCCGTGTACCAATGGCCGCGGCGGAACCAGACATTCTCCAGCCCATGCGCCTGCGCGTTCTTCACCGCGACCGCCAGTGTGGGGCCGAGCAGATCGGTGGCCATCACCGTTGCCAGGGGCCGCTCGCTGGCGATGGACAGGGCGACTGCGCCGCTGCCGGTGCCCAGGTCGGCCACCCGCAGCATGTCGTCGGCCGGCAACCGCGCCAGCGCCTGCTCAACCAGCAGCTCGGTTTCCGGGCGTGGGATCAAGGTGGCGACGTTGACCTCCAGGTCCAGCGTCCAGAAACCGCGACGGCCGACCAGATAGGCCAGCGGGTGGCCTTCGGCGCGGCGCTGCAGCAGCCGCTCGAAACGCTCCCGGTCCGCTTCGGCCACCGCATCGGTGGCATGGGCAAACAGCCACGCCCGTTCCACGCCCAGCACATGGATCAGCAACTGCTCGGCCTCATGCCGGGCCTCTTCGCCCGGCATGCGCGCGGCGGCTTCCCGCAACAGCTCGGCAACGTTCACCGTGGACACTTCATTACCTCTTCGCGGGATCTCTGCAGGACGGCGAGGATAGACACCGCGCCCGGCCCTGCCTACCGCCGGTGTCTTTCCAACGCATATAGCCCGCCTATGCCAAAGCGTTCAGTTTCATCAAACCGATGCTTGGAAACCCGGTAAAGCCCCCGATATCAGTGGGGAAGCTCATCGGCAGGCGTTGATTGATAGTCAAAACCTATTGATACGATGCATCCAATTCATTTGTTTTATTAGTTTCTGCCTATTAGTCTTGCCTTCAACGATTCACCCCGTCCCTTCACCCAAGAGGAAGTTCCATGTCCCTTATCAACACCCAGGTTCAGCCGTTCAAGGTCAATGCGTTCCACAACGGCAAGTTCATCGAAGTCAGCGACGCCTCGCTGAAGGGCAAGTGGTCCGTGCTGATCTTCATGCCGGCCGCATTCACCTTCAATTGCCCGACCGAGATTGAAGACGCTGCGGACAACTATGCCGAGTTCCAGAAGGCCGGTGCCGAGGTCTACATCGTGACCACCGATACCCACTTCTCGCACAAGGTGTGGCACGAAACCTCGCCGGCCGTGGGCAAGGCCAAGTTCCCGCTGGTTGGCGACCCGACCCACCAGCTGACCAACGCCTTCGGCGTGCACATTCCGGAAGAAGGCCTGGCCCTGCGCGGCACCTTCGTGATCAACCCGGAAGGCGTGATCAAGACCCTGGAGATCCACTCCAACGAGATCGCCCGTGACGTGTCCGAGACCCTGCGCAAGCTGAAGGCTGCCCAGTTCACCGCCGCACACCCGAACGAAGTGTGCCCGGCCAAGTGGAAGGAAGGCGAGAAGACCCTGACCCCGTCGCTGGACCTGGTCGGCAAGATCTAAGTCGTATCCACTCCCACCCCGCCCTCGCGGCGGGCGTGGGGGTGAACCGCAGCGTGTTGATGCCAGCCAGCACCACGCCCGCACGCCAAGCAGCCCGCTGCGGTTCACCCCTACTTTTACCGGCGCCCCGCATCACGCCGCGGCGTCCGTCCCCCGCTTTGCCTCAACGAAGGAGTTGACCGTGCTCGACGACAGCCTCAAGACCCAGTTGCAGCAGTACATGGGCCTGCTGCGCCAACCGTTGCACCTGATCGCTTCGCTCGACGACAGCGCCGCCAGCCAGGACATGCGTGGCCTGCTGGACGACATCGTCGCCGCCGGCAATGGCAAGATCAGCCTGGACACCTCCGGCAACGATGCGCGCACGCCCTCGTTCGTCATCGCCCGCGAAGGCCAGCACCACGGCGTGCGTTTCGCCGGCCTGCCGCTGGGCCACGAATTTGAATCGCTGGTGCTGGCGCTGCTGTGGACCGGCGGCCACCCGCCGAAGGTTGCACCGGAAGTCATCGACAGCATCAAGGCCGTCGATGGCGAGTTCGCCTTCGATGTCTACATGTCGCTGACCTGCCACAACTGCCCGGACGTGGTGCAGGCGCTGGCGCTGATGGCCATCGTCAACCCGAAGATCAGCACCACGGTGATCGAGGGCGGTACGTTCCAGCAGGAAGTCGAACAGCGCCAGGTGATGGCGGTGCCGATGGTGTTCCAGGGGGGCGAGATGTTCGATTCCGGGCGCATGAGCCTGGAGCAGATCATCGCCAAGCTCGACACCGGCGCCGTTGCCCGCGAGGCCGAGAAGATCAAGGCCAAGGACGCATTCGACGTACTGGTGGTGGGCGGTGGCCCGGCCGGTTCGGCTGCGGCGATCTATGCCGCGCGCAAGGGCATCCGCACCGGCGTTGCCGCCGAGCGTTTCGGTGGGCAGGTGCTGGACACCATGGCCATCGAGAACTTCATCTCGGTGCAGCACACCGAAGGCCCGAAGCTGGCTGCCGCGCTGGAAGCGCACGTGCGCGAATACGACGTGGACATCATGAACCTGCAGCGCGCCACCAAGCTGGTGCCGGCCGGTGCCGATGGCCTGGTGGAAGTGCAGCTGGAAAACGGTGCCTCGCTGAAGTCCAAGACGGTGATCCTGTCCACCGGCGCACGCTGGCGGCAGATGAACGTGCCGGGCGAGAACGAATACCGCAACAAGGGCGTGGCCTATTGCCCGCACTGTGACGGCCCGCTGTTCAAGGGCAAGCGCGTGGCGGTGGTCGGCGGCGGCAACTCCGGTATTGAAGCGGCCATTGATCTGGCCGGCATCGTCAGCCACGTCACCGTGTTCGAGTTCGACAGCAAGCTGCGCGCCGACCAGGTACTGCAGGCCAAGCTCAACAGCCTGCCCAACGTGAAGGTGGTGCTCAACGCACAGACCACCGAAGTGCTGGGCGACGGCCAGAAGGTCACCGGCCTGGTCTATACCGACCGCGTCGGCGGCGATTCGCACCGCGTGGAGCTGGAAGGCATCTTCGTGCAGATCGGCCTGCTGCCCAACACCGAGTGGCTGCGTGACACGGTGGAACTGAGCAACCGTGGCGAGATCCTGATCGACGACCGCGGCCAGACCAACGTGCCCGGCGTGTTCGCTGCCGGCGACTGCACCACCGTGCCGTACAAGCAGATCATCATCGCCATGGGCGCAGGCTCCACCGCTGCACTGAGCGCGTTCGACCACCTGATCCGCAGTTCGGTGCCGGCACCGGCAGCCGTGGCTGCGGTCGCGGAAACCGCCTGAACACAGCGGCATGAAGCCCCTCTCCCTTTAAGGTGAGAGGGGCAGTTTGCGAACCGCCGGTTTGCTGCCCCACCAACACCCCCGCATCAGTGCGGGGGTTGCGGTGAGGGTACGGAGCGAAGCGAAACGTCGTGCAGACTGCAGTCAGTGAACGTCGCTCCTGCCCCCATCCGCCCCTTCGGGGCATCCCCGCCTTTGCGGGGACAGGCTCTTCTCCCGCCCGCGGGAGAAGGAAACACTCGGCGCCATGACCGGAGCCCCACATGAACCTGCGTGACCTCAAATACCTCGTCGCGCTGGCCGAGCACAAACACTTCGGCCGCGCCGCGGCGGCCTGCTTCGTCAGCCAGCCCACGCTGTCCACCCAGATCAAGAAACTGGAGGAAGAACTGGGCGTACCGCTGGTCGAGCGCGCACCACGCAAGGTGATGCTGACCCCGGCCGGGCGCGAAGCCGCCGCGCGGGCGCGCAGCATCGTGGCCGAAGTGGAGCAGATGAAGGAAGCTGCCCGCCGCAGCCGTGACCCGGAAGCGGGCACAGTACGACTGGGCATCTTCCCCACACTCGGCCCCTACCTGTTGCCGCATGTGGTGCCGGCCCTGCGCCAGCGCTTCCCGCAACTGGAAATGCTGCTGGTCGAGGAAAAGAGTGACGTGCTGATGGCGCAGCTGCGCAACGGCCAACTCGATGCCGCGATCCTGGCACTGCCGGTCAACGACGAGCAGTTGCACGTCGAGTTCCTGTTCGAGGAACCGTTCGTGCTGGCCGCGCCGGAAGGTCACCCCCTCGCATCACATACGTCGCTGACCATGGACGACCTGTCCAACCAGCGTCTGTTGCTGCTGCAGGATGGGCATTGCCTGCGCGACCAGGCGCTGGATGTCTGCCACCTGGCCGGTGCACTGGAAAAATCCGAGTTCCAGGCCACCAGCCTGGAAACCCTGCGACAGATGGTCGCGGCCAATGTCGGTGTCACCCTGCTGCCGATGCTGGCGGTGAAGCCGCCGGTGGCGCGTTCGGAAAACATCCAGTTGATTCCTTTCCAGGGCGAACCCAACCCAAACCGCCGCATCGCCATGGTCTGGCGCCGCAGCTCGGCGATGGGCGCGTTTCTGCAGCAGCTGGCGGAACTGTTCCGGCAACTGCCGGCCGGCTTGCTGGAGATCGCACAGGCGCCGGCACGGGCGCAGGCCTGAGGGCGCGGACGACTTGGTGTTGCCTTTGTCGCACGCGCCAGCGCAAAGCCAACCCCTCCCCAGCCCTCCCCTTGGCCTGCGGCAAAGGGAGGGGGTAGCACCGCTCCAGTTGGCCAGATCACAGGAAAGCCGCTTCTGCCCCCTCCCTTGCGCCGAAGGTGGAGGGGAGGGCTGGGGAGGGGTGATCTTCCGCTTCTGTTCCTCCCCACAAAGCTGAACATTGCGCCCCCCCACATTGCATCCGGCCCTGACCGGCCCCATGATCGGTACAGGGTCGCAACCGGCCCGTGTTACCCGCACAATAGTGACCAGGCGGCGCCGACAAGGCGTCGCCTTTTGCTTGCTTTTTCAATAGTTTTTTTCAACAGATAAGGAACATCCCATGACCAGCCACAGCGGTCTACCGCCGTCCATCACCGTTTCCAGCCGCGACCTTGCTCGCCTGGAAGCCCTGCTCGACTCCCCGGCCCTGAGCCGGCACCCCGCCGCCGTCGCCCTGTCCCAGGAGCTGGAACGCGCACAGGTGCTGCCGCCGGAAGAAATCCCCGCCGGCATCGTCACCATGCACTCGCGCGTGGACTGCATTGACGAACTGCACGACGAAAAGCACTCCCTGACCCTGGTCTATCCGCACGAAGCGGATTTCGACAAGGGCCATGTCTCGGTACTGGCCCCGGTTGGCAGCGCGCTGCTTGGCCTGTCGGTCGGCCAGATCATCGACTGGACTGCCCCCGGCGGCCGTCAACTGCGCCTGCGCGTGACTGCCGTCCATTACCAGCCTGAAGCGGCTGGTGACCTCAACCGCTGAGCGCCCCGCGCCGGCCCTGCTCTACAGGAACATGCAATGACCCAGGCCCCCTCCAAGCTCGCCCAGCTGCGCGAACTGTCCGTCGTCGTCGCCGACACCGGCGATTACGACGCCATCAAGCGCCTGCGCCCGGTGGACTGCACCACCAACCCGACGTTGGTGAAGAAAGCCCTCGACCTGCCGGTCTACGCCGGCCTGATCGAGCGTGAGCTGCAGTGGGGCCGTGCCCAGTCCGGTGACAGGCAGGCCATCGCCAACGCCGTGGTCGACCGCCTGACCGTGGGCGTGGGCACCATGCTCGCCGAGCTGGTCCCCGGCCGTGTCTCCACCGAAGTGGATGCCGACCAGGCGCACAACACCGCCGCGACCATTGCCAAGGCGCGTGAGTTCATCGCCATGTACGAAGCGGCCGGCGTGCCGCGCAGCAAGGTGCTGATCAAGATCGCCGCCACCTGGGCCGGCGTGGAAGCCGCGCGCGTGCTG
>NZ_JBRRDL010000056.1:0-10974 GCF_056759635.1 Stenotrophomonas sp. STEN056
CCCCGGGGAGCCCCCCAGGGGCGGCGCCCCCCGGGGGGGGTCCTATACTGTTTTTGGGTTGCCCCGCCGGCACCCCCGCCGCGCCCCCCCTGGGGGGGGGCCCCCCCGGGGCATCAGAACCAGAAACGCAGGCCGGCGACCCAGCGTGAATCGCTCACACCTTCGCCGGCATCGCGATGCAGGTCGGCGGTGCGGCCAAACTTGCGCTCGTGCAGGAAGCCGACGTATGGCGCGAAACGGCGGGTGATTTCGTAGCGCAGGCGCAGCCCGGTTTCGATATGGCCCAGGCCGCTGCCTACGCCGCGGCGCGGATCATCATCGGCGGCGATGCTGGCTTCCACCACCGGCTGCAGGATCAGGCGGTTGGTCAGCAGGACGTCGTACTCGACTTCAAACGCCAACTCCGCCTTGCGCGTACCGCCGAGGTAGGCCATGGCCGAAACCTCGAACTTGTACGGCGACATGCCCTGGAAGCCGATGGCCGCGCGGGTGAGGTCGGGTGTTTCGCGGCTGTTGTCGTGGCGTACGCCGCCCACCACATCCCACCAAGGGGTGATCGAACGCCCGTACAGCGCGTCCACCGACCAATCGCCGAGCGTGTCGTCACTGCGCTCGCCCTCGCTGCGTATCCACAGGCGGTCGATGTCGTTGCCGACCCAGGCATCAATGCCCCAGGACTGGCCACTGCCGTGGGCGTTGTCCCAGCCTTCCAGGTGGTCGAACACGACCAGGCTGTTGATCGAGCGGGCATGCTCCATGGCATGCGGCTTCAACGGCGGGAACGCAGCGGCGAAGTCTTCGACGGTGGGCACCGGGATCGGTTCGCGCGGTGTGTCACTTGCTGCCTTCTTTGGCATTGCGTGACCGGCGTGTGGATCGGCACCGTGATTCATGCCTGACATGTCGTGGCCGGCATGCGGATCATCTTTCGCCGTTGCAGGCATGTGGTGACCTGCATGCGGATCCGCACCATGCGCGCTGTGATCCATCGCCTTCATGTCATGGCCGGCGTGCGGGTCGTCCTGTGCAGGTGCCGGCATGGCGTGGCCTGCATGCGCGTCGTGCGTCTGTGCGGTCGGCTTGGTTTTCGGCATGACATGGCCGGCATGCGGATCCACCGCAGGCTTGGCAGCCGCGCCGTGGCCTGCATGAGGGTCCTGTGCGTATGCAGCGCCGCTGGTGACCAGGGCCAGGAACAACAGGGAGTGGGAGATGGTCTTCATGCTTCGATCCTCACTTCGCGCATCATTCCCGCTTCCATGTGGTACAGCAGGTGACAGTGGAACGCCCAGCGGCCGAGTGCATCGGCACGCACGCGGTAGGTGCGGCGGGTACCCGGCGGCATGTCGATGGTGTGCTTGCGCAGCTGGAAGTCACCATTGGCATCTTCCAGGTCGCTCCACACGCCATGCAGGTGGATCGGGTGCTGCATCATGGTGTCGTTGACCAGCACGATGCGCATGCGTTCGCCGTAGTTCAGGCGAATGGGTTCGGCGCCGCCGAACGGAATGCCGTCGAAGTTCCAGGCAAATTTTTCCATGTGCCCGGTGAGGTGCAGCTCGACCTCGCGGCCGGGTTCGCGACCATCGGGATCCTCGAACAGCGAGCGCATCGCGCCATAGGTCAGCACGTTGCGGCCATTGCCGCGCAGGCCGATGCCCGGGTCGTCCAGCTTTGGTTCGGTGGCTGCGGTCTGCATGTCCACCAGCGGGTTGCCGGCTTCGCTGGGCTTGTGCTTCGGCGTCTTGTCGCCCGCCGCACCATGGCCGGCATGCGCATCGTGGCCCATGGCCGCGCCGCAGCCGCCTTCCATGCCCTTGCTCATGTTGGCGCCGCAGCCGCCTTCCATTCCGGCATGGCCGCCGTGGCTGCCCATGTCGTGGCCCATGTCGCTCATGGTCAGCAGCGGGCGCGGGTCCAGTGACGGAATCGGCGCCTGCAGGCCGTGCTGCACGGCCAGCGTGCCGCAGGCGTAGCCGGTGCGGCCCATGTCCTGTGCGAATACGGTGAAAGCGTCCTGGCCGGTGGGCTCGACGATCACGTCAAAGGTTTCGGCCGGGGCAATGCGGAACTCATCAATGCTGACCGGATGGATGTACTGGCCGTCGGCCGCCACCACGGTCATCTTCAGGCCCGGAATGCGCACGTCGAAGTACGTCATCGAGGCACCGTTGATGAAGCGCAGCAGCACCTTTTCGCCGCTGCGGAACAGCCCGGTCCAGTTGCCGGCCGGCGCGGTGCCGTTCATCAGGTATGTGTAGGTGTGGGCGTTGATGTCGGAGATGTCCGAAGGCGTCATTCGCATCCGGCCCCACATGCCGCGGTCGGACAGCGTCTCGCGCAGGCCGTCCTTGCGTGCATCGCGCAGGAAATCACCCACCGTGCGCAGGTAGGTGTTGTCGTGCATCGGCATTTTCTTCATGCGCCGGTGCAGCGCATTGACGTCCATGTCCGTCCAGTCCGACAGCATGACCACATGCTCGCGGTCGAAGTGGTACGGCGGTGGCGCCAGCGGATCGACGATCATCGCCCCGTACAGGCCGGCCTGTTCCTGGAACAGCGAATGGCTGTGGTACCAGTAGGTGCCGGACTGCTTGAGCTGGAAGCGGTACTGGTAGGCCTCACCCGGCGCGATGCCGTTGAAGCTCATGCCCGGCACGCCGTCCATGTTGGCCGGCAGCAGGATGCCGTGCCAATGGATGGAGGTGATCTCGTCGGTGAGCGTGTTGGCCACGCGCAGGTTGACCGTGTCGCCCTCGCGCAGGCGCAGGATCGGCGCCGGCAGCGAGCCGTTGACGGTGATGGCACCGCGCGTGCGGCCGGTGAAGTTGACCGCCGAACGGCCGATGGCCAGGCTCAGCTCGGTGCCGCGCAGCTCAGCGCCCGGCACGGCCATGGCGGCAGTGGAAGCAAAGGCGCTGGGAATGCGCCCCAGCCCGGCACCGGCGACCACGCCGCCCAGGGCCATGCCCTGCACGAAGCGACGTCGCGACAGCGCCGAGCGCGAATCGGAAAGGAAATCGGATGACATGTGGAACTCCCGGCCATGCACGGGCGACACGATGCGCCGCGGCATGTCCTGAACAGATCAAGGAAGCGCCCGGGCTGAAAGCCGGGACGCAGGCATCTGTGCGGCGCATGGCTGCGCCGCCGGCGTTCAGGCGATGGGAGGCCGGTTGAGCTGGCCCGGTGCCACGTCATAGCGCGATGGCACGGGTGGAACGGGGGCAAGCATGTGCCGCAGCGGGGCCAGGCGCGTCATCGACGTGGCTGGCAGCATGTTGCAGTGTTGCTTGCACTCACAGGGGTTGCCATCGGCACAGGCCGAAGACGCCTTGCCGGCACTGTCTGCGTCGCACTGCAGGCTTACTTCCTGATGGCAGCAGTCGTGCGCGCTGTCATCTGCATTCATGGCCATTGCCTGCATCGGCATGGCCATGGCCGTCGCAGACCATGCCGACCCGACCGCACCGGCGATCAGGGACAGGCACAGCAGCAGGGGCAACAGAATGCGCGGCACAGGATGGCTGTCCAGAAACAGGCCTGAACCATAGCATTCCCGGGTAGGGAAAGAACTGAACGGTTTGTTGTTTTTGGGGGTGAGAGAGCGTTGGAGGTGGGTTGTCACGGTGGGAAGTGCAACGGCTTAAACGCACCCCTCCCCAACCCTCCCCTTGCCTGCTGCAAAGGGAGGGGGCCAAGGCAGCATTGCCGCGCGCGTACAGATCGCATGGACCCCCCCCTCCCTTTCGCGCAGCGAAGGGGAGGGCCGGGGAGGGGTGTTTCTGCTCTTGCCTCTTGCCCCCTCCCTTTCACGAAGTGAAGGGGAGGGCCGGGGAGGGGTGTTTCTGCTCTTGCTCTTGCACCCTCCCTTTCACGAAGTGAAGGGGGAAGGCCGGGGAGGGGTGCTCTCAGAGCCTTCCCATCGCCCGCCCAGTAGAATCCATACCACTCTTCACTGAAGTGGCATTCCATGTCCCAGCGCGCCTGGGTGGCGGCAGCCATCCGCAAGATCGAAGCCGATTTCAACCGCTCGGCCGATACCCACCTGATCCCGATGGACCTGCCGGGCTTCCCCGGTATTGATCTGTACCTGAAGGACGAATCCAGCCACCCCACCGGCAGCCTCAAGCACCGCCTGGCGCGTTCGCTGTTCCTGTACGCGCTGGCCAATGGCTGGCTGCGCGAGGGCTGCCCGGTGATCGAGGCGTCCAGTGGGTCCACCGCCGTGTCCGAGGCCTACTTCGCGCGGCTGCTGGGCCTGCCGTTCATCGCGGTGATGCCGGCCAGCACCTCGCCGGAAAAGATCGCCGCCATCGAATTCCACGGCGGCCGCTGCCATCTGGTGCAGCGCGCCTGCGACCTGAACTGCGAGTCCGAGCGGCTGGCACGCGAAACCGGCGGCCACTTCATGGACCAGTTCACCTACGCCGAGCGCGCCACCGACTGGCGTGCCAACAACAACATCGCCGAGTCCATCTTCAAGCAGATGGCCGAGGAACCGCACCCGGTGCCGGACTGGATCGTCTGCAGCCCGGGCACCGGCGGCACTGCCGCCACGCTGGGCCGCTACGTCAGCTATCGCCGGCACGACACGCTGATCCTGTGTGCCGACCCGGAAGTGTCGATCTTCTACGACGGCTATTGCGCGGCACTGGCCGGCAACGATTGGCGTGGGATGACCTGTGAAGGCGGCTCGCGCGTGGAAGGCATCGGCCGCCCGCGCGTGGAGCGCAGCTTCATTCCCACCAGCGTCGATGCGATGGTCAAGGTGCCCGATGCACTGAGCCTGGCGGCGATGCGGCATGTCAGTGCCACGCTGGGTCGTCGTGTTGGCGGCTCCACCGGCACCAACTTCATCGGCGTGCTGTATGCCGCGCAGCAGATGCGCGATGCCGGCCGCAGCGGTTCCATCGTCACCATCCTGTGTGATGCCGGCGAGCGCTACGCGCACAGCTATTACAACCCGGCCTGGTATGAACAGCAGGGCATCGACGTGGCCGGCGCCGATGCCGTCATTGCCGCTGCGGTGGCCGGGCAGGGCGCGCTGGCGCTGCCTTGTGCGTGGCTGGAAGCGTCGCCATATCAGTCGTGATGCCGGCATGGCCGGCGCTGTTTTCCCCAGGACCCCCATGAACACCAATCCCCTGCTCGATTTCTCCGGCCTGCCGCGCTTTGACGAAATCCGCCCGGAGCACGTCACCCCGGCCATCGATGCGCTGCTGGCCGAGGCCGAAGCCGCGGTGAAGGCCGCCGAAACGGTAGCGCCGGTCAGTTGGGAAACGTTCGTGACGCCGCTGGATGACGCCACCGAGCGTCTGTACCGCGCCTGGGGCCAGGTGTCGCACCTGCAGGCCGTGGTCAACACGCCGGAGCTGCGCGAGGCCTACAACGCCAACCTGCCGAAGATCAGTCGCTTCGGCAGCGCCGTGGCGCAGAACCCGGCGCTGTACGCGCAGTACAAGGCGCTGGCCGCATCGCCGGAAGCGGCGGCGTATGACGAGGTGCGCGCCAAGGTGCTGGCCAATGCGTTGCGTGATTTCCGCCTGGGCGGTGCCGAGTTGAACGAGGCCGACAAGGCCCGTTTTGCGCAGCTGCAGGAAGAACTGTCCGGGCTGCAGGCCAAGTTTTCGCAGAACGTGCTTGATGCCACCGACGCATTCGCGCTGCATGTGGACAACGAAAGCGAACTGGCCGGTTTGCCGGCCGATGTGATTGCCAACGCCCGCGCCGCTGCACAGAAAGATGAAAAGGAAGGCTGGAAGCTGACCCTGCAGATGCCGTGCTACCTGCCGGTGCTGACCTACGCCGACAACCGCGCGCTGCGCGAGCAGCTGTATCACGCCAATGCGGTGCGCGCGTCCGAGTTTGGCGATGCCACATTGGACAACAGCGGCAACATCGAGCGCATTCTTGCGGTGCGCGGCGAGTTGGCCGCACTGCTCGGTTTCGCCAATTACGGCGAGTATTCCATCGCCACCAAGATGGCTGCCGACGCGCCGCAGGTGCTGGGTTTCCTGCGCGATCTTGCCGCACGCGCCAAGCCGTACGCACAGCGCGACCGTGCCGAACTGGAGGCCTTCGCCCGCGACGAGCTGGGCCTGGAAGACCTGCAGGCGTGGGATCTTTCGTACGTCGGCGAGAAGCTCAAGCAGGCGCGCTACAGCTATTCCGAGCAGGAAGTGAAGCAGTACTTCACCGAGCCGAACGTGCTGGCCGGTCTATTTGGTGTGATCGAGCGGCTGTACGGTTTGAAAGTGCAGCCTGACAGCGCGCCGGTGTGGCACGAAGATGTGCGCTTCTATCGCCTGGTGGATGCCGACGGTGCGCTGGTCGGCCAGTTCTACATGGACCTGTACGCACGCGAGGGCAAGCGTGGTGGCGCATGGATGGACGACTGCCGCAACCGCCGCGTCACCGCTGCTGGCGTGCAGACACCGTTGGTGTATCTGGTCTGCAACTTTGGTCGCGGCAGTGACGGCAAGCTGGCAACGTTCAGTCACGACGAAGTCACCACGATCTTCCACGAAATGGGCCACGGCCTGCATCAGTTGCTGACCCGCATCGGCGAGCTGGCAGTGGCCGGCATCAATGGCGTGGAATGGGACGCGGTGGAGCTGCCCAGCCAGTTCATGGAGAACTTCTGCTGGGAGTGGGAGCAGGTGCAGGCGATGACCGCGCATGTCAGCACCGGCGCCGCGTTGCCGCGCCCGTTGTTCGACAAGATGCTGGCCGCCAAGAACTACCAGAGCGGCATGTTCACCGTGCGCCAGCTGGAGTTCGGTCTGTTCGACATGCTGTTGCACAGCCAGTACCAGCCGCAGGATGAGGGCGTGTTGCAGGTGCTGGAGCGCGTGCGCGACGAAGTGGCGGTGAATTTCCCGCCGGCCTGGAATCGCTTTCCCAACCAGTTCAGCCACATTTTTGCCGGCGGTTACGCGGCCGGTTACTACAGCTACAAATGGGCCGAAGTGTTGAGTGCTGATGCTTACGCGGCGTTCGAGGAAGCGCCGGAGAAGCTGCAGGAAACCGGCGCACGTTTCCGTAACGAAGTGTTGTCGCGTGGCGGCAGCCGCAGCGCTGCGGAGAACTTCCGTGCCTTCCGTGGCCGCGACCCGCAGATCGACGCACTGCTGCGGCACAACGGCATGGCTGCCTGAACGCGAGCGGCAGCAGGGCTGGTAAGCCGGGGACGGCGGAGTCAAGCTAGGCGGCGTACTTCCCCTGGCTTTGACGACATGCCCCGGCTCATTACCCGCGTCGCTGCCTGTGTGGCGATCATTGGTGCGGTGTTGTGGTTCCAGCCGCGCATCAACGAACCCGCTGCACAGGTCAGCAACGGACTGAATCTACGCAGTGCCCCGGACCAGCGCGCCGAGCGCCTGGCGGTGTTGCCGGTGGGCACCACCGTGGAAGTGCAGCGCTGCCTGGACGACCTGCAATGGTGCAATGTGCGCGCCGGTGGCAAGAGTGGCTGGGTGTCGGCCGATTACCTGGTTGCCAAGAGTGACGGCAAGCGCGTGCGCCTGGCCGATGCGGGCAAGGACCTGGGTGTGGTGATCGAGACGGCACAACCGGGCGGCTGAGTGAGCCCGGCGTCGTAGGGGCGGCCTTGGCCGCGAAACCGTATGGAAGAACATTCGCGCGATCCGCTCCCTCCCTTTGGCGAAGCCAAGGGGAGGGCTGGGGAGGGGTAAGCTTTTCGGCGCTCGGATGAGGCTCGAGCTTCGCGGCCGAGGCCGCTCCTACGGATTTGTTGCAACAGAAGCCCACAAAAAAACAGCCGCTTTCGCGGCTGTTTTTCATTGCATCCATGCAAGCCGGGGATTACACCCGGCCGAAGATCAGCGTGGCGTTGGTGCCGCCGAAGCCGAAGCTGTTGGACATCACCGTGTCCAGCTTGGCGTCCTGGGTCTGGCGCAGGATCGGGAAGCCTTCGGCACGCTCGTCCAGCGTTTCAATGTTGGCCGAGCCGGCCATGAAACCGTCGCGCATCATCAGCAGGCAGAAGATTGCCTCGTGCACGCTGGCCGCACCCAGCGAGTGGCCGGACAGTGCCTTGGTCGAAGACAACGGCGGCACTGCGTCACCAAACACGGCACGCACCGCGCCCAGTTCGGTCACATCGCCCAGCGGCGTGGAAGTGCCGTGGGTGTTGAGGTAATCGATCGGGCGGTTGACGGTGGCCATGGCCATCTTCATGCAGCGCACCGCGCCTTCGCCGGACGGGGCAACCATGTCGGCGCCGTCGGAGGTCACGCCATAGCCGACGAGCTCGGCGTAGATCTTCGCGCCGCGTGCAACGGCGTGGTCGTAGTCCTCCAGCACCAGCATGCCGCCGCCGCCGGCGATGACAAAGCCGTCGCGGTTGGCGTCATACGGGCGCGAGGCGCTGGCCGGAGTTTCGTTGAAGCTGGTGGACAGGGCACCCATCGCGTCGAACATCACGCTCATCGACCAATGCAGGTCTTCGCCGCCGCCGGCGAACACGATGTCCTGCGCGCCGTGGCGGATCAGGTCCGCCGCCGCGCCGATGCAGTGCGCCGAGGTGGCACATGCGGCCGACAGCGAGTAGCTCAGGCCCTTGATGCTGAAGGCAGTGGCCAGGTTGGCCGACACCGTCGAGCACATCGTGCGCGGCACCATGTACGGGCCGACCTTGCGCACGCCACGGTTGCGCAGCAGATCGGCCGCTTCCACCTGCCATTCGCTGGAACCACCGCCGGAACCGGCGATCACGCCGGTGCGCGGGTTGCTGACCTGGCTTTCATCCAGGCCGGCGTCGGCGATGGCGTCACGCATGGCGATGTAGCTGTAGGCGGCCGCGTCGCTCATGAAACGCTTGAGCTTGCGGTCCACCTGCGCGTCCATGTCGATATCGACCCTGCCTGCCACCTGGCTGCGCAGGCCGGCTTCGGCGTGGTCCGGTGCGGCGACGATGCCGGGGCGGCCATCGCGCAGGGCGCTGGAAACGGTATCCAGATCGTTGCCAAGGCAGGACGTGATGCCCATGCCAGTAATGACGACACGACGCATCAGAAGCTCTCGGTAGAAGTGAACAGACCCACGCGCAGGTCCTTGGCGGTATAGATCTCGCGGCCGTCGACCAGCATGCGGGCGTCGGTCTGGGCCATCACCAGCTTGCGGTTGATGACACGCGAGACATCGATTTCGTACTGCACCAGCTTGGCGCTGGGCAGCACCTGGCCGGTGAATTTGACCTCGCCACAGCCCAGCGCACGGCCACGGCCTTCGGCGCCCAGCCAGGTCAGGTAGAAGCCGGTCAGCTGCCACATCGCATCCAGGCCCAGGCAGCCGGGCATCACCGGGTCGCCGATGAAATGGCAGCCGAAGAACCACAGGTCCGGTTTGATGTCGAGCTCGGCCCGGATCAGGCCCTTGCCGTGCGCGCCACCGTCCTCGCGGATGTCGGTGATGCGGTCGAACATCAGCATCGGGTCATTGGGCAGGCGGCCCTTGTTGGGGCCGAAGAGTTCGCCGCGCGCACTGGCCAGCAATTGGTCACGCGAGAACGTATGCAGACGGGTCATCCGGGGGTAATCCAAAGCCAGGAACGAGCCGCCGAGCATGCGGCAGCACCTGCGTTCAATCAAATGTTTTAACTGGACGGTTGCGTATGTTCGGCGCAGTTCGCTGCCGTTCGGGGGCTGTTATCGACGATTTTGAATTGCACAATTGTGAGGACAAGTGTGCATTTAGCGACAACAGCTATCATGTTGGCGACCGTTCCGGACTGTTGTCGTGGCCCAGCTTCGCAAGATCATCCATGTCGACATGGACGCTTTCTACGCCTCGGTCGAGCAGCGCGATGACCCCCGATTGCGCGGAAAACCCGTTGTGGTGGCCTGGAAGGGTGCCCGCTCGGTGGTCTGCGCGGCCTCCTACGAGGCCCGCACCTTCGGCGTGCGTTCGGCGATGCCCGCCTTGCGGGCCGAGCGGCTGTGCCCGGACGCGGTGTTCGTGCCGCCGGACTTTGCCCGCTACAAAGCGGTGTCGCGGCAGATCCGCGAGATATTCCTGCAGCACACCCCGCTGGTGGAACCGCTGTCGCTGGACGAGGCCTACCTGGATGTCACCGCGTCACCGAGCTGCGGCGGCATCGCCACTGAAATTGCCCGCACCATCCGTGCGCAGATCCGCGAAACAACCGCGTTGACCGCGTCGGCAGGCATCGCGCCGAACAAGTTCCTGGCCAAGGTTGCTTCGGACTGGCGCAAGCCCGATGGCCAGTTCGTGGTGCCGCCATCACGCGTCGAACAATTCCTGACGCCCCTGCCGGTCAACCGCATCCCGGGCGTGGGCAAGGTGATGGCAGGCAAGCTGTCGGCGCTGAACATCGCCACCGTCGGCGATCTGCGTGAACTGCCACTGGAACAACTGGAGGCGTTGTTCGGCAGTTTTGGCGGCAGTTTGTATCGCCGTGCGCGTGGCATTGACGAGCGGCCGGTGGAGCCGGACCAGCCGGTGCAGTCGATCTCCTCGGAGGACACGTTTGCCGAGGACCTGCCGCTGGGCGAGTTCGATGACGTCATCACCCAGCTGGCGGAAAAAACCTGGCGTGCCACCGGCCGTACCGAGCGCGTGGGGCACACGGTGGTACTCAAGCTCAAGACCGCGCAGTTCCGCATCCTCACCCGCAGCTTCACCCCCGACACGCCACCCGGCTCGGTGGAGGAGCTGCGCGATATTGCATTGGCGCTGTGCCAGCGCGTGCAGTTGCCAGCCGACACCTTGTATCGCCTGGTGGGCGTGGGCTTGTCGGGCTTCCGTGATCGCGAGGATGTGGTGGTGCAGGGGGATCTGTTCCGGGATGTTCGGTTGGAGGATTGAGGGGGGGGGGGGGTTGATGTGAAGGTGTTGATGCGTCTCATGGGTAGGTTGGTCGCTTGGAGAAGCTCCCCCCAAGCCCCACACCCACGACCCCAACGGGCGGGCGGGGCGGCGGCCAGCCCC
>NZ_JBRRDL010000057.1:0-7941 GCF_056759635.1 Stenotrophomonas sp. STEN056
GGGATTGGGGATTGGGGATTCGGGATTGGGGATTCGGGATTGGCGGGGTTGTAGGTCGATTGGCGAAGGTGCTGGGGTTTCATCTCAGCCTGCGGTTGGGAGCTGGGCGCTATCCACATCGCCTGTGCGGCAGGCCGCGCACAAGCTGTGGATAAATGCGGGCAGCCCTTGCGGTACACGCTTTTCAAGCCTGTGGTGAAAATTTGTCCAGGTGCCGCCTGGGGGCGGACGCCCGCCGGGCCGGCGGGGGTGAGGGCGGTATGCGAGAATCCGCCAATTCTTTGTCTCTGAACGGATTGCCGATGTTCCGAATTGCCATTGCCACGCTGTTGGCTGCGGTCAGTCTCACCGCCTGCGCGCAGCAGACGCCGCCGGCCGCTGCCACCGCCAGTGCTGCCGCCCCCGCAGTGGAGGGCCCGGTGGAGAAGCGCGTGCGTGATGCGCTCAAGGAGCTGGACCCCAACTTCAAGCCGGAGTACATCGGCGCGGCGCCGTTCCCCGGCTTCCGTGAGGTGATCGTGTCCGGGCAGGTGCTCTACGTCACCGACGATGGCCGCTTCCTGATGCAGTCGCAGCCCTACGACATCGAAAAGCGTGCGATGGCCACCAGCACCGGCCTGCTGCAGTACCGCCGTGGCCTGCTGGCGACCCTGCCGCATGCCGACCGCATCGTGTTCGCGCCGCCGAATGCCAAGTACACCATCAGCGTTTTCACGGACATTGAGTGCGGTTACTGCCGCAAGCTGCATCAGGACGTTGCCGAGTTGAACCGCAACGGCATTGCCGTCGAATACCTGGCATTCCCGCGCATGGGCCTGGGCAGCAAGGATTACACCGACATGATCTCGGTCTGGTGTGCCGACGACCGCAAGGCGGCGTTGACCGCAGCCAAGGGTGGTGCGGCGGTGCCGTCCCGGAGCTGCACCAACCCGGTGGCCATGCAGTACAACCTGGGCCAGCAGCTGGGCATCAACGGCACCCCGGCGATTTTTGCCGCAGATGGCAGCCAGTTGGGTGGCTATCTGCCGCCGGCACAGCTCAAGGCGGCGCTGGAGCGCATTGGCACGGCGGCTGCTGGCAGCCGCTGAGTCCAGCGCTGCTGTAAAGCACCAGAAAAACGCGCCCCTCCTGGCAACAGGCGGGGCGCATTGCTTTACGGGGGATGGAACATGGGCGCTCGCTGGCATCTGGCCATGCGCGGGCGGGTCATTGCCCCGGCGCGGCGGAGAATCTGCAAAAACAAACGCCCCTGCTGCGCAAACAGCAGGGGCGTTTCCATTCCCCATCCCCTGAGGCGTTGGATTCAGACCGTTGCCGGGGCTGTTCAGCAATAATCCCCGGTGCTGAACGCCGACAAGGCCTGCCGGGCACGTCGGCCCGCCGGAGCGGGCCGGGGCAATGCCACCGGCGGGGCTGAAGATAGTGGCGGCAGAATGTAATGCAGCTTTTCATGTGGTCCGCGCGGACAGCCTGTCCCGGCTGGCTTGCGCCGGCTGAAGCGGCCGCGGACGGGCCGGCGCATGAAACGGGGCTGAGGCGGCGGACTCCGGTACAATGCCGGGCCCGATTCCCACCATGGTCTCCCGGACATGATCGTCCTCGAGGGCGCAGCTGCCCTTTCGCCGTTCCGCCGCGAACGTCTTGAATCCCGCCTGCAGTCCATCGCCGCCGACCTGTGTATTGCCGGTGCCTGGCACGTCTATTTCACCCAAACAGCAGATGCCGGAGCGGTCGACCTGACCACGCTGGGCCGCATCGTGCAGGGCCAGCCACAGGCTGCCGAACGCGCGGATGGCGCGATTTCGCGCTACGTGGTGCCGCGCCTGGGCACGTTGTCGCCCTGGTCGAGCAAGGCCACCGAGCTAGTGCGCGGTGCCGGCCTGGCGATCCAGCGCGTTGAGCGCGGTACCCGCATCGACCTGAGCGGCTGGCCGTCCGACCCGGCACAGCAGGCCGCCGTGGCCAAGCTGCTGCACGACCCGATGACCCAGTCGCTGCTGGAAGACATCGACCAGGCGCAGGCGCTGTTCAGCAGCATGGCGCGCGGCCAGCTGGAGCGTATTGGCCTGGCTGACCTGGAGGTGGCCAACAAGCGCCTGGGCCTGGCCCTGGCCGACGACGAAATCGAGTACCTGCGCCAGCGCTACACCGAGCTGGGCCGCGATCCGTCCGACGTTGAGTTGATGATGTTTGCGCAGGCCAATTCCGAGCACTGCCGCCACAAGATCTTCAACGCCAGCTGGACCATCGATGGGCAGGAGCAGGACCGCTCGCTGTTCAAGATGATCAAGAACACCCACCAGCAGACCCCGCAGCACACGCTCAGCGCGTACAGCGACAACGCGGCGGTGATCGAAGGCGAACCGGCCGCGCGTTACCGCCCGGACCCGGCCACCGGCAAGTACCGCAGTGAAGCGGTGGTGCCCAGCGCCTTCCAGATCAAGGTGGAAACGCATAACCACCCGACCGCGATTGCCCCGTTCCCGGGCGCTGCGACCGGCGCCGGCGGCGAGATCCGCGACGAAGGTGCCACCGGCCGTGGCGGCAAGCCCAAGGCCGGCCTGACCGGCTTCTCGGTCTCGCACCTGCGCATCCCGACCCTGCCGCAGCCGTGGGAAGCGCCGCGCGCGCTGAACCCGCGCATGGCACCGGCGCTGGACATCATGCTCGACGGCCCGCTCGGCGGCGCTGCGTTCAACAACGAGTTCGGCCGCCCGAACCTGCTGGGCTACTTCCGCAGTTTCGAGCTGCCCGAAGACGGCATCACCCGCGCCTACGACAAGCCGATCATGCTGGCCGGCGGCCTGGGCGCGATTGATCGCGTGCAGGTGGACAAGCTGCGCCTGCAGGACGGCGACATCGTCATCGTGCTCGGTGGCCCGGCCATGCTGATCGGCCTGGGCGGCGGTGCCGCTTCGTCGGTGGCCTCGGGCGAGAGCGCCGAAGACCTCGACTTTGCCAGCGTGCAGCGCGACAACCCGGAAATGGAACGCCGCTGCCAGGAAGTGATCGACCGTTGCGTGGCCATGGGCACCGACAACCCGATCAAGTTCTTCCACGACGTCGGCGCCGGTGGCCTTTCCAACGCCATCCCGGAACTGCTGCACGACTCCGATGTCGGTGGCGTGATCGACCTGGGCAAGGTGCCGACCGACGATCCGTCGCTGTCGCCGCTGGAACTGTGGTGCAACGAGTCGCAGGAACGTTACGTGCTGGGCATCCCGGCCGAGCGCTTGGCCGAGTTCAGCGCCATCTGCGCACGCGAGCGCTGTCCGTTTGCCGCAGTGGGCATTGCCACCGCCGAGGAACGCCTGGTCGTGGCCTATGGCGCGACCCCGGGCAACATCCCGGCCGATGCCCCGATTGACCTGCCGATGGACGTGCTGTTCGGCAAGGCGCCGAAGATGCACCGCGACGCTGTGCATCCGGCCGCGCCGCGCTGGCCGCAGCTCAAGACCGCCGGCATTGACCTGCACGATGCCGGCCTGCGTGTGCTGGCGCACCCGACCGTCGCATCGAAGAGCTTCCTGGTCACCATCGGTGACCGCAGCGTGGGCGGTTTGACCGCGCGCGAGCAGATGATCGGCCCGTGGCAGCTGCCAATGGCCGACGTCGCCATCACCCTGGCCGGTTTTGACACCTACGCCGGTGAGGCGATGTCGCTGGGCGAGCGCACGCCGCTGGCGTTGCTCAACGCGGCCGCTTCGGCACGCATGGCCGTGGGTGAAGCCATCACCAACCTGTGCGCCGCGCCGGTGCTGTCGCTGGACACGGTGAAGCTGTCGGCCAACTGGATGGCCGCCTGCGGCCACAACGGCGAAGACGCACTGCTGTACGACGCGGTCAAGGCCGTGGGCATGGAACTGTGCCCGCAGCTGGACATCAGCATCCCGGTGGGCAAGGACTCGCTGTCGATGCAGGCGCAGTGGCAGGCTGACGGCCAGGCCGAGAAGTCGGTATCCCCGGTGTCGCTGGTCATCACCGCGTTTGCGCCGGTGGCCGATGCACGCCAGCAGCTCACCCCGCTGCTCGACCGCGAAACCGAAAGCGAGTTGTGGCTGATTGGCCTGGGCGCGGGCAAGCAGCGCCTGGGTGGCTCGATCCTGGCGCAGACCCAGGCCGACCACAGCGCTCTGCCGGCCTTTGCCGGTGAAGTGCCGGACCTGGATGACCCGCAGCGCCTGCGGGGCTTCTTCGAGCTGATCCGCGACGCGCGCGAAGCCGGCCTGCTGCTGGCCTATCACGACCGCAGCGATGGTGGCGCGTTTGCCGCGTTGTGCGAAATGTCGTTCGCCTCGCGTCAGGGCCTGGATATCGTGCTTGATGCTTGGGGCGATGATCCGTTCCGCAGCCTGTTCAATGAAGAACTGGGCGCCGTGGTGCAGATCGCCAAGGAAGACCGCGCCGCGTTCGCCGACCTGGTCGAGCGCCATGCCTTGACCGAATGCGCGCAGCGCATCGCACGCCCGACCACCGCGCCGGTGGTGCGCGTGCAGTTGGGTGGCGAGAGCCTGGCCGAGTGGCGTTGGGAAGAATTGTTCGACGCCTGGTGGTCGGTGACGCACGCCATGCAGAAGCTGCGTGACAACCCGGAAGCGGCCGACCAGGAGCGCGCCATTGCCCGCAACTTCAACGCACCGGGGCTGAAGCCGAAACTGGCGTTTGATCCTGCCGAGGATGTGGCTGCGCCGTTCATCGCCACGGGTGCGCGGCCGAAGGTGGCGATCCTGCGTGAGCAGGGCGTCAATGGCCAGATCGAAATGGCCAACATCTTCGAGCGTGCCGGTTTTGATGCCTACGACGTGCACATGAGCGACCTGATCGAAGGCCGCGTGCAGTTGTCGGACTTCCGTGGCTTGGCTGCGTGTGGTGGCTTCAGCTACGGCGACGTGCTGGGTGCCGGCCGTGGCTGGGCAACCTCGGTCCTGGAGCGCCCGGCGCTGCGTGAAGCGTTTGCCGCGTTCTTTGCGCGCACCGACACCTTCGCACTGGGCGTGTGCAACGGTTGCCAGATGATGAGCCAGCTCAAGGACATCATTCCCGGTGCCGAGCATTGGCCCAAGTTCCTGCGCAACCGCAGCGAACAGTTCGAGGCACGTACCGCGTTGCTGGAAGTGCTGGAGTCGCCGTCGATCCTGCTGCGTGGCATGGCCGGCTCGCGCCTGCCGGTGGCAGTGGCACACGGCGAAGGCCGTGCCGAGTTCGACAGTGCCGTGGACCAGGCCGCTGCCAGCATCGCGCTGCGTTACATCGACGGTGACGGCCGCGTGGCCGAGCAGTACCCGCTGAATCCGAACGGTTCGCCGGACGGCATCACCGGCCTGACCAGCACCGACGGCCGCGTCACCATCCTGATGCCGCACCCGGAACGCACACCGCGCACGGCCAACCTGAGCTGGGCACCGAAGAGCTGGGGCGAAGACTCGCCGTGGCTGCGCATGTTCCGCAATGCGCGCGTCTGGTGCGGCTGAAACGGCAACGCGAAAGAAAATTTTCAGTTGAATTGAAGAAAGTCTGAAAACGCCCGCAGGCCAAGGCCTGCGGGTTTTTTTGTGCCTTTTCCCAGCGCCGGCGCCGTACGCCAGGGTCTGTACCCGCCGTGATGCGCACAGCGTTGTTTCCAAAAATCTAATCTTGAAAATCTCAATCTATTTTGGGATTTGTGACGCATGCATCAACTGTTTGGCAAACAGTCAGAAATTTGACGTTCTGCAGTGCGTGTCTTCAACTCCGCTCCGTCCTGCAGCCATCGCCAGCGCAAGGGGATTCAGAGCGATGTCCGCCCACCGGCCAAACACCGGCACGCCCCGTACAGGGAGACCAGGAACACCGTACCCGACAGAGCCCCAGGGCGGGCTTTTGTGCGCCGGTGGAGTGACTTCTTTCGTACGCACAAAACCCAGTTCACTCAGGAGCAATGTGATGAATCGGATTTATCGCAAGGTTTGGAACAAGGCGTTGGGGCAGATGGTGGTGGCATCGGAACTTGCAGCGTCCGATTCGTCCGGTGTGGTGGTGGATCAACGCAACGGCGGGCAGCGCTTGCAGGCGCTGGTCATCGCCGTTGCGTTGGCGCTGGCTGCAGGTGTTGCGATACCGGGCGTGCAGGCGCAGTCACTGGCCGTGGGCGGTTCTGGCAAGTGTGTGGTGATGGGCAGTGCGGAGCTGCAGGACTGTGCATTGGCCGGTACCGCGGTGGCATCGGCTGCCAATGCAACCGCCTTGGGCGCATCGGCACGTGCCACTGCCGCCAACAGTGTCGCGCTGGGCGCCAACTCGGTGGCTGACCGCGCCGGTACTGTCTCGGTGGGCAACGCGGGCAACGAACGGCAGATCACCAATGTTGCCGCCGGCAGTGCCGCAACCGATGCGGTCAACAAGGCCCAGCTCGATGCCGTGGCAGTTGTCGTTGGTGAAACGCAGCGCTATTTCACTGCCAATGGTGCAGCGGACGGCAGCGACGATGCCGTGGCCAGCGGCGCGGGTGCAACGGCGGCCGGTGTCGGCTCGCAGGCCAGTGGTGCGGAGAGCACTGCGGTGGGCAGCTACAACGCCGCTGCTGGTGATTACAGCAGCGCGATGGGCTATGTGAACACCGCCAACGGCACCAACAGTTCGGCGGTGGGCAACTTCAACCAGGTCGATGGTGAGAACAGCAGTGCGTTCGGTTTTGCCAACCTGGTGGACGGCGACAACGCCACGGCGATTGGCAGCAATGCGATGGCTTCGGGCCACTACAGTTTCGTCGCCGGTGACAGTGCGACTGCAGGCGCGGATTATGCGTTGGCAGCCGGTGCATCCAGTACTGCAAACGGTGAGCGCAGTGTGGCCATGGGCGCCGGCGCGTGGGCCGAGGCCGAACGCAGCATCGCCCTTGGTGCGGATTCGGTGGCTGATCGCGCCAACACCGTGTCGGTGGGCAAGGCCGGCGCCGAGCGCCAGATCACCAATGTCGCGGCGGGCACCGAAGACACCGATGCAGTGAACAAGTCGCAGTTGGATGACGTGGCTGCGGTGGCAGACAACACCGACAAGTACTTCAAGGCTACCGGCAGTGCCGATGGTGATGCCGGTGCATTTGTGGAAGGTGACGGTGCAACCGCAGCCGGTGAATCGGCCAGCGCGTTCGGCAACGGGGCCTCGGCATTCGGCAACGCGGCCAATGCGGTTGCCGATGGCGCGACAGCGGTGGGCATGAATGCCCTTGCCAGCGGTCGGAACAGTGCCGCTTTTGGCCAGAATGCCAGCGCCACCGGGCTGGGTGCGGTGGCGCTGGGTGGCAATGCGGTGGATGGGAATGGTGATCCGCTGATTACGTCCGAAGGTACGCCTGCCAGCACGGGCGCGACCAGTGCCGGTGCAAGCGGAACCGCATTGGGCGCCAGCGCCCGTGCCAATGGAAGGCAGTCCACGGCGACAGGTGCGGTTGCCAATGCGCGAGGGGATTTCAGTACAGCCAACGGCTCAGCGAGCCTGGCCGCCGGGGAAGGCACCACGGCCCTGGGCTACAACGCAAAGGCCTATGACGCGGGCAATGTGGCGGTGGGGCGTGATGCGTCGGCCTATGGCGCCGGGAGCCTGGCTATTGGCGATGCCGCGCGCACGGGGATGGATGTGCTTGGGTTGAAGGTCGTCAGTGCGGTTGCAGTGGGTAATGCCAGCATGGCGCTGACTGATCAGGCTACGGCAGTCGGTGCAAATACGGCGGTGTTTTCAGCGCAGGGAACGGCGCTGGGATACAGGGCCCAGGTAGCGGCCGACAACGCGGTGGCACTCGGTGCCGACACGGTGGCTGATCGTGCCAACAGTGTGTCGGTGGGCAAGGCCGGTGCCGAGCGCCAGATCACCAACGTCGCCGCCGGTACCGAAGACACCGATGCGGTGAACAAATCGCAGCTGGATGTCGTTGCTGATGTGGCCGAAGGCACGCAGCGCTATTTC
>NZ_JBRRDL010000058.1:0-7155 GCF_056759635.1 Stenotrophomonas sp. STEN056
CACACGCGCCGCCCTCACCCAACCGCCCCCCAACCCCCCCCCCCCGCCCCCGGCCCCCCCAACCCCACCCCACCCCTGTACACCCGGCCCACCCCACCAACGCGCCGGGTGGGGCCCCCCCCCCACCCCACGACTGCGCTTATTTCTTGCCCGCAGCCTGTGCTGCTTCCTCAATCCGAGCCTTAAGGCGTTCCGCGTTGAAGTAGTTATAGACAGGGTATCCGCCGTTGGAGAGTCCAGCCGGAATGGCTCCAATGACGTCGGTATTGCCCTTTTGGTCTTTCAGTTCGTGAATCTGGATGCCGACAAGTCCGTTCCCGCGTGCAATCGACCGCTCAATCTCGTAGGCAATGTACTTGCGATTCGCCGTCTCGGCACCGATGAAAACGACTGTCACAGAAGTGCCTTCAAGCCCCTTGTCAATCATTTTCTTTATTTCTGCATCGCCCTTCTTCCTTGCCTCTTCCCATAGAGAGGCATCCCGAAAACCTGCTGCTGCACAGCCGAGAATCGTATCGAGATTTCGAATCTGGTTGATGCGCCAAATATCACGCTGGTAGTGGAAGCTAAAAAAAACAGTCCGCATGTAACTCCTCCTTGTTGGGCGTCGCCATCTGCCCCGCCACATTTATCCATGTGAACATGTCGTGATGGCCTTCGCATCTTAGACCGATGTGGGCGCGCTGGAACAAATCCCGATTTGTATACCTCTTGGGACATAGCCATTGGCATTCCACAACTCATACCAAAATGATAAGCTCACAAACTCTTAGGAGTTTTGAGACGCCAACCATGGAAATTGTGGGATACGCCCGTGTCTCGACTGTCGGTCAGTCGCTGGATGTCCAGCTCGATAAGTTGACCAAAGCAAACTGCAGCAAGGTCTTTAAGGAGAAGCGCTCTGGCCGACAGGCGGAGAACCGCCCGCAACTTCAAGCCGCTCTGGAGTACGTTCGAGACGGCGATGTGTTGGTGGTCAGCAGGCTGGACCGAATGGCCCGCAGCGTCCTCGACTTGGCAAAGATTGCGGACCTCCTCAAGAAGAAGGGTGTAAGCCTTCGCGTCCTAGACCAAGGATTGGACACATCGACCGCAGAGGGCGTCCTCCTCTTCAACCTCTTGGGTGCATTTGCAGAGTTTGAGGCTGACATCCGTGCTGAACGTCAGCGTGATGGAATCGCGCTCGCCCAGCAGAAAGGGACCAAGTTTGGCCGGAAAAAGGCGTTGACAGCCGCTCAGGAGGAACGCATCAAGCGAATGCGGGCCGAAGAGGGCTTCAGCATCGAGCAATTGGCGGAGCGCTTCTCAATCAGCCGCAGCAGCGTGTATCGCGCACTGCAAATGAAAGAGGAAGGCACCTAATAGGGCTCCGCCCATGGACTCATACGTTGCACTACGACTGAGTGGGAGTGTCGGGCTCCATCACATTGACGCCATGTTCTCCATGAAGCTCGGAGAAGGTCATACCAAAGGCGGGGCAGTACTTCCGGGCTTCTTCCAACGATACCGCCGGTACCTTGAATATGGATGTGTGCCCTCTCCCGAAGACATCGCGAACTCTCACCTTCAACCGGACGTGGTCATTCTCGATGCGAGGATAGCAGCCACCCCAGCTTTCGGACTGTTCGAAATAGACAACTCCATTGGTGGAACGCCCTACTTCAAGAAACGTGTCCACCCGGGCTGGAGAAAGGTGATTTCGCTGAGTGAGGAATGGATAAACCTTGACACTTCTTCCGATTGCAACTTGGAAATCTTGAAGCGCCACAGCTTGCTTCTCGAGCCAAAACCAGCCGATTGTGTACTTAAGCCATGAAAGGCTAAAAGGGCGTAGATGCCAATGGTAGCCGACCGATACTCCTTCGATACTTGATGCTGCGGAGCCAACGTTCGCAATTCAAAGGTACAGAGCTATCCCTGTACGGTGCGCCTCATACTCGCCATGCATCCTGCCAGTGAGGTAGGTGCAGCAGAACGTCGGTCCATCAATTAGCGACACCTTAAGGGCCGGACGCTTCCGAAGAGCCGAGAAGATTCCGCTCGCCCAGCCGAAGAACGCTGTAGCAAGAAAGATGGCAACACCGACCACACCCTGATTTTCATTGAGCCAAGCGCTCATCTGGGCGTAGCTAATTGTAGAAGTAGAGAGCATCCAACATCCTTCTGGAAGCGTTAAGTAGGCTAAATCAGGCCAAGCTTGCCGCAGCTCTGAACAAGCAACATACCCTGCCTCAACCAACAGCAGCTAGATGGACTGAGCACTGCATCTACCACCAGAGAGAGCTACTCCGCCTCGTCTTTAGCCAACTGCTGAAGTTCCCCTGCCAGCTTACGCTGGGTAGCCACCGGCAATGAGGCTGCCGCAAGAATGATATCGGCAAGAACATCGCTATCAGCGAGCAGATAAGCGAGTGGCACACCCAGCTCTTTCGCCAGCTTGCTAGCTGTGACGAAATCAGGCTCCGAAGTACCACGCTCGTACCTTGTAATCCTGCTGGACACTACGTCCTCCGATAGGCCTATTCGCCTCCCCAACTCCCGCTGTGAGATGCCCAAGGCCAAGCGAGCCTCTTTAAGGCGCTTGGTGAACATGCTTGGAAGAGTTGGCGACGACATAACCGGGACGGACGCATAGCTGTAGCTCGCCACAGGATGGCCCGTTCCCTCTGGACTCGTATGCTACATTATTTGTAGCATTGGCCGTGGAGGAATTGTTTGTACCTCTGGGAAGGTGCTGAAAGAAGCCCCCTAAGAAGCAGGAAAACAGGGGTTTCCGGCCTTCTAGACCAACTACCAAGGTGCAAGTGCGTTAACACGCCCGGCCTACCCCTCGTATCACTCAAGCACCGCCAACGGGGACGTATGCAACAACCCAAGGACAACATCGAGCCGCCGCCTATGCCACTGCCGGAGCACGTTCGAGCAAGCCTGCGGCGGTATGACACCCACACCACCATGACGTGCCTCGAATGCGGGTATGCCGGACTTATGGGGGTCAAGAGAAGCACCAAACCTTGGTACCTCTCTTGGTGGATGTTCTTCGTCTATGCCGTCGTCTTCGCGCCACTGAGCTGGTTCTTCATCATCTGTTTCGTACTCGCCGAAATGTTCATGAAGACACATAAGACCGAATGTCCCAACTGCGGCATCGAGCTTGTCAGCAAGCGCCATGTGCTCTGACAACAACCATCAATTTCGATTCATCACAACAAGGAGCGCAGAATGCTGGGGATACTAGTACTGGCAGTGGTTACAGCAAGTGCTGTGTGGGTGTACATAGATGCAGCGAATCACCGCATCGGGAAGCAACCCAATGAGAGAGGGTTCTTCAACCTGTCCGCAGGCGGTTGGGGCGCAGTAGTCCTTCTGCTATGGATTGTTGCCTTCCCCTGCTATCTGGCCAAGCGTAGCGACCTCATCGCAAAAGCCAAGAAATCCCCTGTAGTGGTCACCAGTAAGGCCGGTCCATTGCTTTTGATAGTTGCAGGCGGCGGACTGCTGATGCTTCAGCAAGCAATTCCCCTTCTTGTACGGGCAAGCGCAAACGGCTCGCCATCAGACTACATAGCGGCATGCGCCGACTACTACTACAACGCAGCAAATTCCCTGCCAAACCCGGAAGCGAGGAACAAGCGCGAGATTTGGTTGCGCACCTGTAGCTGCGCCAGCCAACGGGATGGCGGAAGGACTGCTCAGGACTTCGAACGAAATCTCAGCACTTCGGAAGCAGCACATATCGACGCTATGAAAAGTTGCCTTTGAGTAGGAGGACTGTCGCATGGCCACGTATGAAGTGAAAATGAGTCGCCCCGGTGGCGGAAGTAGCACTTTCGTTGTCAGGGTCAACGCAGGCACACCTGACCAAGCGAGACGCAGCGCTGAGGCACAGAATCCCGGCTACAAAGCTCAGTCAGTCTATCGCCTCGCGTACACAAACTGACCAATCATCAAGGAAGAAGTGATGCAGACACGAATTGCACTATTGGCGACATTGGGCCTTCTTGCTTTCGCGTACCCAGCGCAATCTGCTCCGCAGACTATCGGTGCCCAATGGGAGTACACCGACGCATCGCGCATGGAGACAGATGAAGGCACCAGCCTTTGCCTCCAACTGGAAAGAGCATCAATCGCTCGTATTCCCCAATCACAGCGCTTCAACGGTACGTTCTGCGTATCCAATCCAAGCGATGCTGCGCTACTGCTTGGCATCGGAGGAACTCGAAAGGATGGCTGCCGGTATTCCGCCAAAGGACAGGCCACCATCACCCTTTCAAACATCCAGTTGCTACCCGAAGACGAAATGTATGATGAGCGTCTAGAAGCCGATTTGGTAGCCGTCAGGCAGAACACCGTCACCCTCCCCTTGACTGATTCATGCAAAGGCAGCGCAGAGTCAGCGAGTGGCTTCCACGACGTTCGTGCAGCCGTTCGAGCACTTGCATCACATGCTGACTATCAAGGGCTGAAAGATTCTGACTTCGCTAACATTGACGAAGCAACCGGACTTGCTGAACTCGATGCGAGCACTCAGATGTACCTACCGGAAGGCTCTACCGACACACTCGTTATCTATACCGAGAACAATGCTGGCACACCATTCCTGACGGTCGAACGTTACAACGCTCAAGGATGGTCCGATGTCAGCGCTGCAGTGCTACCCGGCTACTCCAATCGCAACGGAAGCAACTACTCTTTGGATACGTCAGGGAGAACTCCGACCATCAAAGGCGGACAGCCAAAGGCAAACTGGAAATATGTGGGTGGACGCTTTGTCCGAGAAAAATGACCACTTGAGTTGCAAGTTCGGGAATCCGACAAGTTGCTCTGACGGGTCCCTTTTTCAGAACTACCTTTAGGGCCTTATGGCGGACTACTTCGAGCAGTAGTCCGCCCAGTCTCCCATAAGCGGTATCCGCTTATCGAACATGTCAGAGCGGAAGTAGGCTGCTTCCGTCTTGCTTTTCACAGTGTGGGCGAGCGCAATCTCTGCAGCCTCCCTACTGTGCGCGGTCTGTTCTGCCGCCCAATCTCGAAATGAGCTACGAAAGCCATGGCAAGTCATTCCCGGCCTAAGCTTCTTCAGGAGCTTAAGAGGGGCGGCGGTCGAAATCCCCTTATCGCCCTTGCCCGGGAACAAGTGAGCGCCACCACCAGTTTTCAAGCTCGATATGAGGGCAATCACCTGCTCTGAGAGCGGTATGGCATGCTCTTTGCCATTCTTTGCACGCTCCTTAGGAATGACCCATCTCCTACGCTTTAAATCAAATTCGGCCCACCGCGCACCCGCAGCTTCACTGGGACGCGTAGCGGTAAGAACTTGAAGCTGCAGACATGACGAGGAGAAGTCCTCTCGAAGCTTGAGTTCACCCATAAATCGAGGCACTTCCGCATAGGGAAGTGCAGGGCGATGTTCAACCTTCTTCACCTTTGCAGGCGACGAGAAGATGTTCTTCAAGTTGCCTCGCCAACGGGCCGGATTCTCCCCACACCTGTAGCCGCTGGTGGTTGCCCAGTCTAGGACACGTTCAATGCGGCTCCGAAGCCGACTTGCTGTTTCCGTCGTACTGAGCCAGATTGGCTCAAGCACCTCACGTATGAGATTCACATCTACTTCCGACACTGGCAAATCATTGATGCGCCCACAGTGATTCGCAATGGTCGATGTCCACTAGGCCCTGTGCTTCGGATTTTTCCACTCGCTGTGGAACGTAGCTATGTATTGAGTGGCACATTGGCCGAACGTTAGGCTCTTAGCCTGCCCAGCTCGAGCAGCCAAGAGACTCGCACGTCGAGACGCAATTGGGTCGGTCCCGCTCCAAAGCTGAGACCGCAGGCCTTCAGCTAACTGGCGAGCCTGAGCTAGCGAGACATCAGATACCGGGCCCAACCCCATATCCTTTGACTTGCCCGTCAATCGGTCCCGATACCGAAACACCCAAGTTTTCCTGCCGTCGCCCTTGACCAATAGGTACAAGTTACGTCCGTCGCTATGGCGACCCTTCCCAGCCGTTTTGACAAAGACTGCCGTGAGCACACCCCCCCCTGTTCCCTACTTTGTTCCCTACATCATAGCTGGCTGGACTGGAACCGAACACAATGAATTTGTATTCTGAACGACCTAATTGATTGATTTTATTTAGCTCAAATGAGTTCCCGGGACGGCCTGAAATAAATTTGTATTGCAGTTTGGATGACCCTCTCTCCGCCAGATAAATGAAAGAGCCGCCCACTGGGCGGTTTTTTCATTTATGCGACGGAAAGCACGGGAGACGGGAGCCCAACGGGTTCGGCCACCTGCCCGACCGCACGCAGGACCAGCGGCGCAGCGGCAGGGCACCGCCCTCCGCCAGACAACTGAAATAACTGAAAAAGCCGCCCATTGGGCGGCCTTTTCAGTTGGTGAACAGCCTTTCCCGGCCCAAGGGCCATGTTGGCTGCAGGGCCGTACTCAGCTGCTCGACAGCTTCATCAGCACCAGTCCGCTGACGATCAACACCGCCGCGCCAATGCGCATCGCGCTGATGTGCTCACCCAGGAAGATGATGCCGATCAGGAACGCGCCCACCGCGCCGATGCCGGTCCAGATGGTGTACGCGGTGCCCAGCGGCAGAGTCCGCATGGCCACGGCCAGCAGCCAGAAGCTGGCGATCATGCCGACGATGGTGACGATGCTGGGGACCAGCCGGGTGAAACCGTGGGACTGCTTCATCGCCAATGCCCAGACGATCTCCAGCAAACCCGCAACCAACAGATAAATCCAAGCCATGAAAGCCTCCTTGAGGGGGCCAGGCCGTCCTGGATACGTTCCCGTGCTGGGGGAGGTCGTCCTCCGATGGGCCGGCATTCTAGCCAATGGGGCCGCTGATGGCCTGTCTCGGCCATCGGCGGGTTACATGCAGTTCAAAACGCGCACATTTCTGGCCGCACGGCGCGCGCATACGCTACAATCGCCGCGCACGACAGGATCTGCTCCCGTTTGTGTCCGGTCTGTGATCCACGGCGGCTGATGACCCATCGCCCCTGACTCCCCAGATTGAGTTGGGCGCGCCATTCGCGGGCCCACCCGGGGTATTGTGGGCCCCGCGGCCCCCCCCCCCCCGAGGGGGGAAAAACCCCCCCCGGCCGCCCGGCCCCACCGGTTAGCACGGCCCCGGG
>NZ_JBRRDL010000059.1:0-5069 GCF_056759635.1 Stenotrophomonas sp. STEN056
GCCAAAGCCAAAGCCAAAGCCAAAGCCAAAGCCAAAGCCAAAGCCAAAGCTCGTGCGATGGTCTTCCCCGTTTCATCCATTCCCCGCGCAGGCAGGCCCCGTGCTGCATCCGTTGCAACTGTGACCACCGCCGCCGCTTTTCCGCCGATGCCTGCAGCAGCAGGGGCTGCGCGCGGTTGCATTGGAAACGCTGCATTCGTCCCTACGTTTGCGTATGGCGCGTTTTTGCCGGACCCGGTTGAAAAGGCGACAATGCAAAGGGTTCCCCACGGCGGCGGCCAAGCCGGGGGCGGGTGCCTGCTATTGCAGCGACGCCCGCACCACGGCCGGCCACCACGTCCCATGCACAACGCATCCGTCAGCAAGAGAGTTCCTGCCCCCATGTCGAATACGCCGAAGATCATCTACACGCTCACCGACGAAGCTCCGTTCCTGGCCACCCAGTCGCTGCTGCCGATCATCGATGCCTATACCGCCACTGCCGGTATCACCGTCGAAACCCGTGACATCTCCCTGTCCGGTCGCATCCTGTCGCAGTTCCCGGATTACCTGGAAGACGGGCAGAAGATCAGTGACGACCTGGCCGAGCTGGGCGCACTGGCGACCCAGCCGGAAGCCAACATCATCAAGCTGCCCAACGTGTCGGCCTCGGTGCCGCAGCTCAAGGCCGCGATCAAGGAACTGCAGGACCAGGGCTTCATCCTGCCGAACTACCCGGATGCGCCCACCGACGACGTCTCGCGCGACATCAAGGCGCGCTACGACAAGGTCAAGGGCAGCGCAGTGAACCCGGTGCTGCGCGAAGGTAACTCCGATCGCCGCGCACCGCTGTCGGTGAAGAACTACGCCCGCAAGCACCCGCACCGCATGGGCGCGTGGACGGCCGACTCCAAGTCGCACGTCGCGCACATGGACGGCGGTGATTTCTACGGCAGCGAGAAGTCGGCCACCGTTGCCAACGCCGGTAGCCTGAAGATCGAACTGGTGCAAAACGACGGCAGCACCGTCGTGCTCAAGGAAAAGACCGCGGTGAAGGCCGGCGAGATCGTCGATGCCTCGGTGATGTCGCGCCGCGCGCTGGCCAGCTTCATCGATGCGCAGGTGGCCGATGCCAAGGCCCAGGGCGTGCTGTTCTCGCTGCACCTGAAGGCCACGATGATGAAGGTCTCCGACCCGATCATGTTCGGCGTCGTGGTTGAGGAGTTCTACAAGGACGTGCTGGCCAAGCACGCCGCAGCGCTGAAGGAAGTGGGCTTTGATGCCAACAACGGCATCGGTGACCTGTACGCACGCCTGCCGCAGCTGCCCGAAGCCACCCAGGAAGCCATCAAGGCCGACATCGCCGCCGAGTACGCCAAGCGCCCGGCCGTGGCCATGGTCAACTCGGACAAGGGCATCACCAACCTGCACGTGCCGTCGGACGTGATCGTCGACGCCTCGATGCCGGCGATGATCCGCGACTCCGGCAAGATGTGGAACGCCGAAGGCAAGCTGCAGGACACCAAGGCCGTCATCCCGGACCGCTGCTACGCCGGCGTCTACCAGGCGGTGATCGAGGACTGCAAGCTGCACGGTGCGTTCAACCCGGCCACGATGGGCTCGGTGCCCAACGTCGGCCTGATGGCGCAGAAGGCCGAGGAATACGGCTCGCACGACAAGACCTTCCAGATCGCCGCCGATGGCGTGGTCAAGGTCAGCGACGAAGCCGGCAACGTGGTGTTCGAGCACGCCGTTGAAGCCGGTGACATCTGGCGCATGTGCCAGACCAAGGATGCGCCGATCCAGGACTGGGTGAAGCTGGCCGTCAGCCGCGCACGCCTGAGCAACACCCCGGCGCTGTTCTGGCTGGACGCCAACCGTGCCCACGATGCGCAGGTGATCGCCAAGGTCGAAAAGTACCTCAAGGACCACGACACCAGCGGCCTGGACATCCGCATCCTGTCGCCGGTGGAAGCCACTGCGGTGTCGCTGGAGCGCATCCGCAAGGGCCAGGACACCATCTCGGTGACCGGCAACGTGCTGCGTGACTACCTCACCGACCTGTTCCCGATCCTGGAGCTGGGCACCAGCGCCAAGATGCTGTCGATCGTGCCGCTGATGGCCGGCGGCGGCCTGTTCGAGACCGGCGCCGGTGGTTCGGCGCCGAAGCACGTGCAGCAGTTCGTCGAGGAGGATTACCTGCGCTGGGATTCGCTGGGCGAGTTCCTGGCCCTGGCCGCGTCGCTGGAACACCTGGCCCAGCGCTATGACAACAAGGGCGCAGCCGTGTTGGCCAAGGCCCTGGACGAAGCCAACGGCAAGTTCCTGGACAACGACAAGTCGCCTTCGCGCAAGCTCGGTGGCATCGACAACCGTGGCAGCCACTTCTACCTGGCCATGTACTGGGCACAGGCCCTGGCCGAGCAGAATGACGATGCCGCGCTGAAGGCGAAGTTCGCACCGCTGGCCGACGCACTGACCAGCAACGAGCAGAAGATCGTCGACGAGCTGGCCGCGGTGCAGGGCAAGGCCGTGGACATCGGCGGTTACTACCGTCCGGACGTGGCCAAGGCTGGCAAGGCCATGCGCCCGAGCGCCACGCTCAACGCTGCCGTTGCCAGCCTGAAGGGCTGATCACCGCCGCCTGCCAAGGCAGGTTTGCAGCCAACAGGAAACCTGCGCCTTTATCGGCGCAGGTTTTTTTTATGCAGCAATGGAAGCCGGTTTCACCACGCCGCTCACGGTGTTGTGCCGAACGTGACAGCGCGTGAGCAGTTCTTGTTTCGCAGGAAAGCGGGCGTTGAAATCCATGTCTGCCAGGTTTTTGTCTGCGCACTTTCACCCGCCGTGCACACGGCTGCCCCAGTATCCCGGCGCGATATCAATGCCCGTGTTGAGCCTTGCATCACGCTTGGAATTTCAGAGCAGTTGAACTGTGGGTGCAGTCACTCTTTCACACGCAGCATCTGGACTAGCCTGATAGAACAAACCTGGTATCGGGCTTGGCGCTCATCGTCGAAAGGGGAAGGGGGCATGACCAGGGTGCTGGTAGTGGGCTCGGACACCCGTGAGGAGCAGGCATTGCTGGGGCGGTTGCGGCAGGTGGCGGGATTGCCACCGGAGGCGCTGCAGCGCTGTGTCGATCTTGACCAGTGCGACCTGCTGTTGGTGCGTGATACGCCGGCGTTGCGCAGTGCAGCCATGCATATGGCGAGCAAGCGGCCGGCGATGCGGTTGTGGATGCATGACGATGAAGGTCTTGTCCACGATGGCCGTTCAACCTCGCCGCATCACCTGGATGACGCACAGATTCAACGCGCCCTGGCGCCTTCAACGTCATCATTGATTCCGGAAAATGTGGAAGGGCTGTTCCTGGCCAGTGGCGCCAAACAGACCACCCGCCTGTTGCGGCAACGCCTGCAGGAAAAGAAGGGCCATGCACTGTTGTCCGTGCAGGGCAGGCCCATGCTGCTGATCGACTTTGAGCATGACCAGGCCGTGTCGTTGAACACCGAGGCTTCCGCCGAGCCGAACCTGGCACGGCAATTGGGAGAGGTGTTTGATCTGCTGGCGCTGCAGGAAATGTCGTTGGAACGCTTCCAGGCAATGTCCGGCACGGCATCGCGGCAGCCGTTGCGGCCGCTGCTGTGGCAGATGGCACAACACAGCGACAACTGGACCGATTTTGAACGCCGCCTGCAACAGCATGCGCAGGTCAGCCTGCTGCGCTGGCCGGATTTCCGCGTACTCGCGCATCAGCATGATGGCTTCCGGCTGTGTTCGCTGCTGCTGAAGAAGCCCTGCAGCCTGCACGAATGCACGCGCCTGCTTGAACTGGACATCGACGCCACCCGTGCGTTCATGCGTTCGGCCTATCTGTGCGGTTATGCCGAAGTGAGAATCCCCGAGGTCGCACCGCCACCGCCGCCGCCGGCCAGGCAGGGGGCGAGCGCGTTGCTTGCGCGCATGTGGCGCAGCGTCCGCAATCGCACAGGAAGCTTTGCATGATCGAACACAAGATTGTCGTGCTGGGCGCGATGGGTGCCGGCAAATCAACCCTGGTGCGCGCGGTGGCCGGCGGTACCGTGATTGATACCGATGTGCTCAACACCGACACCAGCTCGTCCAAGCTGGCCACCACGGTGGCAATGGACTATGGCGATGTAAACCTGCCCAACGGCGACCGCCTGCGCTTGTACGGTACCCCGGGGCAGGAGCGTTTTTCCTTCATCTGGCCGGTATTGCTGCAGGGCGCGCGTGGCGTGGTGATCCTGGCTGATGCCTCCAATGCGGAGGTGGTGGAGGCGCTGGGCTGCTATCTGCGGGTACTGCGCGAACATGCCCCCAACGTGCCTGCGGTGGTGGGGGTCTCCAAGTTTGATCTGACACCGGATGTGGATCTGGATGCGTGCCAATGCCGTGTACAGGAACTGGCCGGCCGGCCGTTGCCGCTGGTGCCCTTCGACGCACGTTCGGAGGATGCGGTGATGATGTTGATGGATGTGCTGATGGGCGAAGTGGAAGCGGCCGCGCTACTGGAAGCGCATGTCTGACACAGGGAGCAACAGCGTGCTTGAGGACTGGGAAGTAGCGTTGGTGGAGCGGCAGTTGCAGGAATTCTGCGCATCGGTGGATGGCGTCAGCGCAGTGGTCATTGCCAGCGTGGATGGTTTTGCATTGGCGCAGGCGGCTACGCAGGCATCCAGCGGTGAGCGCCTGGCCGCCATGACCAGCGCGATGCTGGCCCTGGCCAGTGCGGTGGGCCGGGAGCTGTCGCTGGGCACGATGGAGGTGCTGATGCTCGAAGCCAGCGAGGGCAAGGTGCTGATGCAGTCGATGACCTTGCCACGGGGCTCCCTGCTGTTGATGGCAGCCTGCGGGCAACGCAGCGTCATTGGCCATGTGCTGTGGAGCGCCCGTGAATGTGGCCGCAAGATCCAGGCGGAATTGGCGGGGTAGGTGGTTGGGGGGATTGGGGCGGGGATTGGGGATTGGGGATTCGGGATTACGGGTTGGCAAAAGCGGATGGCCGCGGTGTGCGGGTGTAGGGGCGGGGGGGGGGGCCCGCGCGACCCCGCCGCGGCCGGTGG
>NZ_JBRRDL010000060.1:0-4135 GCF_056759635.1 Stenotrophomonas sp. STEN056
CCGTTACCGCCTGCATGCGCAAATACCTGACCCGGCTCAACGCGATGAAGCGTGACAACGCGCCTTGGCGGGTCGGCTCTATGGAGACTGTGCAAGACAGTTGACTCCTACCCGGGTTGTCGATTACTTCGGCATTGCCAGGTTGTCGGCCGTCAACGGTTTGCCCGCGCGCGGCGTGGTCTGGATCACCGCGCTGGCCGGCAATGCGGTCCCGCTGTCCAGGCGTGCCTGCACGCGGTCCAGCGCGGCGTAGACATACGGCAGCAACGGCAGGTAACGCGCGCCGTAATCCGGCAGGCCGAGGAAGCCGTCGAAGTGCTGCACGTGCTTTACCTGCCAGTAACTCACTTCGCGTCCGGCAGCCTGGGCCGCAGCGGTATACGGTGCGCTGCTGAAAGCCGGCGGAATCAGGCCATCGTCGGTGCCGTGTATCACCATCACCGGCAGCCCTTGACGCGGCAAACCCGCGCGGGTGGCCTGGATACCGGCTTGCACGCGCTTGGCGTCATCGCCCTGCCCGTCCCACAGACCACGCAGGCACTTGAGCCCAGCGTAGGTCAGGTCCGGCAGTTGCACCTTGCTGTCCAGCAGGCCGACGCCCGCACCGGGGGGGATGCCGCTGCCATCGGAAATCCACGCCGCGCGTTCGGCAGCGCTGCTCGCACGCGGGGAGAAGTCCGGATTCTGTGCCGCGAAGTTGAAGCCACACGGGTGCTCGCCCACGCCGTAACGGCCGTATGCCGAGGCGTAGGTCGCGGCGATGGCGCGCCACAGGTCAAAGCCGGTGGACAAGGCACCGGCGCGCAGCGCTTCGTCGGTCCAGCCTTCGCGCATCATCAGCTCGTAGGCGGACTTGGCCTGTGCCGCCGGGGTAGCGCCGCTGATGACGCCCCCGGCAGCCAGCGTGGCGCAGCGCACGGCGGCGCCAGCCTGCAGTGCAGCGGTCATCGGCGGCTGCGGCAGGTTGTCCATGTGCAACTGCGCGCATGGCATCAACAACGCCGCTTCGGTGGTGTAGTCATACAGCGCACGCGAGCCCGGGCCATCGGAATAGATGCTGGGCTCACCGGCCACCACCGCATCCAGCCAATCGCCGTCCAGTTCGGCAGCACGCAGCACCGCGCCGCCGCCGTTGGAAATGCCCACCGCGATGATGCGGGTGTTGTCGAAGGTGAACGGTGCGGCCTGCGGATAGGCCTGTTCCAGCGCCAGCAGCGCGAACTGCGCGGCCTGTTTTACATGGCGGCCCCAATCGGCTTCCGGGTTGTCCTTGGAATGCGCGTGCTTGAACGCCACGCCCGACGCATTGACCGGCGCATCCGGCACAAAGGCCAGGTCGGCGACCTCGCCCAACGCACCAACGGTGCCATTGGCGCGCACGCCCATCTGTGCATCGAGGTCGTAGTAATCGCTACCCGCACCCTTGTCGGTGTAAACCACTGCACAGCCCTTGGGCAGGCCCCACGCTGCCGCCACCGATACCGCGCCGTAGATACCGCGCGAGCCGGACGCCGGTGCGACCAGCACGCAGCGCTTTTCAAGATCGAAGTTGTCCGGCACCTGCGCCAATACGCGGTGCGGCTGCCTGGCCTCGGGCAGTCGTGCATAGGCCGAATATTCGCGACCCGGCGCAGGCGCCAGGCTGCCGAACAATTCCCCGTAGCCGCCGCCCGGGGCGAGATCGGCAATGCCGCGCCAGCTGCCCCACAACGCACGCCGGCGCAGTTCTTCCACCGTGGGCGCGTTGGCATCGGCAAAGGCCGGTGGCGCCATGCTGCGCAAACCGGCAAGGCCCAGGCCGGCGGTGAGCAGATCGTCGCTGCCTCGGTGCTCGCTGCGGAGTTCATTGCTGAACATGGAAGGCTCCACGGACTTGGACGCTGGGCCGTTGGCGCAGGAGGCCAGGCTCAGTCCGACGAATAGGCCGCAGGCGGCACGCAGTAGGGATTGGCTCATGGGCGCACACTAGCAAAGGCCCCCGGGCCGGATCATCGTACTTTGGTACCACACGCTTTTAGCGCAACGGCTGCTACGTTTCCCCGTACTTTCCCACGTTCTACGGAGTCCCCCACATGGACCGTTTTCTGCAGGGCCGCACCGCATTGGTGACCGGCAGTACCTCCGGCATCGGCCTGGCCATTGCCCAGGCGCTCTCGGCTGCGGGCGCGCGCGTGGCCATCAACGGCCTGGGCAGCGCCGAACAGATTGAAGCCGCGCTCAAGAGCGTAACCGACGCCGGCAGCCAGGCGCGCCACTTCGATGCCGACCTGCGCAAGCCCGACCAGATCACCGGCATGCTCGAAGCGGTGCAGGCCTGGGGCCAGATCGATGTGCTGGTGAACTGCGCCGGCATCCAGCACGCCGCGCCGCTGGCCGAGCAGCCTGCCCAGAAGTGGGACGACATCATCGCCATCAACCTCAGCGCCGCCTTCCACACCATGCAGCACGCGCTGCCGGGCATGGCCGAGCGTGGCTTCGGCCGCGTGCTCAACATCGCCTCGGTGCATGGGCTGGTCGCCTCAAAGAACAAGGCACCGTATGTGGCCAGCAAGTTCGGCATCGTCGGCCTGAGCAAGGTGGCCGCGCTGGAATACGCTGCCGCCGGCAGCCGCGACAGCGGCGGTGTCACCGTCAACTGCGTGTGCCCGGGCTGGGTGGAGACGCCGCTGATCGAGCCGCAGATCCAGGCCCACCGCAACGGCGGCAGCCGTGACGACGGCGTGCGCGCCCTGCTTGAGGAAAAGCAGCCCAGCCTGCGCATGTCGCTGCCCGAGGACATCGCCGCAATGGTGGTCTGGCTGTGCCGCCGCGAAGCCCACAACGTCACCGGCACCGCCATGCCGATCGACGGCGCGTGGACGGCGCAGTAACAACCGGATGCAGCTGAAGAAGAAACACGCGCCGTAGCGGGACAACAGGACCGCGCGGTGCGTGCCCGGCCCGCGCGGTTCCCACCGGGGTCACTTCACTCACCCGTCCCTCTGCTACCGTTGCCTACCCCACACCACCGCCCAAGCACCGGCCCCATGCCCAGCCTGCTGATTGCCGACGACCATCCTCTGTTCCGCGCTGCCCTGCGCCAGGCCGCCAGCGACGCGGTCAGTGGCATGCAGGTGCGCGAAGCCGAGTCGCTGGAAGGCGTGCTGGCGGCGCTGGATGCCGCCCCGGATACCGACCTGATCCTGCTGGACCTGCACATGCCGGGCAATCACGGCCTGGCCGGGCTGGCCGCCATCCGCGCCCAGCACCCGGGCGTGGCGGTGATTGTGGTGTCGGCCAATGACGACCCGCGCGTGGTCCGCCGCGCGCTCGACCACGGCGCCGCCGGTTATCTACCCAAAAGCTCGGGCCTGAACGAACTGCACGACGCCATCCGCTGCGTGATGGCCTGTGAGCAATGGCTGCCGGCGTCGCTGCGTGCGTCGGTGACGCGGGCGCAGTCCTCGCACCATGACAGCGAGCTGGCTGCACGCCTGGCCAGCCTGTCGCCCCAGCAGTTCCGGGTACTGGCACTGGTGGCCGAAGGCCTGCTCAACAAGCAGATCGCCGACCGGCTGGAAGTCCAGGAGCGCACGGTCAAGGCGCACCTGTCGGCCATTTTCGACCGCCTGGGCGTGCGCAACCGCACCCAGGCCAGCGTGGTACTGCGCGAACTGGAACTCAGCGACCCCGCCCGTCAGGTGGTCTGAGCGCGCCACTGTTCCGCGCTGCCCAGCCACGTCGCCAGTCGCGCGGCATCGAATGGCCAGTCCAGCTCACGCCCTGCAGCGTCACGCAATACCGGCACGCGTACGCCGTAGCGCTCCTCCAGCACCGCATCCTCGTCGATGAACACGCTGTCGAACTCCGGCACGCGTGCCTGCGCCAGTACGCCCAGGGCCAGATCGCACAGATGGCAATCGTCTCGCTGGTACAGGACCAAACCGCTCATGCTCTGCTCCGCAGGGAGAATGTTGCGCTGCAGGCAGGGCCGGCAGCGGCGAGCCCGTAGAATAGCCGCCATCTCAATGCAGCACGCAGATTCAGCATGTCCGTCAGTACGTTCGACCTGTTCAAGATCGGCATCGGCCCGAGTTCCTCCCACACCGTCGGCCCGATGCGCGCGGCCGAGCGCTTCGTGCACCGCTGGCTGCTG
>NZ_JBRRDL010000061.1:0-4085 GCF_056759635.1 Stenotrophomonas sp. STEN056
ACCGCCTGCATGCGCAAATACCTGACCCGGCTCAACGCGATGAAGCGTGACAACGCGCCTTGGCGGGTCGGCTCTATGGAGACTGTGCAAGACAGTTGACTCCTACGGGAGCGGATGCATGCTGCGAGCGCCGGCTCAACGATCGTCGTGCAGTTGTCCGCCGGGCAGGAATACCCAGGTGCGGGTGACCTGCAGGATGTCGATGTCGTCTTCGGTCCTGGGCAGGGCAGGGAAGGGCTGGGCCAGCTCAATCACCCGCAGCGCGGTGGCGTCCAGCAACGGTACGCCGCTGCTGCGCAGCACGCGGCTGCTTTCGACGCTGCCATCGCGGCGCACGCCAACGCTGATCACCACCTGGCCGCCCAGACGACGGCGCCGGGCCTCGTCGGGGTAGTTCAAGTTGCCCACGCGCTCGGCACGGTCCACCCAGGCGCGCAGGTAGTTGGCGTAGGCGTATTCGCGGGTGCTGGCCGAGACGAATTTGCGGTTCGGCCGTTTGGCGTACTGCTCCGAGCGCAGGTGTACTTCGGCTGCCAGTCGCGCCATTTCCGCGTCGCGTTGTTCGCGCGCGGTCATTGCCGCAGCGGGGTCGGGCCGGTCCGGCAGCGGCTGCGACTGTGCATCGGCCACGCGGTCTTCGCCGTGCACGCTGGTCACCACGCGCGCCTGCGGTGGCGGCGGGGCGGCAGCGCTCTGTTGCTGCAGTGGAATCGGCGCCAGCCCGTCCTGCACCTGCGGCACGACGCCGGCCTGGCTGTCGCGTGGCCGCTGCGCCTTGTCGTGGTCGCCGCCGCCCTGCTGGTTGGCCTGGGCCAGGAAGTCGGCCTGCTTGGGCGTCAGCGGCGTGCTGGTCTGGCTGAAGATCACATCCAGCGTCGGCACCAGCGGCGCGTTGTCGCTCACCGCAAAGCCCACGCCAAGGATCAGCAACCCGTGCACCAGCAGTGAGAGCACCAGCGTGGCGGTCAGGCGTTGTTGTTCGTTGACGCGCGGGGCAACAGGCAGGGAGCCGGCGGTGGCACTCATTGCGGCAGGCCGGCCTCGATCACGTCGAACAACTGCCCGGCGATGTTCAAACCGTACTGCGCATCCAGCTCACGCACGCAGGTGGGGCTGGTGACGTTGACTTCGGTCAGGTAGTCGCCGATCACGTCCAGGCCGACAAAGCGCATGCCCCGGCGTTTCATCTCCGGGCCGACCTGGGCGGCGATCCAGCGGTCGCGCTCACTCAGTGGCCGGCCTTCGCCGCGCCCGCCCGCGGCGAGGTTGCCGCGGAACTCGTCGCCCTGCGGGATGCGCGCCAGGCAATAGTCCACCGGCTCGCCATCGACCAGCAGGATGCGCTTGTCGCCAGCGCTGATGTCCGGGATGAAGCGTTGCGCCAGGGCCTGGTTGCGGCCGCCATCGGTCAGCGTTTCCAGGATGACGTTGAGATTGGGGTCGCCGGTGCCGCTGCGGAAGATCGAGCGCCCGCCCATGCCGTCCAGCGGCTTGAGCACGGCCTGGCCGTGTTCGTGGACGAAGGCCTTCAGCTCGGCGGCATTGCGGCTGACCAGGGTCGGCGGGCAGCACTGCGGGAACAGCAGCGCGGCCAGCTTCTCGTTGAAGTCACGCAGGCCCTGCGGATCGTTGACCACCAGTGCGCCGGCCTGCTGGGCCACGCTCAGGATGTGCGTGTCGTACAGGTACTCGCCGTCAAACGGGGGGTCCTTGCGCATCAGCACGAGCTGGCCGGGGCCGAAGTCCAGCGGTGCGAACTCGCCCAGGGTGAACCAGCCGGCCTTGTCGTCGCGCACCTGCAGCGGCGCTACCTGGGCCACCGCCTTGCCGCCGTGCAGGGACAGCCCGCCTGGGCGCACGTAGTGCAGCCGGTGGCCACGGCGCTGGGCTTCCAGCAGCATGGCGAAGGTGGTGTCCTTGGCAATCTTGATCTGGGCGATGGGGTCCATCACCACGATGACGTCTAAAAGCATCGGGGGAATCCGTCAGGTCAGGGGGGCGATGTTAGCGGTTCAGTGTGGGGGACGCCCAGCGCGCAGCGGCGATCAGTGGCTGAATGGAGGTGCGCTGAAAATGAGACGTTCATCACGCCGACGCTTGTTACAGACGTATCTGATGGACGTCGCTTGACAGTTTGGTGCAGGGCTGGGATATAGATGCGCTTTCACGGCGGCATCGCGTTTGGTGTACGCCGCGTGTCCGGGGATTACAAATGGTTGAAAACATGACTGCGGGTGGGGAACTCGCAGGGTTGAAGGTGATGGTCATTGATGACTCCAAGACCATCCGGCGTACGGCTGAGACATTGCTCAAGCGCGAAGGCTGCGAGGTCGTGACCGCGACCGACGGCTTCGAGGCCTTGGCCAAGATTGCCGACCAGCAGCCGCAGATCATCTTTGTCGACATCATGATGCCGCGCCTGGATGGGTATCAGACCTGCGCGCTGATCAAGGGCAACCAGCTCTTCAAGTCGACCCCGGTGATCATGCTTTCTTCCAAGGATGGCCTGTTCGACAAGGCGCGCGGCCGCATCGTCGGCTCCGAGCAATATCTCACCAAGCCATTCACTCGCGACGAACTTTTGGGTGCCATCCGCACATACGTCAACGCCTGACCAGGGGGGAAAGGCACAATGGCTCGAATTCTTTTGATCGAGGACTCACCGACCGACAGGGCGGTGTTCACGCAATGGCTGGTCAAGGCCGGCCACGAAGTTCTGGCAGCCGACAACGCCGAAGAGGGCCTGCAGATTGCCCGCGACCAGGGCCCGCAGCTGGTGCTGATGGACGTGGTGCTGCCGGGCATGAGCGGCTTCCAGGCCACGCGCGCGCTGTCGCGTGACCAGGCCACGCGCGACATCCCGGTGCTGATCGTCAGCACCAAGGGCATGGAAACCGACAAGGCCTGGGGCATGCGCCAGGGCGCTACCGATTACATCGTCAAACCGCCGCGTGAGGATGACCTGATCGCGCGGATCAACAAACTGGTGGGTTGATGCGTTCTCCCTTCGACATCCTTGAAGCCTACGAACGGCGCAGCCTGGCCCATGCCGTGCAGTTGCCCGAGCGCAGTTATTCCCAGGATGTCTGGCGCGGCGTGGGCTACCGCGTCGGCAGCCGCTACCTGGTGTCCGACTTCCGCGAAGTGGTGGAAATCGTGCCGATGCCGCCGGTCATCCCGGTGCCCGGTGCGCAGGGCTGGCTGCTGGGCGTGGGCAACCTGCGTGGCAACCTGTTTCCGGTGGTTGACCTGAAGTACTTCCTGGAAGGTGAACGCACCGCGCCGCAGGAAGGCCAGCGTGTGTTGATCATGCGCCAGGCCGGTGGCGACGTCGCGCTGGTCATCGACGAACTGTACGGCCAGCGCAGCTTCGAGCAGCAACTGCGGGTGCCGGCGGCGGATATCGCGCAGGGCCGTTACGCGCATTTCGTTGAACACGCCTTTGACGATGATGGGCGCCGTTGGGGCGTCTTCTCGCTTTCGCTGCTTTCCCGCACTCCTGAATTCCGGCAAGCGGCCGCCTGATCGGCGCGCTTGCCTCTTCGCATTGGATATCGAGGTCGAACGATGAGTACTGCTCCCGAAGGCGCCAGGGCTGGCAAGCTGGGCAATGTGAGTACCAATTTCTGGCTGGGCCTGCTGGTGCTCTCGATGGTCGTGTTTGGCGCCAACACCGGCGTGGCGACCTGGCAGGGCAGCCGCCTGGCCGGCGCCAGTATCGGTGCCGCCGACCTGCAGGTGCTTTCGCAGCAGTTGGCCAACCAGGGCCGAGAAGCCGTGGCCGGCAGCCGCACCAGCTACGCCGCGTTCAAGGACACCCGCAACAAGGTCGAAAGCACGGTGAGCGAGCTGCAGGGCCGCTTCGGCAACGAGACCGGCGTGTCCGGCCCGCTGCGTGACCTGGTCGATACCTGGAAGCCGCTGTCCAAGAATGCCGAGCAGATCGTGGCCTCCGAGCCGGCGGTGCTGGCGCTGGCCGGCAACGCCGACAGCTTCGTCGGCGCGGTGCCGCAGCTGCAGGCGCAGTTGAACGAGGTGGTGCGTGCGATGACCGCGGGCGGCGCGCAGGCTTCGCAGGTCTACAA
>NZ_JBRRDL010000062.1:0-3799 GCF_056759635.1 Stenotrophomonas sp. STEN056
CGTTACCGCCTGCATGCGCAAATACCTGACCCGGCTCAACGCGATGAAGCGTGACAACGCGCCTTGGCGGGTCGGCTCTATGGAGACTGTGCAAGACAGTTGACTCCTACAAAAGCACACCAGTAGGAGCGACCTTGGTCGCGAGGCACGTGATGCAACGGCAAGCCGAACTGCAGACAATTGCAGAAGGCTTGCAATCTTCATGCACAGCCAGCTTCGCGGCTGAAGCCGCTCCTACAGAAATACGTTACGTACCCAACTGTTCCCACGCCATCACGCGCAACAAAAACCCCCGGCTTTCGCCGGGGGTTTTTCTTTCAACACTTACCGCAGATCAGATTCAGGCGTTGACCGAATCGGCCACGTCCTTGTAGTCGGCAATCTGGTCGAAGTTCATGTAGCGGTAGATCTCGCTACCGGCGGCATCCAGCACGCCGACGTCGGCCATGTACTCTTCCTTGGTCGGGATGCGGCCCAGACGCGAGCAGATCGCGGCCAGCTCGGCCGAACCCAGGTACACGTTGGTGTTGCGGCCCAGGCGGTTCGGGAAGTTGCGGGTCGAGGTCGACATCGCGGTGGAGCCTTCGCGGATCTGCGCCTGGTTGCCCATGCACAGCGAGCAGCCCGGCATTTCCATGCGTGCACCTGCAGAACCGAAGGTGCCGTACACGCCCTCCTTGGTCAGCTCGGAGGCGTCCATCTTGGTCGGCGGTGCCACCCACAGACGGGTCGGGATGTCGCGCTTGCCTTCCAGCAGCTTGGCGGCGGCGCGGAAGTGACCGATGTTGGTCATGCACGAACCGATGAACACTTCGTCGATCTTGGCACCGGCAACTTCAGACAGCGTCTTCACGTCGTCCGGGTCGTTCGGGCAGGCCACGATCGGCTCGTGGATGTCGGCCAGGTCGATTTCGATGACCGCGGCGTACTCGGCGTCGGCATCCGGCTCCAGCAGCTGCGGGTCGGCCAACCAGGCTTCCATCTTCTCAACGCGACGGGCCAGCGAACGGGCGTCTGCGTAGCCTTCGGCGATCATCCACTTCAGCAGCGTGATGTTGCTGTTGAGGTACTCGATGATCGGCTCCTTGTTCAGGTGCACCGAGCAACCAGCGGCCGAACGCTCGGCCGAGGCGTCGGACAGCTCAAACGCCTGCTCCACCTTCAGGTCCGGCAGACCTTCGATTTCCAGGATGCGGCCGGAGAAGATGTTCTTCTTGCCCGCCTTGGCCACGGTCAGCAGACCGGCCTTGATCGCGTACAGCGGGATGGCGTTGACCAGGTCACGCAGGGTCACGCCCGGCTGCATCTTGCCCTTGAAGCGCACCAGCACCGACTCCGGCATGTCCAGCGGCATGACGCCGGTGGCCGCAGCGAAGGCCACCAGGCCGGAACCAGCCGGAAACGAAATGCCGACCGGGAAACGGGTGTGCGAGTCACCGCCGGTGCCGACGGTGTCCGGCAGCAGCATGCGGTTGAGCCAGCTGTGGATCACGCCATCGCCCGGACGCAACGAGACGCCGCCACGGGTGGAGATGAACTCCGGCAGGGTGTGGTGGGTCTTCACGTCCACCGGCTTCGGGTAGGCCGCGGTGTGGCAGAACGACTGCATCACCAGGTCGGACGAGAAGCCCAGGCAGGCCAGGTCCTTCAGCTCGTCGCGGGTCATCGGGCCAGTGGTGTCCTGCGAGCCCACCGAGGTCATCTTCGGTTCGCAGTAGGTGCCCGGGCGCATGCCCTTGCCTTCCGGCAGGCCACAGGCGCGGCCAACCATCTTCTGCGCCAGCGAGTAACCCTTGCCGGTGTCGGCCGGCTGCACCGGCAAACGGAACAGGTCGGTGACCGGCAGGCCCAGCGCTTCACGCGCCTTGGCGGTCAGGCCACGGCCGATGATCAGCGGAATGCGGCCACCGGCGCGCACTTCGTCAAACAGCACGTCGCTCTTGACCTGGAATTCGGCGATGACTTCACCGTTCTTCAGTGCCTTGCCGTCGTACGGACGCAGCTCGACGACATCGCCGTGCTCCATCTTCGACACATCCAACTCAATCGGCAGTGCGCCGGCGTCTTCCATGGTGTTGTAGAAGATCGGCGCGATCTTGGAACCCAGGCACACGCCGCCGAAACGCTTGTTCGGGATGAAGGGAATGTCTTCGCCGGTGAACCACAGCACCGAGTTGGTGGCGGACTTGCGGCTGGAGCCGGTGCCGACCACGTCGCCGACGTAGGCAACCAGGTGACCCTTTTCCTTCAGCGACAGGATTTCCTGGATCGGGCCGCGCTTGCCGTCTTCTTCCGGCACGAACGGTGCGTCCGGACGCTTGTTCTTCAGCATCGCCAAGGCGTGCATCGGGATGTCCGGGCGGGTGGTGGCGTCCGGGGCCGGCGACAGATCGTCGGTATTGGTTTCGCCCGGCACCTTGAACACGGTGATGGTCAGGCTCTGCGGCACTTCCGGCTTGCTGGTGAACCACTCGGCATCGGCCCAGCTCTGCAGCACGCCCTGTGCATGGGCATTGCCGGCCTTGGCCTTTTCCTGCACGTCGTGGAAGGCATCGAACACCAGCAGGGTGTGCTTCAGGCCATTGGCGGCGATGGCGCCGACTTCGGCGTCATCCAGCAGCTGGATCAGTGGCGCGACGTTGTAACCGCCGAGCATGGTGCCCAGCAGTTCGGTGGCGCGCGCACGGCTGATCAGCGCGTTCTTTTCGGTGCCAAAGGCAATGGCGGCCAGGTACGAGGCCTTGACCTTGGCGGCGTCATCGACACCGGCCGGCACGCGGTTGGTGATCAGGTCGAGCAGGAACTCGGCTTCGCCAGCCGGCGGGTTCTTCAGCAGCTCGATGACGTCGGCCGTCTGCTGTGCAGTCAGCGGCAACGGCGGGATGCCAAGCGCGGCGCGCTCGGCTACGTGGTGGCGGTAGGCTTCCAACATGACAACTCCCGGGTGTAACGGTTAAAGAATGGATGGGCTCAGGCTTGCGGCACGATCAGCTTCAGGCCCTTGAAGTAGTCGCGATAAAACGTGTCGTTCCAGGTGATCAACCCGTCGCACTGCAGCAGTGCGTGGGCACCCACCATGAAATCGTCGATGCGGCGGGTGTCGCCGCTGCGCTGCCGGTGGCGGCGGTGCATCTCACCGGCCCGCAGCGCGGATTTGGCTTCCAGCGGGCTGAAATGGACGCCCATTTCCTCCAGCGCTTCCTGCACCTCGGCACCGCCGCGCAGCGAGGCGCAGATCTCGGCCAGCGTGGTGCCGCAGATGACCACCCGCCCACCGACCAGCGCCTGCCGCAGGCAGGCTTCCACCGCGTCGGCGCGCGGGCCGTCGCTGAGCAGTTCGATCAGGACCGGGGAGTCGACGGCGATCATGCCGGGTCGGCCTCGTCACGGACGGTGCGCACGGCCTGCTCGGCCGAGTCGAAACCATCCAGCGCGAACTTGCCGCGCGCGCGGGAAATGGCATCGTCCACGCTTTTGCGCAGGATGATGCGGCTGCCGTCCAGTTCAACCTTGAGCTGGGTGCCCTTGGTCAGGCCCAGCGCGTCACGAACCGCCTTGGGCAGGGTGATCTGCCCGCGTTCAGCTACGGTGGCTTCCATGGGACCTCCAATGAAGTATGCACGAATTATACATACTTTCTACGACATACCCCAAACCTCCGGATTGCGGTAGTGGGGGGGGGGGGGGGGGGGGGGGGGGGGGGGGGGGGGGGGGGGCGGGGGGGGGGGGGGGGGGGGGCGCCCGCCGCGGGCGGGCGCGCCGCCGGCGGGCGGGCGCCGCCCGGGGGCGGCGCCCGGCC
>NZ_JBRRDL010000063.1:0-3383 GCF_056759635.1 Stenotrophomonas sp. STEN056
TACACACTGCATTTCGTCGGCTGCGTCAGATGTGTATAAGTGACAGCCCTCCCTTTCGCGCAGCGAAGGGGAGGGTTGGGGAGGGGTGTTCTGGCTCAGGCCTTAGCGGCCACCCCATTCCAGCAATCCCCATCCCCACGCACTTCCAGCCTTCGCCTAGAATCCCCGATCCCTTGAATCCACCGGAGTCGCAATGCCTGCCAAACCCATGTCCCCCACCGGGAAGCTGTTCGCCATCGCCGCAATGATCGAAGGCGTGACCTGGGCCGGGCTGCTGATTGGCATGTTGCTCAAGCGTGGGTTGGAGATCACGGACCTGGGCGTGCGCATCTTCGGGCCGCTGCACGGCATGGCCTTCCTGTTCTACGTGGGGGTATGCCTGTACGCCTGGACCAAGCTGCGCTGGCCGCTATGGGCAATGCTGGTGGCGCTGGTCGCCGCGGTGCCGCCGCTGGTGACGGTGCCGCTGGAAATGTGGTTCCGCCGTATCGGCCTGTTGTCCGACCGCACGCCCTGAGTTCGGCAGACCGCATCGTCGCAGGCCCCTGATGCCGCGCCGGACAAGCGCGGCATCACGGTTTTTGCCGATGAACCCATCGTTTCACCTGGCAACGGGGTGATGTGGTTTAGCCTGCGTTATGCAAGCCATGGCGTTGTTCAAAAGGCTGTGCGGCCGCTTGGGCCACGCAGAATTCCGGATTGTCGTGGGGCGTGCGCCGCCGACGTAGTCGCAGAGCGGATGGGCGGGGAGTGCAGGGCCCGCTGGCGGTGGGCCTTGCCCATTGTGGATAATCTGCCCGCTCGCGACGGCCGCATGGCCGGGGCGGGGCGCCCACGGAGTGGGTGACGCGGTTGAGGGGGCTCCCGCGGTGCCTGGAAGATGGCACATCACCCATTGGGTATCTGCGCATTTGCTGCACGTTTAAGTTTGATCCTCTAGTTTTTTCCGCACGTCACGCTCTCCCTTCAAGGAATTCCGGTGCAACACGCAAGCAGTGAACGGCACGGTGCAACGCGCCTTTCCGCACAAGGCAATGGTCTGTCGGTGACGCAACACCGGAGTGATCGATGAGCGGCCCCATTCTCACATCCGCCAACCGCCACGCGCCCGCCGCGATGGGCCTGGACGCGGGCATGGCGGTGTTGCCGGCCGAACATCCGCTGCAGATGCCGGAGCAGTCGCTGCGCGAAGGCACGCTCAAGGTGCGCCGGCAGGAAACCGCGCCGCCGAACATCGGCCTGCGTCGGCTCTATGTCTTCGGTACCACTGCGCTGATGACCGCAGCGGCGACCTGGATGATGGCGCGGGTGCTGGCCAATGGCGGCATCAACGTGTTGGAAGCCTGCCTGCTGCTGTTGTTCGTTGCCCTGTTCGCGTGGATCGCGCTGTCCTTCGTCGGCAGCCTTGCTGGCCTGCAGGCATTGCTGCGCGGGCGCCGCAAGCTGGGCATCTATCCCGATACCCCGCTGCCGGTGCTGGAAACGCGCACCGCACTGTTGATGCCCACCTACAACGAAGACCCGCGCCGGATGATGGCCGGCCTGCAGGCCATCTACGAATCGGTCGCGGCCACGGGCCAGCTGGATCGGTTCGATTTCTTCGTGCTCAGCGACACCACCCGCGACGATATCGGCCGTGCCGAGGAACAGGTGTTCCTGCGTCTGGTCGAAGAGACCGGCGGCGTCGAGCGCCTGTTCTACCGGCGCCGCGCCAGCAATGTCGGCCGCAAGGCCGGCAACATCGCTGACTGGGTGCGCCGTTTTGGTGGTGCCTACCCGCAGATGCTGATCCTGGACGCCGACAGCCTGATGACCGGCGATGTGATCGTGCGCCTGACCTCGGCCATGGAAAAGCACCCCAGTGTCGGCCTGATCCAGTCGCTGCCGGCGGTGGTCAACGGCCGCACCGCGTTTGCCCGCATGCAGCAGTTCGGCGGCCGCGTGTACGGGCCGGTGATGGCCTACGGCGTGGCCTGGTGGCACGGCTCCGAGAGCAATTACTGGGGCCACAACGCAGTGATCCGCACCCACGCATTCGCCGAGCAGGCTGGCTTGCCGGAACTGCCGGGGCGCAAGCCGTTCGGTGGTCATGTGCTGAGCCATGACTTTGTCGAAGCGGCGTTGATGCGCCGTGGCGGCTGGGCCGCGCACATGGTGCCGTACCTGCAGGGCAGCTATGAGGAAGGCCCGCCGACGCTGACCGACATGCTCATCCGCGACCGCCGCTGGTGCCAGGGCAACCTGCAGCACTCCAAGGTGGTGGCGACGCCGGGCCTGCACTGGATCAGCCGCGTGCACATGATGATCGGCATCGGGCACTACTTCACCGCGCCGATGTGGGCGATGTTGATGCTGATCGGCATCGCCATTCCGCTGATCCACGGCGGCATTGATCTGGTCGAGGAACTGCACCTGCAGATGTCGCCCGCCCATTACTGGCGTGGCCTCGATCAACAAGGCGTGGTGTGGGTGTTTGCGGTGACCATGGCGGTGCTGTTGGCCCCCAAGCTGATGGGTTACGTGGCCATGCTCACCGCGCGCAGCGAACGCATCGGCTGTGGTGGCGCATTGCGCGCACTGGTGTCGGTGTTGCTGGAAACCGTGCTGGCCGCCTTGATGGCGCCGGTGGTGATGTATGTGCAGTCGCGTGGTGTGTCTGAAGTGCTGGCCGGCAAGGATTCGGGCTGGGACGCACAGCAGCGCGACGATGGCAGCGTGCCGTTGGGCGCCTTGCTGCGCAGTTACGGCGGGTTGAGCGTGTTTGGCCTGGTGATGGGCGCGATGGCGTATGCCGTTTCGCCGTCGCTGGCCGCGTGGATGGCGCCGGTGGTGGTGGGCATGGCATTGGCCGTGCCAGTAGTGGCCTGGACCTCGTCGCGTCGTGCCGGTGACTGGCTGCGCCGTCACCAACTGCTGGCGATCCCGGAAGAGAAAAACCCGCCACGCGTGCTGGTACGAGCCGCCGAACTGCGTGCGGCGGCCATGCGTGAGCAGTCGCAGGACTAAGCCCGGGTAGGCGCGGCTTCGCCGTTTACGTACCCGCACCTTGCGGTTGTAGGAGCGGCTTCAGCCGCGAAGCCATAGATCCCGAATGTCGCAGCAGCGTCTCTTGCATCGGCTTCGCAGCTAACGTTGCAGCGCCATGCGGTTGTAGGAGCGGCTTCAGCCGCGAAGCCCAGAATCCCGGACGACGCAACGCAGCCGGGTTTCTTCGCGGCAAGAATCTGCAATTGCCCGCATCACGGTGATGCAGCGGTGTCGGCTTCGCGGCAGAAGCCGCTTGTGTCTGCCACCGGAGTAGGTTTGCAGGTGAGAGCGGAGTGCGGCAGCCCGTTATGCCGCGGTGCGCACAAGCACGTGTAGGAGTTGGGGCGCCGCACTCC
>NZ_JBRRDL010000064.1:0-1460 GCF_056759635.1 Stenotrophomonas sp. STEN056
GACCGAAACTCCCTCTACATGGCGTCTGCAATTGCAGGAGTATCAGCGACTGCCAGCTTCGCGGCCAAGGCCGCTCCTACGGGCCACCACGACAGATGTTATTGGCCGTAAAGCTGCTGTGCCGACTGAAACAGAATCCAGCTTGTCGCGATGAACTTGTCCCCCGCCTGCGGGCGATTGCCGCGATGGGTGTGTGTGAACGCGGTGGGGGCGATCAGCAAGCTGCCGGTGCGTGGCGCGACCTTGCGCTGCTGGAACAGGAACTCGGTTTCGCCTTCGTCGAAATCGTCGTTGAGGTACAGCGTCCATAGCAGATGACGGTGCAGGGTTTCGCCGCCGGGGTCGCGCGGGAACAGCTCGCAATGCCAGTACGGGTAACCGCCCTCGCCCGCTGTGTACCACTGCAGGTTGATCGCGCCCGGACGCAGGCAGGTGCGGGCCAGTTCGACCAGCGCGGCATCGTCCATGGCGGGAAAATCTTCGGCGGCCAGACGCCGTGGCTGGCCGTCGTTGCCTTCGATCTGCAGCATCAGCGGCGAAATCAGAACCTGTGGATAACGCCGTAGATAACGCAGTACGCCGGTGAACACCGCCTGTTGCAGACGCTGTTCAACGTCGCGCCAGGCTTCATTGCCGCTGATGCGCAGGTCGCGGCTGCGTTTGAGTTCCGGATGCACGCCACCGCCCACCTGCCCCGGCTGCAACTGGGTGCTGTGGCGCAGGCGCTGCACGATGGCCGCGCAATCGTCGGCGGACAGGGCTTGTTCGTAGACCTCGATGAAATCCACGCCGCTCATGGTGTGGTCTCGGGAAGCCGCGAGGAATGCGAGGCCACCATCTGCCAATGCCCGTCGCGCTGTACCCACACGCGGGTGAAGCGGAAGCGGCCCTGCCACGGTTTGCCGTCGCTGACGGCGGCTTGGACGCTGGTGCCGGTGATCACGGCGGTGCCGCCGTAGTGGCGTATCTGCACGTCTTCGTTGTCGATGCGGGTGTTGCGGCGCTGGCGCGTGGCCAGTTCCTGCAGGTAGTCGGCCTTGTGCTGGGTGCGGCCGTCGGAGTGGGTAAGCAGCCAGTCATCGGCCAGCAGCGGGGCCAGCGATTGCGCATCGCCTTGTAGACGCAATTGGTTCCAGGCGGCGTCGGCCTGTTCGAGCGTGGGCGGCGTTTGTGCCCAGGCCAGTGCAGGCGCCAGCAACAGCAGTACGACGGTCAATGCACGCATCGGCAGGTTCTCCGGGGAACTGTGGCTGATGGTGGCTTGAATGGCGGTGTCTGTGTAGTGCCGGGTGGGGCTTGGCGAGCTTTGCGGGGAAAGCTTCAGCGGAGCATGGCTTCGCTCTACCGAAGCAAAATGTGCAGCTCACGCGTAGTGCCGAGCCATGCTCGGCAGGGGCTTTATCGGGGTGTTTCAGCAGTGGAGCGGTAGAGCGCCCTCACCCCAACCCCTCTCCCGCAAG
>NZ_JBRRDL010000065.1:0-1440 GCF_056759635.1 Stenotrophomonas sp. STEN056
ACCGTGTATGACGACCAGGGCGATGTGACCGGCAATTTGAACTCCGGTGACGCCACGGATGACGCCAAGCCGCAGATCAGCGGCAGCGCCGAGCCGGGCAGCACCGTGGTCATCTACGACAAGGGCCATAAGATTGGCGAGGCCGCGGTGGGCCAGGATGGCAAGTGGACGTTTGAGCCGAACCTGCCGCTGGGCCTGGGTGGGCACACGTTGACCGTTGTCGCCGTGGATGCTGCCGGCAATGCCAGCGTACCGTCCGATGCGTTCGAGCTGACCCTGGGGAACGCCGACAAACCGAACCCGCCGGCCATCACCGGCGTGATCGACGACGTGGGCTCGATCACCGGCAACATCCAGAAGGGCGGCATCACCGACGATGCGCGCCCGACCATTGAAGGCACGGCGCAGCCGGGCATGACCGTGTCCATCTATATCGATGGCGCACTGGTCGGTACCGTGCCGGTGGATGCACAGGGCAGCTGGAGCTTCACGCCGTCGACGGACCTGGCCGATGGCATGCACAACATCGTGGCCACCTCGACCAACTCGCTGGGCAATGTAAGTCCAGAGACGGGCAAGTATCCGTTCGTGGTGGACACCACGGCGCCTGGCAAGCCGGGTACGGGCGATGCCGAGCTGATCGATGACGAAGGCAGCATCACCGGCCCGATCACCAGCGGCACCGTCACCGACGACAGCACCCCGACCTTCAACGGCAAGGCCGAGCCAGAGTCGACCGTGGTCATCTATGACAACGGCAAGAAGATTGGTGAAGCCCAGGCCGATGAAAACGGTGAATGGAGCTTCACCCCGACCACGCCGCTGGCCGATGGCAACCACAGCCTGAACTACGAGGTGGTGGACAAGGCCGGCAATGTCGGTGAGCAGTCCGATGCCATCGATTTCAAGGTCGATACACGTGATGTCGTCGTCAAGATTGACGGTGCCACCGACAACGTGGGCACGCTGACGGGTGCGATCAGCAACGGCGGCGTGACCGACGATGCAACGCCGACCCTGCACGGCAAGGCAACCGCCGGCGGTACCGTGAAGATCTACGAAGGCAGCGAGCTGCTGGGCCAGACCACCGTTGATGCCGAGGGCAACTGGAAGCTGGAGTTGACCAACGCACTGAGCGAAGGCCCGCACAGCCTGACCGCTACGGTCACCACCGCGACCACCGCCGAGAGTGCCAAAACACCGGCATTCAACCTGACCGTGGACCTGCAGGCACCGAGCAAGCCGAGCATCAGCGAAGTGGGCGATGACGTGGGCAGCATTCAGGGGGCGATCGCCCAGGGCGCTACCACCGATGACACCACGCCGACGCTGAAGGGCCAGGCCGAAGCCAACAGCACGGTTCATATCTACGACAACGGCACGCTGCTGGGCAGCGTGCAGGCCGGCAGCAATGGCTTGTGGAACTTCACCCCGACCACG
>NZ_JBRRDL010000066.1:0-1208 GCF_056759635.1 Stenotrophomonas sp. STEN056
CGCCCCAACTCCTACACGTGCTTGTGCGCACCGCGGCATAACGGGCTGCCGCACTCCGCTCTCACCTGCAAACCTACTCCGGTGGCAGACACAAGCGGCCTCGGCCGCGAAGCAAGGGGGGCAGCAGGTTGTGGGAATGTGTGCTGTCCCGTCCCGCGGGATGGCAGGTTGCACGATGTCTGTCAGATGGCGAGTTTCGCGGCGGACGCCGCTCCTACGCGGGTCGCTGATTGCGCAGGAGCGGCTAAGCACACGTAGACAGCGGGGCCGCATTGCCGGCCAGCGCGGTGATCCAGACCACGCCGCGCGCGGGCAAACCGTTGACGGCCGACAACCTGGCGATGCCGAAGTAATCGACAGCCCCGGTAGGAGCGGCCTTGGCCGCGAAGCATGGGGCGCAGCAGATTGCGGGAATGTGTGCTGTCCCGTCCTGCGGGATGGCAGGTTGCACGATGTCGGTCAGACCGCGAGTTTCGCGGCGGACGCCGCTCCTGCGTGGGCGGCGATGGCATCATGCGCGCATGGATATTCTGAACTCACCTTCCCGCGTCATTCCTTCGGCTGACTATCACCGCGAGCGCTGGCGCAATGGTCTTGGCTGGACCCGCGAAATCCTGCGCCTGCCCGAGCAGGGCGATTGGCAGCTGCGCTTGTCCATTGCCGAAATCGAACAGGATGCGGCGTTCTCCGCATTTCCGGGTGTCGAACGCGAGTTGGTATTGCTGCAGGGCGAAGGGCTGCGGCTGCGCTTTGCCGATGGCCGCTGCGAGACCTTGCTGCCGCCGTACCAGCGGCTGCGCTTTGCCGGCGAAGAGGCGATCCATGGCGAGTTGGTCGATGGCCTGACCCAGGATTTCAACCTGATGTGGCGGCGCGATGCGCTGCAGGCAGAACTGCTGCACCGGCCCTTGGTCGGCAGCATGCTGTTCTTCACCGAGCCGCAGGCGGCATGGGCGATCCATCTGCTGGCCGGGCAGGCAGAGTTCGAGGGCGGCGTGCTGCCGGCGATGTCCGCTGGTGATACGGCGTGGCTGGGTGCCGGCGAACGCCAGCGTTTCGCATTGAGCGGCGGCGGCGAGTTGCTGGCGATCCGGGTGACGCCTGTTGTGGGAGCGGCGTAAGCGGCGAAGCCACAGAACCAACAGCGCAAGGCTTCGCCTGTAGTGCCGAGCCATGCTCGGCAGGGGCCTTGCCGATAAATCCCCAAT
>NZ_JBRRDL010000067.1:0-1199 GCF_056759635.1 Stenotrophomonas sp. STEN056
TGTCGACTTCCCGTATTTCAATGCCAGGCTAAATTAGAGGTTTCCGGTTCGTGGTATTGGCGGAATTCGGCGGGCGTCAGCCCGCCAAGGCTGTCGTGAGGGATCTCGGTGTTGTAGTCGGCCAACCAGTGCTCCGCCTGTTCGCGTACTTCTCCGAGATTGCGGAAGACGTGCATATCCAGCACGCCACGTCGAAAGCTGCCATTGAAGCGTTCGATGAAGCCGTTCTGCATCGGTCGTCCTGGCTCGATGAAATCCAACGCGATGTTCTTTCGCTCCGCCCATTCCGCCAATGCCAAAGCGATGAACTCGGGGCCATTGTCCAGGCGAAGCTTTGCCGGATAGCCTCGCCACGCCGCAATTCGTTCCAAAGTGCGTATGACCCGCGCAGCCGGTAAATTCAGATCAACTTCAATGGCCAAAGCCTCGCGACTGAAATCGTCAATCACGTTGAATGTCCGGAACCGCCGCCCATCCCAAAGCGCGTCGGACATGAAATCGATCGACCAACTGCCGTTGATTTGCTCGCCGGCGATCAATGGCATCGGGTGCCGATTCGGTAGCCGCTTACGTCCTTGTCGACGCTGATTCAGCCGCATCAGGCAGTACACGCGCCAAACGCGCTTGTGATTCCAAACCAAACCACGGCGACGAATCAGTTGAAACAACTTGCCGAAGCCGCGCTCTGGAAAACGCTCAGAGAGCTCAGCCAATAACGCGATCACCTCTTCGTCCCGATCCGGTCGATGGCGATAACGTGCCGTCGACCGTGGTATTCCAATCGCCACACAGGCCCGGCGTTCGCTCCAGCCGTGGCGGTCCTGCAGCCAGGCCAAGAGCGGGCGCTTGTGCGCCGGGTCTACAGCTTTTTTGCGATCAGATCCTTCAGTGCATGGTTCTCCATCGCCAGCTCGGCATACATCCGCTTGAGCTTGGCATGCTCGGCCTCAACGTCTCGGAGCCGCTGCACGTCCGACGCTTCCATGCCGCCGTACTTGGACTTCCAGACGTAGTAAGTCGCATCGGAAATGCCCAGTTCACGGCAGACATCCTTGACCTGCCTTCCGGCCTCAACCTGCTTCAACGTCGTAACGATCTGACTCTCAGTGAATTTGCTCTTGCGCATCGGGGGGCTCCTTGGGGCTAGTTTGCCCGGAGACCTCTAAAAATGCCTGGATCAAGTTTACGGGACGGCGACA
>NZ_JBRRDL010000068.1:0-813 GCF_056759635.1 Stenotrophomonas sp. STEN056
TGGCGTGCCAGCGCATCGTCCTGGAGGCCAGCGGCGGCTATGAACAGGCCCTGCTGAAGTGCCTGCATCAGGCCGCTTTGCCCGCGGTGCGGCTGTGCGCCCGGCGTCCACGCGAGCTGGCGCGGGCCTTGGGGGTGAAGGCTAAAACCGACGCTTTGGATGCGCGTGTACTGGCCGTCGCGGCGCAGTTGCTGCCGGCCGCATTGACCGAGCCGTTACCGGATGCAACGGCGACCTTGCGCCAGTGGCTGCAGCTGAGAACGGCCTTTGTAGCGGAGCGTGACCGCCATCGTCGTCGCCTTCAGCAACTGCAGGAGCCGCAGGTGCAAACCTGCCTGCGGGACTGGATAAACAAGCTCCAGGTGCAGATCAAGGCCTTGGACAAGCTGCTGGCCAAACGGGTCAGCGTCGAACCCTCACCACTTGCGAAGGCCCCAGGGCTGGGCCCGATCCTGCGGGCCACCTTGACGGCGCGGCTACCCGAACTGGGACAGTTGGATCGCAGGCAGATAGCGGCCTTGGTAGGGCTGGTTCCATACAACCGTGACAGCGGACGCTGGCGAGGCCAGCGCCGCATAGCCGGTGGACGGGCCGACGTGCGGCGCGTGCTGTACATGGCCACCTGGTCGGCGATACGAGGCGATCCGGCACTGGCATCGTGCTATCGCCATCTCGTGGCGGCAGGTAAGCCCAAGAAGCTGGCCGTTACCGCCTGCATGCGCAAATACCTGACCCGGCTCAACGCGATGAAGCGTGACAACGCGCCTTGGCGGGTCGGCTCTATGGAGACTGTGCAAGACAGTTGACTCCTAC
>NZ_JBRRDL010000069.1:0-733 GCF_056759635.1 Stenotrophomonas sp. STEN056
CCCCCCCGGGTCGTACACCGCCGCCCCCCGCCCGCAAGCCCCACCCCCCAAACCCCCCCAACCCCCGCCGGGGGCCGCTAACCCCCCCCCCCCCGGCGGTTTTTGAACGCCATGCCCGACCTGACCACTGCCGATACTGCCAACGACATCCTGTGTGTGGGGGATATCCACTGGGATGATGCGGCCGCCCTGCTCGCCCGCCACGGCCTGCGTCTCAACCACGTTGCCGCCGGCGAGAAGATTCCCGGCAGTTACTGGGGCGAGCCCGAAGCCGGCATCATTGCCTGCGATGTGTATGTGCGCGACGACACGCCCGTCCATTCCATGCTGCATGAGTCGTGTCATCTGATCGTGCTGCCACCGGAGCGGCGCGCGCAGGTGCATACCGATGCGACCGACTCGGTGCCCGAGGAAGATGCCACCTGCTATCTGCAGATTGTGCTGGCCGGGCAATTGCCGGGCGTTGGCAGCGCACGCTTGATGGCCGACATGGATGCGTGGGGTTACACGTATCGACTGGGTTCGACACAGGCGTGGTTCGAGCAGGACGCGGAGGATGCGCGGTGTTGGTTGATTGAGCGGGAGTTGCTGCCGGGTTGAGTGCTCAGGGGTTTTTAGCAAAAAAGCAAAAGCTACCCCTCCCCGGCCCTCCCCTTGCCTGGCGGCAAAGGGAGGGGGAACTTCTGGCGAGCTGTCAGATTGATGAGCGCCCGCGTCTGCGCCCTCCCTTTGC
>NZ_JBRRDL010000070.1:0-597 GCF_056759635.1 Stenotrophomonas sp. STEN056
ACGCTGTACCGCGAGCTTTCTTCGCGCCCCGAGGCGGCGATGCGCGATCCGCTGACCACGCTGGACTGGGTCAACCTCTACGCATTGGCGGTCAATGAAGAAAACGCCGCCGGTGGCCGCGTGGTCACCGCGCCGACCAATGGCGCGGCTGGCATCATTCCCTCGGTACTGCATTACTACGACCGTTTCTGCCCGGGCAGCAACGAACAGGGCGTGTTCAATTTCCTGCTCACTGCCGCGGCAATTGGCATCCTCTACAAGGAAAACGCTTCGATCAGCGGCGCCGAAGTCGGCTGCCAGGGCGAAGTGGGCGTGGCCTGTTCGATGGCGGCCGGTGGCCTGATGGCCGCGCTGGGCGGCAACCCGGGGCAGATCGAGAACGCCGCGGAAATCGGCATGGAACACAACCTGGGCCTGACCTGCGACCCCATCGGCGGGCTGGTGCAGATTCCCTGCATCGAGCGCAACGCGATGGGCTCGGTGAAGGCCATCAATGCCGCACGCATGGCCATGCGTGGCGACGGCAAGCACAAGGTCTCGCTGGACAAGGTCATCAAGACCATGCGCGACACCGGCCGCGACATGCAGGACAAGTAC
>NZ_JBRRDL010000071.1:0-595 GCF_056759635.1 Stenotrophomonas sp. STEN056
CGACGGCACGGTGATCACTGCCAACCTGCCCTGGCCGCTGTCTTCCAGCCGCATCCGTCAGGACCTGGGCTTCGAGGCCGTGCACCTGGTCAACGATTTCGAAGCCGTCGCCCACGCTGCCGCGCACATCGGCGCCAGCCAGGTCCTGCAGCTCACCGGCCCGGCCGACGCGCCGCGCGGCCCGACCCTGGTCATCGGCCCCGGCACCGGCCTGGGCGCTGCGGTGTGGATTCCGGTCGGCAACCGCTCCGTGGTGCTGGCCACCGAAGGCGGACAGGCCTCGCTCGCGGCCACCACCGAACTGGAAATGGCCGTGTTGCAGCAGATGCTGCGCGACCGCAGCCATGTTTCCATCGAACAGGCCCTTTCCGGCCCCGGCCTGCTCAACCTTTACAACGCACTGTGCGCGGTGCGCGGCACCACGCCCACGCACACAACACCCGATGCCGTCAGCGCCGCCGCCTGTGATGGCAGCGACCCGCTCGCCGTGGAAACCCTGCAGCTGTTCTGCGGAATCCTCGGCTCCACCGTCGGCGACATGGCCCTGCTCTATGGCGTGCAGGGCGGCATCTACCTGGCCGGCGGCATCCTGCCA
>NZ_JBRRDL010000072.1:0-580 GCF_056759635.1 Stenotrophomonas sp. STEN056
ATCCTTGGCGAACGCATCAATGCCGGTGGCCAGCTTCTCGGTGGCCATCGGATCAGCGGCCATATCCGCATCGAACTTGGCTTCATCAATCGCAGCGACATTCACTGCTTCTGCTGCGCCGGCCAGCAGCTTGCGCGGCAGCTCGCCGAAATCGGCGTCCAGCTTTTCCAGCAGGTCCGGCGAGATGGTCAAACGATCGCAGCCGGCCAGCGCTTCAATCTGCGCGGTGGAGCGGAACGAGGCGCCCATCACCACCGTGCTGGAACCACGGCGCTTGAACTCGGTGAACACGCCGCGCACGAACTGCACGCCCGGGTCTTCGTCAATGTTGGCCGGGGTCTGGCCGTTGGCCACGTACCAGTCAAGAATGCGGCCGACAAACGGCGAGATCAGGAATGCACCGGCTTCCGAGCAGGCCAGGGCCTGGGTCGGGTTGAAGATCAGCGTCAGGTTGCAGTCGATGCCTTCAGCCTGCAGCACGCGCGCGGCTTCCACGCCGGCCCAGGTGGCGGCGATCTTGATCAGCACCTTGCTGCGCGGCACGCCGGCCGCTTCGTACATGGCGATGAACTCACGCGCC
>NZ_JBRRDL010000073.1:0-450 GCF_056759635.1 Stenotrophomonas sp. STEN056
CGCTTGTGTCTGCCACCGGAGTAGGTTTGCAGGTGAGAGCGGAGTGCGGCAGCCCGTTATGCCGCGGTGCGCACAAGCACGTGTAGGAGTTGGGGCGCCGCACTCCAAACTCCCCTTCAGCCCGAACAGTTGATCGGATCTGAGTCCGAACCGTACAAGCATGGGATCGGGGGAGCGCTCTCACTGTCAGCCTACAACGGGAGCCGATGATGAACAGCTATGTGGGTATCGATGTCGCCAAGTCGGAGTTGGTGGTTCACGTCCTGCCGCAGGAGCGGGGTAGAACCTTTGCCAATTCAGCCGCCGGCCTGGCCGAACTGGTGTCCTGGCTGCAGCAGCTGGCGTGCCAGCGCATCGTCCTGGAGGCCAGCGGCGGCTATGAACAGGCCCTGCTGAAGTGCCTGCATCAGGCCGCTTTGCCCGCGGTGCGGCTGTGCGCCCGGCGTCCAC
>NZ_JBRRDL010000074.1:0-359 GCF_056759635.1 Stenotrophomonas sp. STEN056
CGATGGACAAGGTGCCCACCGCATCTGCCGTGAGATCAGCACCGCTGCTCAGCTGCTGCACATCCAGCGTGCTGCCGGATGCAAGCGTCATCGCCGCACCGGAGGACAACACGCGCGCGGCCAAGGCTGCACCGGAAGCCACATCCAGCGAGCCCTGCACTGCCAGCGAATCAACCGTGGTGCCACCAACGCTCGACAGCGTGGCGTTGCCGCCGACCGTGCCGCTATCCAGCACCAGATTTCCGCCAGCGTTCGCCGACAGATCACCCTGGCCGTTGAAGGTGGTGACCGAAGTATTGCCGCCGCTGCTCAGCGTGCTGTTGCCTGCGACATCCAGCGTGGTCGCGGTCAGATCATTG
>NZ_JBRRDL010000075.1:0-354 GCF_056759635.1 Stenotrophomonas sp. STEN056
GCCGAGCGCCAGATCACCAACGTCGCCGCCGGTACCGAAGACACCGATGCGGTGAACAAATCGCAGCTGGATGTCGTTGCTGATGTGGCCGAAGGCACGCAGCGCTATTTCACGGCCAATGGCGCAGCGGACGGCAGTGACGATGCCGTGGCCAGCGGCGCGGGTGCAACGGCGGCCGGTGTCGGCTCGCAGGCCAGTGGCGCGGAGAGCACGGCGGTGGGCAGCTACAACGTCGCTGCCGGCGATTACAGCAGCGCGATGGGCTATGTGAACACCGCCAACGGCACCAACAGTTCGGCGGTGGGCAACTTCAACCAGGTCGATGGTGAGAACAGCAGTGCGTTCGGTTTTGCC
>NZ_JBRRDL010000076.1:0-277 GCF_056759635.1 Stenotrophomonas sp. STEN056
TGCAGGCGCGGACTATGCGTTGGCAGCCGGTGCTTCCAGTGCTGCAAACGGTGAGCGCAGCGTGGCCATGGGTGCCGGCGCACAAGCTGATGCCGACAGCAGCATTGCCCTCGGTGCGGATTCGGTGGCTGATCGTGCCAACACCGTGTCGGTGGGCAAGGCCGGCGCCGAGCGCCAGATCACCAACGTCGCCGCCGGTACCGAAGACACCGATGCGGTGAACAAATCGCAGCTGGATGTCGTTGCTGATGTGGCCGAAGGCACGCAGCGCTATTTC
>NZ_JBRRDL010000077.1:0-223 GCF_056759635.1 Stenotrophomonas sp. STEN056
ACAGCAGTGCGTTCGGTTTTGCCAACCTGGTGGACGGCGACAACGCCACGGCGATTGGCAGCAATGCGATGGCTTCGGGCCACTACAGTTTCGTCGCCGGTGACAGTGCGATTGCAGGCGCGGACTATGCGTTGGCAGCCGGTGCTTCCAGTGCTGCAAACGGTGAGCGCAGCGTGGCCATGGGTGCCGGCGCACAAGCTGATGCCGACAGCAGCATTGCCCT
>NZ_JBRRDL010000078.1:0-222 GCF_056759635.1 Stenotrophomonas sp. STEN056
GGGGGGGGGGGGGGGGGGGGGGGGGGGGGGGGGGGGGGGGGGGGGGGGGGGGGGGGGGGGGGGGGGGGGGGGGGGGGGGGGGGGGGGGGGGGGGGGGGGGGGGGGGGGGGCGGGGGGGGGGGGGGGGGGGGGGGGGGGGGGGGGGGGGGGGGGGGGGGGGGGGGGGGGGGGGGGGGGGGGGGGGGGGGGGGGGGGGGGGGGGGGGGGGGGGGGGGGGGGGGG
>NZ_JBRRDL010000079.1:0-217 GCF_056759635.1 Stenotrophomonas sp. STEN056
CACCTTGTCCATCGCCGATGCAAAGGTGACCGGCAATGCAGCCATCGACGGCCAGTCTGATGTGGTGATCGGGCAGGCCGCCGTGGGCAAGGCGCTGGCAGTCAAGGCCGCCAATGATCTGACCGCGACCACGCTGGATGTCGCAGGCAACAGCACGCTGAGCAGCGGCGGTAATACTTCCGTGACCACCTTCAACGGCCAGGGTGATCTGTCGGCG